>CAKZLM010000155.1 GCA_937126915.1 uncultured Alphaproteobacteria bacterium
AACTATGCCAAGGCTTATGCCGCCCTTGCTGTAACCATAGGTTTACAAGTTAATGGTCAATATGGTTCATACACCGCTAAAGAAGCCTATGATTTATCGCTTCCCTATGCCAATAAGGCCATTGAATTAGCCCCTGACTTACCTGATGCAGTGTTGGCAAAAGCATATGCCGAATGGGGTTTCGTGGATATTGAAGAAACCGTCGCAGGGTTAGAGCGGGTGCTGCAGTTAAACCCCAATGATGCTTACGCGCTTAATTTATTAGGCAATATCCACACCGATGATTTATCTGAGTTTGAAAAGGGCCATGACTATACCCTTCAAGCTTTAAGGTTAAACCCCTTATCTATTCCTGCATTGGGTAATACGGCACGCTTTTATTTTAGTATGGGTGAATATGATAAAGCCCTGCCAATGATTGAAAAAATGAAAACTTTGAGCATGCCGTTTCATGGCCTTTTAATGGCGTGGATGCAGGAAGCTCAAGGAAAGCATGACGAAGCGCTGCACACGTCCCTAAAAACCATGGAATATGCCCCTAATTTTGGCCGTATCAGAAATATTATTGTGGGGGCATTATTCAATATGGATTTGCTTGATGAGGCAAAAGCATTGCTGCCTGATCATCAAATGGGTTGGTATAATTATGTTGTTGGTAATTATGAAGAAAACGTCAAGGCCGCTTATGAACGATATTTAACGGATCCTGAAAACGAACAATATCAACGTAATTATTATGGCTCAAAGGCAAGCACAGGGGACTATAAAGATTTATATAATCTCTTAGAAAAAAGTTTTAGCGATTATAATGGGTTAATTGCTATCAATGCCTTCAGTCCAGGTGATTTGAACGATTTGTTGCATTATCGCCTAATGGAAAATGAAAATGCTGATTTGTCAGATGTTTTTGTCTCCATGAGGGCGTATTTGAAAAAGCTAGAAACACTTAACCTTCGCCCACATGAGCAGTTAGGCATAAAACGTCACATGGCTTACTACAGCGGCGATTATGACACGGCTATGACCCTGTTGCGCCGTCAAATATTCGAAAATGGTTATCAATTCGACCCCCAAAATGGATACCTTGCAAAGCTGCAAGATCATCCGCTTTATGAAGAAACACTGAAAATGCAGGCTGATAAAAATGCCATGTGGCGAGCAAACTTTTTAACCGTTGTGTGTGGTGATAACCCTTATAAAGCATTTTGGTCGCCGCTGCCCTCAACCTGCGAAAAGTTTTTAAGCGAAGGTGACTGATTTATCGCTTAGCATCTAACTAGCGCTATACTTCCCTAAAAAAATATGGAACCATACCTTTCGCAAATCTATGTGAGGGGAGAGTTATATATGAAGAATAAATTTTTAAGCATAATGGCATCAGGGCTTATATTGGTGACGTCATTTTCATCAGTTAAGGCGCAAGACGCTGATTATGACCCAGAGGCACGCTTGGCTGAAATGGGTTTAACCCTACCAACGCCGCCAACACCTGTGGCTAATTACGTTAATGGCGTACGCACAGGTAATCTTATTTTCTTGGCAGGTAAAGGCCCACTTTACCCTGATGGGCGTGAATTACGTGGCAAGCTTGGCAAAGATGTTACCATTGAAGAGGGCTATGACGGTGCCCGCATGACAGCCCTTAATCAACTGGCCGTTTTAAAGCAAATGTTGGGCAATCTGAACAAGGTTGTACGCGTGGTTAAGGTTTTAGGGATGGTAAACTCAGACCCTGATTTTGTCCAGCAACCTGCGGTTCTTAACGGTTTTTCTGATACCATTGTCGGCGTTTTTGGTGAACGAGGCCGCCACGCCCGTGCAGCTGTTGGCATGGCGACCTTACCACGAGGTCAATCGGTTGAGGTTGAGATGATTGTTGAAGTAATGGATGAGGGTCAATAATGCGGACGCTATTAACAGTTTTATTTATCTCTATGCTGGCAATTCCCACAAGTTTTGCGGCTGAGTTAAAGCTTAAATATTTTGGTGCTGCGGGTTGGGAAATCACCGATGGAAAAGTGGTGGTTTTAGTTGACCCCTATTTGACCCGTGCCAAGGTTACAGTTGGCCCATCGCACCCTGATGATACCCGCCCAGCTTATGATCGAAACAAAGCAGCGGTTTCGGACACTAAAGTGATTGATGAGCATATCACCAAGGCTGACTTTATCTTGGTACATCACTCACATAACGACCATTTGTCTGATGTGCCTTATATCGCCAAAAAAACGGGAGCTAAGGTTATTGGCACTGAAACCACCACCACTATTTTAAAGGCTTATGGTGTTCCTGCAGATCAGCTCTACACGGTGCGGGGTGGTGAAGATTATCAGTTTGAAAACTTTTCGGTACGTGTGGTGCCTTCTATTCACTCTGCCCTTGGGGAGAAGCATTATTATGATAGTCGCGAATATAAAAACCCGGATGAATTGGAAATTCCGTTAACCATTAATCAATTCATTGAGGGGCGCTCTTTGATGTTTTTAGCCCGTTTTGATGGTAAAAATGTTTTAACCATGGGGTCTATGAACTTCATTGAACGTGAAATGGATGGCTTAAACCCTGATGTTTTACTGGCGGGGATTAATGGCTCGCGTTTGGGGCTTTACAATTATGATGAACGCTTGGTGAGGTCTACAGGCATGCCAAAGGTTATTATTCCCACCCATTGGGATAATTTCCGCCTGCCTTATGGTTTTTCGCAAGAAGACAATGTGAAAAATAAATTGATCCCGTTTAAAGAAACGGTGGCGAAAATCTCACCCAATAGTGAAGTCATTATCCCACAACATTTAGGGACCATCACGTTAAAATAAGATTTAGTAAATCTGCGAATTAAGGGCTGACAGGAGTGTTGGCCCTTTTTATACCAAGTTACGTTTGATGGTTTCGCGCCATGTTTTTTCACGCACCGTTCTGCCCTTTTTTTGCAGGCTGGTTTCGACGGTCACATAAAAATTGTTTGCATCACTGCTGACCGATCCTTTGGCAACAGCGTTTAATTGCCCATTTGGGGTTTGGATGCGGCGATCCCCCACTAATGACATAGAGGTGTTGGCAGGGGTGTCTTTTGAAACCCGTGTTTCCATAATATCTAAAAACTCGCGGCTAATACCATGGGGCATTTTGGTGATATAGCGACCATCGGTGTTAAACTTAATGATGTCTTCTTTTGTGTGATCATCAAAGCTGTGTTGATAGCTAACATCGGGCCATGTGCCAATTTTATAAGTCACGCCGGTATTAGGTTTTGGCGCGTTAATGGGGGCTTGGTGGAAGTTAAGGTTTTGCTCTTCACTCACCATCGCATCGTGCCCTGTTGGTAATTCTATATAGCTTGCGTTATCACCGCCTGTATAAAGCGTGGTTAACATAGGGTATGGCGAAGGCCAAATATGCGGCCAGTCACCATTCACCACAACGACACGCAATTTATGCCCCGCTTTTAACTCATAAGCATTGGCGTTGAGGGTAATATCAAGCTGATAAATTTCACCAGGTGTCAAGGCAGTGGGGTTTTCGTGGCCCATGCGATGGGTGCCGTTTAATACGCCCTTAGAAATATAATGCGAGGTGCCATCAGGGGCGACATCACAAAGGCGCACAATCCATGTGGCAACAGGGGCTGTGGCTGCCACAAACAAGCGTGCCTTAGGATAGCCAAACAAGCGAGTTGGTTTTGATACGGGCTCGCCATCAAACATCAGGCCCAATTGGTCAGAGGGTGTTTGGTCAAGGCCAAAAATGCCATCGCGCGATGTAGGCGCAAAAGTTTTGGTGTTAATCCCCGCTGCAGGAATATATCTGCGCTTTAAGGCTGAGGCCGAAAGTGGTTTTGTCTTGCCTAACCCACCACCAGTGCCAACCTCGTCATCACGGGCTTCAACATCTTTAATCGCGCGGCTTTCATCAGGGTGGAAATAATAGCGCTGTGTCGCCACCATCGCACTGTCAGGCACGCTGTTATAATAAGACCAGCTGCCCGGTATGTCGCCCGTATAGCGAAAGCTGCGTTCATGGCTTTGGGTGGTGAATATGGTGACATCAGGTTCATCCATAACGCCGTTATCAATGCCTTTAAGCCAATAGTCAAACCAACGAACCAGTAAGTGAAATCGTAGGTCTAGTTTTGGTCCAACGGTGGCAACCCATGGCCATTGGTGAATATAGGGGCCAACAAAGGTCTTAACCGGGGCGGTCATATGATAGGGCGCTCTAAGCGCATAATTTTGATAACCATCCATAAAACCCGTGACAATTAAGGTCGCGGCTTTGATGCTGCTATAATTGGTGTTTAGGCTACCTTCTTGCCAAAAGTCATTGCGGGTTTGTTGGCGACGCCAATTCATTATCCATGGTTCTTGGTCAAAGCGTTCAAGGGCTTCTGGCGAATGAATGTCATACAGCGGGGTTGGTGGAAGCACATTTCGGGCATTAACCGAAATACCATACATTTCTTCCATAATTTGTGGCACTCCACCCATATAATGCACATCATCGGTATAAAGGTCATCGGTGGCATAGGCCGGAATGATGGCTTTTAAGGCAGGGGGGGCTTTCATCGCCACTTGGATGCTGTTAAATCCTGCATATGATTTGCCATACATGCCCACATTGCCATTGCACCATGGCTGTTTTGATGCCCAATCAATGATTTGAACACCGTCTTCAATTTCTTCTTTTGAATATTCTTGGGTGGCAACGCCGCTGGAGCTTCCCGTCCCCCGCACATCCACCGTCAAGGCAGCAAAACCATGATGAACCAAATAGCTATTATGATCAGCGGTATGATCAAGGCGGCGTCCATCTTTTTGATAAGGGGTTAAATCAAAAACAACAGGGATTTTTTGATCCGTGGGTAAGGTTTCTGTCAAATAAAGGCTGGCTGCTAACTTGGTTCCGTCAGGTCTGACCAGATTAAGGTAATAAATACTAATGCCTTCAATTGAGAAAGGCATTTCAAGACCAGCCGTAACTTTAATTTCAGGTGTGTCAATTAGTGCGGCATTGGTAATGTCACAGGCTTTGACCAAAGAATGTCGCTGTGCCATCAACAAAGAAGGTTGGGCGAAAGGCGAGCTAGCAATAACCCCCAGCGACGATTTTATAAAGGAACGGCGATTAATCATGGACAAAACACTACAAATAAAAAGTTAAAAACCGGTTACAGTCTTATTAACAGTCAGAAAATTTTAAAGCGAAAAATTATTTGCGCTTGCCGAAAGCAAGCAGTTACTTGGATAGTCCTAATTGATAAAGGGCTACGGCGGCTGCATTTGAAACATTCAGGCTTTCAACGCGGTCACTGATGGGCAGTTTGGCGACAAAGTCGCATTTTTTCTTAACACCCTCACGCATGCCTTTGCCCTCAGACCCCATCACAAGGGCAACATTTTGGCCGGCGTCAATATCCGCCAAGACTTTATCGGCATAACCGTCCATGCCAACGACCCAATAACCCATCTGCTGTAACTCTTCAATGGCAGTGCTAATGTTGCCAACCCGCACCCAGGGGATAAGGTCTAATGCACCAGAAGCTGACTTTGCCAGAACACCACTTTCCTGTGGGCTGTGACGATCCATGGTGATAATGGCCTTGGCGCCAAACGCCGCAGATGAACGTAAAATCGCGCCAATATTATGGGGGTCGGTCACTTGGTCAAGAATAAGCACAAAGTTTGTCTCACCCTCAATAAGCTCACAAGCTTGTTCCATATGCACACCGGGCAGGCGACGGGTTTCCAGAACTAAGCCCTGATGTGGGCTGTCAGAATGCACCATTTGCTCAATCTGATCAGCGCCAACTTGATGGACATCAAGATCAGGCAGGTCTCTCAATAGCCCTTTAAGGTTATTCAGGGCATTGTCGGTGCCGTAAAGAGCGACATGATCACGCAATGGGTTTTTTAGGGCTGCTTCAATAGGGTGCCTACCAAATAAACGATAAACGTCTTTTGGTAGGGTTAACGCCACAGGTGCGGCGGTATCGGCTTTTTCAAACGATGTTGGTTGTGCCGTCTGTTTATGATGTTTTGGCGTGCCTTTACCCTTGCGGGGTTGCTTTGGTTTTCCCGCTTTGGATTTTGCATGATTCTTTTTGTGTTTTACCATTGGAAAAATTCCCTTCATTTTTCGTCTACAGGGGAATCGATGCAGGTGCAATTAAAATCATTTCGTCGTTCGACATCGTAAGCCACTAAGTTGTTGAGTTGGTTTGTGCCTCACTTGATTAAATCAGGGCTGAAAGTGGTAAAAAAACAGATTATTTGGCTTTCTTTGTTTTTTGCGGTTGACACCGCCAAATATTTCAGCATATTGCACCCCGCGTCCACCGACATTGGATTGATGAATTTGGAGGGGTGGCCGAGTGGTTAAAGGCACCAGACTGTAAATCTGGCCGGGTATCCGTACACTGGTTCGAATCCAGTCCCCTCCACCATTATCCTTCCTAATTTGTTGTTGGATAAAATCGACCTGATCGATGCGGGTGTAGCTCAATGGTAGAGCAGAAGCCTTCCAAGCTTACGACGAGGGTTCGATTCCCTTCACCCGCTCCAAACAGTGAAGGGCGATGTAATTGCAAAGGGTAAGCAATCACATAATGTGGTTCCTTAGCCTTTTTTGTACGTTGGGGCACTTTTCGCATTATTAAGTTGTTTCAACATGTTATTGAATTCATGTGTCTGGGAAACTGGGCGCCACGCAACCTATAGGCATTTTGGGAAAGATCCATGGCTAAAGCTAAGTTTGAGCGGACTAAACCGCATTGTAACATTGGAACCATTGGTCACGTTGACCACGGTAAAACTACTTTGACAGCAGCAATTACCAAGGTATTGGCAGATGCTGGTATGTCAGAAGCTGTTGACTTCGCGAACATTGACAAAGCTCCTGAAGAGCGTGAGCGCGGTATTACGATTTCTACAGCACACGTTGAGTATGAGACAGAAGCGCGTCACTATGCACACGTTGACTGCCCGGGCCACGCTGACTATGTTAAGAACATGATCACTGGTGCGGCACAAATGGACGGTGCTATTTTGGTTGTTAACGCTGCTGATGGTCCTATGCCTCAAACTCGCGAGCACATTTTGTTGGCTCGTCAGGTTGGTGTACCTGCGTTGGTGGTATTCTTGAACAAAGTTGACCAAGTTGACGACGAAGAGTTGTTGGAATTGGTTGAGATGGAAATTCGTGAATTGTTGAGCGAATACGACTTCCCTGGTGATGATATTCCTATCGTTGCTGGTTCAGCTTTGGCTGCATTGGAAGGCCGTGACGAGAACATCGGCGCTGAAAAGATCATGGAATTGATGAAAGCTGTTGATGATTACATTCCACAGCCAGAGCGTGCTGTTGACGGTGCTTTCTTGATGCCAGTTGAGGACGTGTTCTCAATTTCAGGCCGTGGTACTGTATGTACTGGTCGTGTTGAGCGCGGTATTGTAAAAGTTGGTGAAGAGATCGAGATCGTTGGTATCCGTACTACTCAGAAAACGACTGTTACAGGCGTTGAAATGTTCCGTAAGTTGCTTGACCAAGGTGAAGCAGGCGATAACATTGGTGCTCTACTTCGTGGTGTTGGTCGTGAAGATGTTGAGCGTGGTCAAGTATTGGCGCACGTTGGCTCAATCAACCCTCACACTAAATTCGAAGGCGAAGTATATGTGTTGACAAAAGACGAGGGTGGCCGTCACACGCCTTTCTTCGCTAACTATCGTCCACAGTTCTACTTCCGTACAACAGACATCACTGGTTCAGTTGAATTGCCAGCTGGTACTGAGATGGTTATGCCTGGTGATAACGTGAAATTGACAGTTGAGTTGATCGCTCCGATCGCAATGGACGAAGGTCTTCGTTTCGCGATCCGTGAAGGTGGCCGTACCGTAGGTGCTGGCGTTGTATCAACAATCCTAGATTAATTTTGATAATGTAAGAGGGGTGTTCTGGCGCCCCTTTTTCATGTCTAAAGTTTAAACGCGGTGGGCGTTGATTTTATTTTCTTTGTCCACCGAGTATTTTTTTGATGAGTGGTGCGAGTTTTTTGTTGCACTTTTGCTGTTAAGGCTTTAAACCGCACATCAAATATAAGCTTGCAGGAGTGTAGCTCAATTGGTAGAGCACCGGTCTCCAAAACCGGGGGCTGTGGGTTCGAGTCCCTCCGCTCCTGCCACTTATACTAAGTTAATCATTGTGCCGAACTGGCCTGATTGAAAAGCAAAATTTGGTTTCTTTTCAAAAGGCATTCAGGGAAGGCATAGTGTTTTTTATGTTTTGAAAATGGCGCGTTTCTGCCCGATTCGGGTGGCTGCTGTGGATCAGAAAGAGAGAAGTCATATGGCAAAGACCAGCCCGGGAGCATTTGTCCGTCAGGTTCGTCAGGAAGTTAAAAAGGTTACCTGGCCAACCCGTAAGGAAGTTGTTACCACCTCTATCATGGTGTTCGTGATGGTTTTTATCATGTCACTTTTCTTTCTGGGTGTTGATTCGGTTCTATCCGGTATTGTTCAGTTGATTCTAGGGATTGGGGAATAAAAACGATGGCGAAAAAACGTTGGTACATTATTCACGCCTATTCTGGTTTCGAGAAAAAGGTTGCTGAGCAAATTAAAGAACAAGCAGTGGCACAGGGCCTTGATGGCTTGGTTGAAGATGTTTTGGTTCCAACCGAAGAGATTATTGAAGTGCGCAAGGGTAAGAAAGTTACCTCTGAGCGTAAATTCTTCCCAGGCTATGTGTTGGCTAAAATGGTCTTAACGGACGATACGTTCCACCTTGTTAAAGATCACGCTAAGGTAACTGGCTTTTTGGGTCAGCAAAATAAACCAGCACCTATCAGCGATGCTGAGGCTGCGCGTATTTTGAACCAAGTTGAAGAGGGTGTTGAGCGTCCACGTTCTATGTTGACCTTCGAAATTGGCGAAGAAGTGCGTGTTACCGATGGTCCATTCTCGTCTTTCAATGGTGTTGTTGAGGGTGTTGATCATGAGAAAGAGCGTCTGAAAGTGTCTGTATCAATCTTTGGTCGCGCAACACCTGTTGAGCTTGACTTTAATCAGGTTGATAAAAAGGCTGATTAAGAATTCGGGGTTCGCCCCAAAACCTGTGTGGGAGACTTGCCATAGTCCGACCACGCGCCCAACTAACCGGCTCTGATGAGCTATTTGAGATGTAAAGGGTAAAACAATGGCAAAAAAGATTGATGGTTACATCAAGTTGCAAGTGCCTGCTGGTGCTGCAAATCCATCTCCGCCAATTGGTCCTGCTTTGGGTCAACGCGGTGTTAATATCATGGAATTCTGTAAGGCGTTTAACGCTAAAACGGGTGACATGGAAAAGAACATGCCGATTCCAACCATTATCACGGTTTATGCGGATCGTTCGTTCACTTTCGAAACCAAAACGCCTCCTGCAAGCTTTTTGTTGAAAAAAGCCGCTAAATTGCAAAAAGGTGGTTCAACTCCTGGCCGTGAAATTGCTGGTTCTGTAACCAAAGCTCAGGTTAAGGAAATTGCTGAAATGAAAATGGTTGATTTGAATGCTGCTGATATCGACGCTGCAATGAAAATCATTGAGGGCTCTGCCCGCGCCATGGGTTTGGTAGTAGAGGGTTAAGATCATGTCAAAGCGTATGAGAGAAGTTTACGAAGGTCTTGACCGTGAAAAAGTTTATGGCCTTGACGAAGCAGTTGAGACTTTGATTGCGAAATCAAAAACCAATTTTGATGAAACTTTTGAAGTTGCTATCAACTTGAATGTTGACCCGCGTCACGCTGACCAAATGGTTCGCGGCGTTGTGTCTTTGCCTAATGGTACAGGTAAAACTGTTCGTGTAGCAGTGTTTGCGCGTGGTCCTAAGGCTGAAGAAGCAACCAAAGCAGGTGCTGACATTGTTGGTGCTGAAGATCTAATGGAAAGCATTCAAAAAGGCGAAATGCCTTTTGACCGTGTGATAGCCACTCCTGATATGATGGGTGTTGTTGGTCGCTTGGGTAAAGTGCTTGGCCCTAAAGGTATGATGCCTAACCCTAAGTTGGGTACTGTAACCATGGATGTTGGTAAAGCTGTTGAAGCGGCCAAAGCTGGTCAGGTTGAGTTCCGTGTGGAAAAAGCCGGTATCATTCATGGCGGCGTTGGTAAAGTTAGCTTTGGTAAAGACAAAGTAACTGAAAACCTAAATGCTTTTGTTAAAGCGATTATCAAAGCTAAGCCATCTGGTGTTAAAGGCAAGTACCTTGAAGGTTTGTCGCTTACCACCACAATGGGTCCAGGCTTGAAGCTTGACATTGCGGCGTTTAGCCAAGACTAAGAATTTTGAGGTGGCCTGCTTATATGTGGGCTACCTCAGCAAGAATTCCTCCTTTGGGAGGATTATGAAGGCGAAACAGAAATGGCTCGCTTTCATCTGTCCGAGACTACAGGGGCTTATCATAAGATAGGCTTAATCTGATGAAGAGATATCTTCTCCTGTATGAGACGGGGTGTCGAAAAAGTTTCAAAAGCCATTTTGGTTTGAGAGGCAGCTTCGAAGTTGATGCTAAGGAACCCTTAAAGGGAAACTCAGTGCCAACCGAGATTGACGACAAAGCCCCGGGACAGAGAACGGTATGACAGCCTTGGTTGTTATATCTGGCTCAAACCCGAGGTCATATTACTGAATAAGTAGTTGTCCTCAAGATGGGAGATACAACGTGGATAGAGCCCAGAAGAAAGAGCTAGTTGCTGAGCTTAATGGGATCTTCAAGTCAACTGGCGTTGTGGTTGCTGTAACATACAGCGGTCTTAACGTTGCTGACATGACTGATCTTCGCAATAAAATGCGTGAAGCAGGCGGTAGCTTGAAAGTGGTTAAAAATAGGCTTACACGTTTGGCACTCGAAGGCACAGGCATGGAAGAGCTTGGCGATCTGTTCGTAGGACCGGTTGCTATTGGCTATTCTGATGACCCTGTTGCTGCACCAAAAGTCCTGAAAGCTTTTGCCAAAGATCACGACGTAGTTGAGATCAAAGGCGGCATGATGGAGACAACTTATCTTGACGCTAGTGGCGTTGACACGTTGGCAAGCTTGCCTTCGCTCGACGAACTTCGTGGCAAGTTGGTTGGTCTATTGCAAGCGCCTGCACAAAAAGTTGCTGCTGTTTCTGCAGCTCCTGCTGGTCAACTTGCAAGAGTGTTTGGTGCATATGGTTCCAAAGACGCTGCCTAATTACTATACAATATCAAACTTTTTATTGGTCAAAATAAACAAACGACCATACCATTTAGGAGACTAAAAATGGCTGATCTAGAAAAAATTGCTGAAGAATTGTCTGCATTGACTGTTATGGAAGCTGCTGAACTTTCTAAAATGTTAGAAGAAAAGTGGGGCGTTTCTGCTGCTGCTCCTGTTGCTGTTGCTGCTGCTGGCGGTGCTGCTGCAGGTGGTGAAGCTGCTGCTGAGAAAGACGAGTTTGACGTGGTTCTTGCTGCTGTTGGCGACAAGAAAATCAACGTGATTAAAGAAGTACGTGGCATCACCGGTCTTGGCTTGAAAGAAGCTAAAGAAATGGTTGAAGGCGCACCTAAAGCTGTTAAAGAAGGTGCCTCTAAAGACGAAGCTGAGGAAATCAAAGCTAAGTTGGAAGCTGCCGGCGCTACTGTTGAGCTTAAGTAAGCTTAACGCTATATTCTACTGGAACCGAGGGAATTATGTTCCCTCGGTTTTGGTGCCTTAAAGCATCGCGCCATTTTTGTGGTCGGTGCTATTGCCGTGAATAAGGGGTTGAACTCTTATGAAAGGCGTTTAAAAAGGACTATTGGGAAGATTTCAATCTTTAGCTTGGGTTGACGTTTTCCGGTTAAAAGCCAACAATGGCACTTATCGTGGGTAGTTTAAACTTGTTATGTAAACAAGTAATTGCCTTGAGATGATCAAAAGCTTTAACGAGGGCAAAGCATGGCGACATCCTTCACCGGACGTAAAAGAGTTCGTAAGAACTTTGGTAAAATCGAAAGCGTTACGGAAATGCCGAACCTAATCGAGGTTCAGCGTGACTCTTATGATCAATTTGTGAAATTGGGATCAACCGAAGACGAGAAAAAGGTTTCCGGCCTTGAGTCTGTTCTTCAATCAGTGTTCCCGATTCAAGACTTTTCTGGCACATCTTCTTTGGAATACGTAAAGTATGACATTGAAAAGCCTAAATATGATGTTGAAGAATGTCAGCAGCGCGATATGACGTTTGCAGCACCTTTACGTGTGACACTTCAATTGATCGTATTTGAGGTTGACGAGGATACGGGTGCCCGTTCAGTTCTAGATATTAAAGAACAAGACGTTTACATGGGCGATCTGCCTTTGATGACCGACAACGGTACCTTCGTTGTGAACGGCACAGAGCGTGTGATCGTTTCTCAAATGCACCGTTCACCGGGCGTGTTCTTTGATCATGATAAAGGTAAAACCCATGCTAGTGGTAAATTCTTATTTGCTGCTCGTATTATTCCTTACCGTGGCAGCTGGTTAGACTTTGAATTTGATGCCAAAGACATTTTGCACGTGCGTATTGACCGCCGTCGTAAACTGCCTGCAACAACGTTATTGTTGGCGTTGGGTCTGTCTCCAGAAGACATTTTAAATTATTATTACGAACGCGAAACGTTAAAGCGTGTGAAAGACGGCTGGAAAGTTGCTTTCAAGGCTGAGAAGTGGCGCGGCGTAAAACCTGAATTTGACATTGTAAGTGCAGATTCAGGCGAAGTTATTATTGAAGCGGGCAAAAAAGTAACGCCTCGTTTGGCTAAAAAGCTTGAGAAGGACGGTGTTGATTTCATCCTTCTTCCTGATGCTGAAGCCTATGGTCGTTATGCCGCTGAAGATATGATCAACGCAAAAACCGGTGAGATTTATGTCGAAGCCGGTGATGAGTTGACAGAAGAAATTATTGCCAAGCTTGATGCGGCTGGTTTTGATGAGTTAAACATTCTAGATATTGATCTGGTTAATGTTGGCCCATACATTCGCAACACGCTTGCTGCTGATAAGGTTGAATGCACAGACGGTGCGCTTGCTGAGATTTATAAAGTAATGCGTCCGGGTGAGCCACCTACCAAAGAAACAGCTGATGCCCTCTTCTATAGCTTGTTCTTTGACCCTGAGCGTTATGACCTAAGCGATGTTGGTCGTGTGAAAATGAACATGCGTATGAACCTTGACTGTGATGACAGTGTTCGTGTTCTTCGTCGTGACGACATCCTTTCTGTTGTTAAAACCTTGGTTGAATTAAAAGATGGCCGTGGCGAGGTTGATGATATTGACCACCTTGGTAACCGCCGTGTTCGCTCTGTTGGCGAGTTGATGGAAAACCAATATCGCCTTGGTTTGTTGCGCATGGAGCGTGCCATTCGTGAGCGTATGAGCAGTGTTGATATTGACACCGTCATGCCACACGATTTGATCAATGCCAAACCAGCGGTTGCTGCTGTTCGTGAATTCTTTGGTTCAAGCCAATTGAGCCAGTTCATGGACCAAACCAACCCATTGTCTGAAGTAACGCACAAGCGTCGCTTGTCTGCCTTGGGCCCTGGTGGCTTAACGCGTGAGCGTGCTGGTTTTGAGGTTCGTGACGTTCACACCTCTCACTATGGTCGTATCTGTCCAATTGAAACGCCAGAGGGTCCAAACATTGGTTTGATTAACTCGCTTGCGACGTATGCCCGTGTGAATAAATATGGTTTCATTGAAACCCCTTATCGTAAAGTTGAAAACGGTAAGCCAACGTCAGACGTGATTTATCTTTCTGCTATGGAAGAGGCGCGTTATCTGATTGCACAGGCTAACGCTGAGTTGGACAAAAAAGGCAAGTTCGTTGGTGAATTTGTTGCTTGTCGTAAGGCGGGTGAATTTACCCCAGCGCGCCCTGAAGAAGTTGAATTGATGGACGTGGCACCGAAACAGCTTGTTTCTGTGGCGGCCTCAATGATTCCTTTCTTGGAAAACGATGATGCGAACCGCGCCTTGATGGGTTCAAACATGCAACGCCAAGCGGTGCCTTTATTGCGTGCGGAAGCGCCATTTGTTGGTACTGGTATGGAAGAGCGTGTAGCCCGCGATAGTGGTGCTGCCATTGCTGCCCGCCGTACAGGTGTGGTTGAGCAAGTGGACGCAACCCGTATCGTTATCCGCGTAACGGAAGAAATTGCTGCAGGTGAGGCGGGTGTTGATATTTACCGTTTGCGCAAGTTCCAACGCTCTAACCAAAACACCTGTATCAACCAACGTCCATTGGTGAAAGTGGGTGACCGCATTAATGCAGGTGACATCATTTGTGATGGTCCGTCTACTGAGTTGGGTGAATTGGCTCTTGGTAAAAACGTTCTTGTGGCCTTCATGCCATGGAATGGTTACAACTTTGAGGATTCGATCCTGATTTCAGAGCGTATCCGTAAAGAAGACACCTTCACATCAGTTCATATTGAAGAATTTGAAGTGATGGCCCGTGACACCAAGCTTGGCCCTGAAGAAATTACCCGCGATATTCCAAACGTGGGTGAAGAAGGTCTTCGCAACTTGGACGAGGCTGGTATCGTTTATGTGGGTGCTGAAATTCACCCAGGTGACATTCTTGTTGGTAAAATCACACCAAAAGGTGAATCGCCAATGACGCCTGAAGAAAAACTTCTTCGTGCGATCTTTGGTGAGAAAGCATCCGATGTTCGTGATACATCTATGCGTTTACCACCGGGTGTTGCTGGTACCGTTGTTGAGGTTCGCGTCTTTAACCGTCATGGTGTTGATAAAGACGAACGTGCCATGTCAATTGAGCGTGACGAGATTGAACGTCTCGCACAAGACCGCGAAGATGAGCGCGCCATTCTTGAACGCAGCATTTATGCTCGTTTGAGCGAGATGTTGGTTGGTCACAAGGTTGTTTCTGGCGTTCAAGCCATGAAAAAAGGCACTGTGATCACGGAAGAAGGTTTGGCTGAATTGAAGCGTGTTGAATGGTGGCAGCTTGCCATTGATGATGACGCTCAGATGGCTAACATTGAAGCATTGAAGGGTCAGTTCGACCAATCAAAAGCTGAATTGCAAGCCCGCTTTGATGAGAAAATTGACAAGCTACAACGTGGTGACGAATTGCCACCTGGCGTGTTGAAAATGGTTAAAGTATTTGTTGCTGTTAAGCGTAAGCTGCAGCCGGGTGATAAAATGGCGGGTCGTCATGGTAACAAGGGTGTGATTTCACGCATTGTTCCTGAAGAAGACATGCCATACCTAGAAGACGGAACACCTGTTGATATCGTGTTGAACCCATTGGGTGTACCATCACGGATGAACGTGGGTCAGATTCTGGAAACACACCTTGGTTGGGCTGCCCGTGGTTTGGGTCGTCAAATTACCCAATCTTTGGAAGCGTGGCGCAACAAAGAAGGTGAGTTAAATGCCGTTCGTGATCATATGAAATCTATTTATTCTGAAAAAGAATATAAAGAATTGATCGAGCCATTAAGTGATGAAGAGATCATCGAAATGGCTGGCAACCTGAAAAAAGGTGTTCCAATGGGTACGCCTGTATTTGATGGTGCCCGTGAACCTGATGTTGTGACCATGCTTGAAAAAGCTGGTTTGGATTCATCTGGTCAGGTTGATCTGTATGATGGACGTACTGGTTCTAAATTCGACCGTAAAGTAACTGTGGGTTATATCTACATGCTGAAACTGCATCACTTGGTTGATGACAAGATTCACGCACGTTCTATTGGCCCATACAGCTTGGTTACGCAGCAGCCATTGGGTGGTAAAGCCCAGTTCGGTGGTCAGCGCTTTGGTGAGATGGAGGTTTGGGCCCTACAAGCATATGGTGCCGCCTTTACCTTGCAAGAGATGCTTACCGTTAAGTCGGATGACGTTGCTGGTCGTACCAAGGTATATGAAGCGATCGTGAAAGGTGATGACAGCTTTGAGGCTGGTATCCCTGAATCGTTTAACGTTCTCGTTAAAGAGATGCGTTCGCTAGGTCTTAATGTCGAGCTGCAATCTAGCAGTAGCGGCCAGTAAAGCGGAACCCGCGATTGGTTTGGTGCCAGTCGCGGGCCTAATTGGGAATTAACCCCCGCCTGCCGTTAACGGGTTGCAGGCAGCTGAATGAGGAAGTGACACTCATGAATCAAGAGCTGACAAATTTTTATAATCCAGGTCAAAAGCCGGAAACATTCGATGAGATTCAAATCTCTATCGCTAGTCCGGAAAAGATTCGGTCTTGGTCTTTTGGTGAAATCAAAAAGCCAGAAACCATTAACTATCGTACCTTTAAGCCAGAGCGTGATGGCCTTTTCTGTGCCCGCATCTTTGGCCCTGTAAAAGATTACGAATGCTTATGCGGTAAGTATAAGCGTATGAAATATAAAGGCATCACCTGTGAAAAGTGTGGTGTTGAAGTAACCTTAGCAAAAGTGCGCCGTGATCGTATGGGTCACATTGAATTGGCGGCACCTGTTGCTCACATTTGGTTCTTAAAGTCATTGCCAAGCCGCATCGGTTTGTTGCTAGACATGACTTTGAAAGATCTAGAGCGTGTTCTTTATTTTGAATATTATGTGGTTGTTGAACCGGGCTTGACCTCGTTGAAACAATTCCAATTATTGTCAGAAGAAGATTATCTTCGTGCTCAAGACGAGTTTGGCGAAGACAGTTTCACGGCTGACATTGGCGCAGAAGCCATTCAAAAACTTCTAATCGCCATGGATTTGGAAGACGAGCGTGAAAAGTTATTGGTTGAATTGGCTGAGACTAAGTCTGAGCTTAAACCAAAGAAAATTGTTAAACGCTTAAAAGTAATTGAAGCGTTCATTGAATCAGGCAACCGCCCTGAGTGGATGATCATGGAAGTTATTCCTGTGATCCCACCTGAGTTGCGTCCGTTGGTACCACTAGATGGTGGTCGTTTTGCGACATCTGATTTGAACGATTTGTATCGCCGTGTGATCAACCGTAACAACCGTTTGAAGCGTTTGATCGAATTACGCGCCCCTGATATTATTGTTCGTAACGAGAAGCGTATGCTGCAAGAAGCAGTTGACGCCTTGTTTGACAATGGTCGTCGTGGTCGCACCATTACTGGTGCTAACAAGCGTCCGTTGAAATCTTTGAGCGATATGCTTAAAGGTAAGCAAGGTCGTTTCCGTCAAAACTTGCTTGGTAAGCGTGTTGACTATTCTGGTCGTTCTGTGATCGTGGTTGGCCCTGAATTGATGTTGCATCAATGTGGTTTGCCTAAGAAAATGGCCTTGGAATTGTTCAAGCCATTTATCTATGCGCGTCTTGACCAAAAAGGTATTGCTAACACCATTAAGCACGCCAAGAAATTTGTTGAGCGTGAGCACCGCGAAGTTTGGGACATTCTTGATGAAGTGATCCGCGAACATCCGGTTATGCTTAACCGCGCACCAACACTTCACCGCTTAGGCATTCAGGCATTTGAACCTGTGTTGATTGAAGGTAAAGCCATTCAATTGCATCCATTGGTTTGTTCTGCCTTTAACGCTGACTTTGATGGTGACCAAATGGCGGTACACGTTCCGTTGAGCCTTGAGGCACAATTGGAAGCGCGTGTATTGATGATGTCAACCAACAACATTTTGAGCCCATCAAACGGTAAGCCTATTATCGTTCCGTCTCAGGATATTGTTTTGGGTATTTACTATCTAACCTTGGACCGCGAAGGCGAGCCGGGTGAGGGCATGGCCTTCTCAAGCCTTGATGAAATTCACATGGCTTTGGATAATGGTGACATTACCTTGCAATCTAAAATTATTGGTCGTTTTGATACGGTAGATGCTGAGGGTAACTCGATCGTTCAACGTGTTGAAACCACTCCGGGTCGTATGTTGCTTTCTGAGCATTTACCGCGCAATGCCAACATCAGCTTTGATCTGATCAACCGCGTTTTGACCAAGAAAGACGTGTCTGACGTTATTGACGTTGTCTATCGTCACTGTGGTCAGAAAGAAACCGTAATTTTCTGTGATCACATCATGGGGTTAGGTTTCAAACGTGCGGCGATGGCGGGTATTTCGTTCGGTAAGGATGACATGGTTATTCCTGAGGCTAAAGAAGCCTTGGTTAACGAAACCCGTGAATTGACCAAAGAATATGAAGAGCAGTATCAAGAAGGTTTGATCACCCAGGGTGAGAAATACAACAAAGTTGTAGACGCTTGGGCTCAATGTACCGATAAAGTCGCTGACGAAATGATGAAGAAAATTTCATCTGCAGCGGTTGACGAAAACGGTCGTGAAGGTCAGATCAACTCAATTTACATGATGGCACACTCTGGTGCTCGTGGTTCTGCGGCGCAAATGAAACAGCTTGCTGGTATGCGTGGTTTGATGGCGAAACCAAGTGGTGAGATTATTGAGACACCGATTATTTCTAACTTTAAAGAAGGTCTATCGGTTCTAGAATACTTTAACTCGACCCACGGTGCCCGTAAGGGTCTGGCTGATACGGCGTTGAAAACAGCAAACTCTGGTTATCTAACCCGTCGTTTGGTTGACGTTGCCCAAGACTGTGTTGTGATCGAAGACGATTGTGGTACCGAGCGTGGTATTACTGTTGCTGAGGTTGCAGATGGTGGTGATGTGATTGTGCCTTTGGCTGATCGTATCTTGGGTCGCAGCGCTGCTGTTGATGTTAAGCACCCATTGACTGGTGATGTAATTGTTCCTGCTGGTCGCACCATGGATGAAGTGGAAGTTCAAGCCATCGAAACCGCGGGTGTTTCTCAAGTGTTGATCCGTTCGGTTCTAACCTGTGAAACCCGTCACGGTGTGTGTGGTACCTGTTACGGTCGTGACTTGGCCCGTGGTACACCAGTTAACGTTGGTGAGGCTGTTGGTGTTATTGCTGCCCAATCAATTGGTGAACCTGGTACTCAGTTGACCATGCGTACGTTCCACATTGGTGGTACAGCAACGGTTAACGAGCAGTCTTCAATTGAATCATCTGTTGATGCGGTTGTTGAATATCGCAACGCCAATGTTGTTGAAAATACCAATGGTCGTTTGGTTGTGATGAGCCGTAACATGGAAGTTGCTTTGATGGATGAAGAAGGCCGCGAGCGTGGCGTTCACCGTATTCCTCATGGTGCACACTTGCATGTATCCGATGGTCAGAAAATTGAAAAAGGCACCAAAATCTGTGAATGGGATCCATACACTATTCCTATTATCACCGAGCATTCTGGTGTGGCTCACTTTGTTGACTTGATTGATGGTGTTTCTGTTAAAGAAACCACCGATGAAACAACAGGTATTACCAGTAAAGTGGTTTCTGACTGGCGTTCTAACCCTAAAGGTGCAGACCTTCGTCCGCGCATTACCCTACGTGATGATAAAGACGACGTTGTTACCTTGGCAAATGGAACAGAAGCTCGTTACTTCATGTCTGTGGATGCGATTCTATCAGTTGCTGATGGTGCCCGCGTTTCTGCAGGTGACGTGATTGCGCGTATTCCTCGTGAAGCGGCGAAAACCCGTGATATTACCGGTGGTCTACCACGTGTGGCGGAATTGTTTGAAGCGCGTCGTCCAAAAGATCATGCTATTATCGCTGAGATTGATGGTGTGGTTGAATTTGGCCGCGATTATAAGAATAAGCGTCGCATTGTGATCCGTCCAAAGGAAGAAGATAAAGAGCCAATGGAATATTTGGTTCCTAAGGGTAAGCACATTACCATTCAAGAAGGTGAGTTCATCCGCCGTGGTGAATATCTGATTGATGGTCACCCTGCACCACAAGATATTCTTGCTGCTATGGGTATTGAAGCTTTGGCTGCTTACTTGGTTCAAGAGGTTCAAGAAGTTTACCGCCTACAAGGTGTGAAAATCAACGACAAGCACATTGAAGTGATCGTACGTCAAATGTTGCAGAAAATTGAGATTACGCATCCGGGTGAATCAACCTTCCTAATTGGCGAGCAAGTGGATCGTGAAGAGTTCCGCGCTGTTAATGAGAAATTAGCTGAGGAAAGCAAAGTGGAAGCAAAAGGTAACCCAGTTCTATTGGGTATTACCAAAGCGTCACTGCAAACACGCTCATTCATCTCAGCGGCATCGTTCCAGGAAACAACCCGCGTTCTAACAGAAGCGGCTGTTGCTGGTAAGAGCGATGACTTGATCGGCTTGAAAGAGAACGTCATTGTTGGTCGCTTGATCCCAGCTGGTACAGGCGCGATGATGAATCGTTTGCGCATGGAAGCCAATGCCCGCGATATGGCTTTGGAAGAAGTGAACACTGATGAAGAGCCTGTGCCGGATATCTTCTTGTCAGATGCTTTGTCATCTGAAGGTGTTTCCAACGAAAGCTTGGAAAAACCAACTGAAGAATAAGCAATGCTTGTGACTCGCCTATATGCCCTTTGCGTCATTATGGCTGAGTGAGAATCAAATAAAAGGCCCACTTTCTGATAGTCAGAAGGTGGGCCTTTTTCATTAAGCCTATATTTAGTATGTTTTGTGTAATTAACCACTAAATATGATTTGATGTGCGATATATTATTACAATCATATTTTTTGGTTGACGCGGCTAAGGTCGATGCATATATTGCGCGCACGCTTGGGTACAGGTGGTAGCAGATCTCGCTAAACGCTGTACTGAACAAGCCAAATGAAAATGAGAGTTTGTTTGCCGGATGACTTTCTTAGGACCCAAGGGTTGGGATCCTTAGGATGCTTTTGCATTTTTAGTCATGTGGCTGGTTTATGCTGTTAATGAAACAGAAATTTAGGAAAACGCATGCCTACCATTAACCAATTGGTGCGAAAGCCACGTAAAAAGCCTGCTGTCCGCAACAAGGTACCAGCGCTTGAGGCTTGCCCACAAAAACGTGGAGTTTGTACTCGCGTATATACAACTACACCTAAGAAGCCTAACTCAGCGATGAGAAAGGTAGCTCGTGTTCGCTTGACCAACGGTCAAGAAGTAACCAGCTATATTCCTGGTGAAGGTCACAATTTGCAAGAACACAGTGTTGTTCTTATCCGCGGCGGTCGTGTAAAAGATTTGCCCGGTGTTCGTTATCATGTTCTGCGCGGTACTTTGGATACACAAGGTGTGTCTGATCGCCGTCAGGGTCGTTCTAAATATGGCGCTAAGCGTCCTAAGTAAGGCTAGGTTAATATGTCTCGTCGTCACGCTGCTGAAAAACGCGAAGTTCTCCCTGATCCGAAATTCGGAGACATCGTATTGACCAAATTCGTCAACTCTTTGATGTATGATGGTAAGAAATCTGTTGCTGAGCGCATTATTTATACTGCGTTTGACACTATTGAAGCAAAAGCAAAAACTGATCCATTGGCTTTGTTCCACGAAGCTTTGGATAATGTAAAGCCTGCGATTGAGGTTCGTTCTCGTCGTGTGGGTGGTGCTACGTATCAGGTACCTGTTGAGGTGCGTGCTGAGCGTGCACAAGCTTTGGCTATTCGTTGGATTATCGACATGGCTCGTAAGCGCAACGAAAACACCATGGAAGAGCGTTTGTCTGGTGAATTGCTAGACGCTGCGCAAAACCGTGGCGCTTCAATCAAGAAACGTGAAGATACGCACAAGATGGCGGAAGCCAACAAAGCGTTCTCTCACTATCGCTGGTAATTTTTTAAGTCCAAGGGAATTAGGATAATGGCTCGCAAAACTCCATTAGACCGCTATCGCAATATTGGTATTATGGCGCACATTGACGCTGGTAAAACCACAACTACTGAACGTGTTCTGTATTATACAGGTCGTTCGCACAAAATCGGTGAAGTGCATGATGGCGCTGCCACCATGGACTGGATGGAGCAAGAGCAAGAGCGTGGTATTACAATTACCTCTGCTGCGACCACCTGTTTCTGGAATGACCACCGCATTAACATCATTGACACCCCAGGTCACGTTGACTTCACTATTGAGGTTGAGCGTTCTTTGCGTGTGTTGGATGGTGCTGTTGCTGTATTTGACTCGGTTGCTGGTGTTGAGCCTCAATCTGAGACTGTGTGGCGTCAGGCTGACAAATACGGTGTTCCTCGTATGTGTTTCGTCAACAAAATGGACCGTACCGGTGCTGACTTTGATCGTTGTGTAGACATGATCAAAAAGCGTTTGGGTGCGACCGCTCTTGTTGTTCAGTTGCCAATTGGTGCCGAAGCTGAATACGAAGGTCTTATCGACTTGATTAAAAACAAAGAGATCATCTGGAAAGGTGAAGACCTTGGTGCTTCTTATGAGTATCTTGATATTCGCCCTGAATTGGCTGACGCTGCTGAATTAGCGCGCACCGAGATGATTGAAATGGCTGTTGAAGCTGATGAAGACTTGATGGAAAAATACCTTGAAGGCGAAGAGTTAACCGAAGAAGAGTTGATCGCTGCCATCCGTAAAGGTACCATCGCTGGTAACTTCGTTCCTGTCTTGAACGGTACGGCCTTTAAAAACAAAGGTGTTCAGCCATTGCTTGACGCTGTTGTTAATTTCATGCCGTCTCCACTAGACTTGCCTGACATGAATGGTGTTTCTGTTGATGATGAGGAAAAGGAATTGTTCCGCGCTCCTTCTGATGAAGAGCCGTTCTCAGCTCTTGCCTTCAAAATCATGACTGACCCGTTTGTAGGTTCTTTGACTTTCGTGCGAATTTACTCTGGTGTTCTAGAAGCTGGTTCTTCTGTATTGAACTCAGTAAAAGGCAAGAAAGAAAAGGTTGGTCGTATGTTGGAGATGCACTCTAACAATCGTGAAGACATTAAAGAAGCTCGTGCTGGTGACATCGTTGCATTGTGTGCAATGAAAGAAACCACTACTGGTGACACTTTGTGTGCTTCTACCAAGCCAATTATTCTAGAGCGTATGGAATTCCCTGATCCAGTGATCGAGGTTGCTGTTGAGCCTAAGACCAAAGCTGACCAAGAAAAAATGGGTATCGCTTTGGCTCGTTTGGCACAGGAAGATCCAAGCTTCCGTGTAACCACCGACCATGAAAGCGGTCAAACCGTTATTAAAGGTATGGGTGAATTACACCTTGATATCATTGTTGACCGTCTACGTCGTGAATTTAAAGTTGACGCAAACGTAGGTGCCCCTCAAGTTGCTTACCGTGAGAGCTTGGCTCGTGAAGTTGAAGTTGACTACACTCACAAGAAACAATCTGGTGGTTCTGGTCAATTTGGTCGCGTTAAAATGGTTGTAACACCTGGTGAGCGCGGTACAGGTATCGAATTTGTTGATGAAATTAAAGGTGGTAACATTCCTCGTGAATATATTCCTTCAATTGACAAAGGTATCCGTGATGTGGCTGACAGTGGTCATATGATCGGCTTCCCAATTATCGACTTTAATGTTCGTGTTATTGACGGTGCTTATCACGATGTTGACTCTAGCGCGATGGCGTTTGAGATTGCGGGTCGTGGCGCTATGCGTGAAGCTTGTGAAAAAGCTGGCATCCGTCTTCTTGAGCCGATGATGAAGGTTGAGGTTGTTACACCTGAAGAGTATATGGGTGACTGTATTGGTGACTTGAATTCACGTCGTGGTCAAGTTAATGGTACTGAAATCCGTGGTAATGCAAACGTAATTGATGCGTTTGTTCCACTTGCCAACATGTTTGGTTACGTTAACGATTTGCGTTCGTTCTCACAAGGTCGCGCGCAGTTCAGCATGGTATTCTCTCACTATGAAGAAGTTCCGAAGGCAGTAGCTGAGGAAGTTAAAGAGAAGCTTGCTTAAAGGGATATCGGCGGATATCCGCCAAGGAAATATTTGAAGAAAGGATTTATCCATGGCTAAAGCTAAGTTTGAGCGGACTAAACCGCATTGTAACATTGGAACCATTGGTCACGTTGACCACGGTAAAACTACTTTGACAGCAGCAATTACCAAGGTATTGGCAGATGCTGGTATGTCAGAAGCTGTTGACTTCGCGAACATTGACAAAGCTCCTGAAGAGCGTGAGCGCGGTATTACGATTTCTACAGCACACGTTGAGTATGAGACAGAAGCGCGTCACTATGCACACGTTGACTGCCCGGGCCACGCTGACTATGTTAAGAACATGATCACTGGTGCGGCACAAATGGACGGTGCTATTTTGGTTGTTAACGCTGCTGATGGTCCTATGCCTCAAACTCGCGAGCACATTTTGTTGGCTCGTCAGGTTGGTGTACCTGCGTTGGTGGTATTCTTGAACAAAGTTGACCAAGTTGACGACGAAGAGTTGTTGGAATTGGTTGAGATGGAAATTCGTGAATTGTTGAGCGAATACGACTTCCCTGGTGATGATATTCCTATCGTTGCTGGTTCAGCTTTGGCTGCATTGGAAGGCCGTGACGAGAACATCGGCGCTGAAAAGATCATGGAATTGATGAAAGCTGTTGATGATTACATTCCACAGCCAGAGCGTGCTGTTGACGGTGCTTTCTTGATGCCAGTTGAGGACGTGTTCTCAATTTCAGGCCGTGGTACTGTATGTACTGGTCGTGTTGAGCGCGGTATTGTAAAAGTTGGTGAAGAGATCGAGATCGTTGGTATCCGTACTACTCAGAAAACGACTGTTACAGGCGTTGAAATGTTCCGTAAGTTGCTTGACCAAGGTGAAGCAGGCGATAACATTGGTGCTCTACTTCGTGGTGTTGGTCGTGAAGATGTTGAGCGTGGTCAAGTATTGGCGCACGTTGGCTCAATCAACCCTCACACTAAATTCGAAGGCGAAGTATATGTGTTGACAAAAGACGAGGGTGGCCGTCACACGCCTTTCTTCGCTAACTATCGTCCACAGTTCTACTTCCGTACAACAGACATCACTGGTTCAGTTGAATTGCCAGCTGGTACTGAGATGGTTATGCCTGGTGATAACGTGAAATTGACAGTTGAGTTGATCGCTCCGATCGCAATGGACGAAGGTCTTCGTTTCGCGATCCGTGAAGGTGGCCGTACCGTAGGTGCTGGCGTTGTATCAACAATCCTAGATTAATCAACTTGAGATAGGTTTAATTGGTCGCCCCCATTACGGGGGCGCCATTTTTGGAAAGAAGACTGATGGAAACTCAAAACATCCGTATTCGTTTAAAAGCGTTCGATCATCGCATTCTTGATACTGCGACGACTGAAATCGCTGGTACGGCGAAACGTACAGGTGCTATGGTTCGTGGCCCAATTCCGCTACCAACCAAAATTGAAAAGTACACTGTATTGCGTTCTCCGCACGTAAACAAAAAGTCGCGTGAACAGTTTGAAACTCGTACTCACAAACGTCTATTAGACATTGTTGAGCCGACTCCTCAAACAATTGACGCATTGATGAAACTCGACCTCGCCGCTGGCGTTGATGTCGAAATTAAATTACAAGGGTAAGTGACATGCGAACCGGTGTAATCGGTAAGAAGGTAGGCATGACTCGCCTGTTTGATGACAGTGGTAATCACGTTCCTGTAACCGTGGTACAGCTTGAGGGCTGTCAGGTTGTTTCTCAGCGTACTGTTGAGAAAGATGGATACGCTGCTGTTCAGTTGGGCGCGGGTGTCAAAAAAGCCAAAAATACAACGGCTGCTCTGCGTGGTCATTTTGCAAAAGCTCAAGTTGAGCCAAAAGCAAAATTGGTAGAATTCCGTGTTAGCGACGACAACCTAGTTGACGTTGGTGCAGAAATTTCTGCTGACCACTTCGTAGATGGTCAATTTGTGGACGTGGCGGGTACCAGCATCGGTAAAGGCTTCGCGGGTGGAATGAAACGCCATAACTTTGGCGGTCTTCGTGCTACTCACGGTGTCTCTATTTCCCACCGCTCTCATGGTTCTACGGGTCAGTGTCAAGATCCAGGCCGCGTTTTCAAAGGTAAGAAAATGGCTGGTCATATGGGTGACGTTCGCGTTACCACGCAAAACTTGGCAATTGCTCGCACCATGCCGGAAGAAGGTCTTGTGTTGATCAAGGGTTCTGTTCCGGGTTCAAAAGGCGGTTGGGTAATGATTACCGACGCTGTCAAGAAACAGCTTCCTGAAAGTGCGCCATTCCCGGCGTCAATCGTGAAGCGCGATGAGGTTAAAGCAGCTGCTCCTGCAGAGGAAGCTCCTGTTGAAACCGTTAACGAAGAAACGCAAGGATAAGGGCATGAAGCTGGATGTCATTACATTAGATGGCAAAAAAGCTGGCGACATTGAAGTCAGCGACGCTATCTTCGGCTTGGAAAAAAGAGCCGACATCCTGCATCGGGTAATTACCTGGCAGTTGGCTAAACGCCGCGCCGGTACCCATGCGGTACAATTCCGGAGTGATGTCTCCGGTACAACTAAACGGATTGGTCGTCAAAAAGGTGGTGGTACTGCCCGTCACGGTGCTGGTAAAGTTAGCCAGTTCCGCAGCGGTGGTCGCGCTTTTGGTCCGATCCCTCGCGATCACGGTTTTAAATTGCCGAAAAAAGTTCGTGCTTTGGGCTTGAAAACAGCTCTAAGCAGCAAACAAGCTGATCAAAAACTTATCATCATTGATGACTTTGCTATGAAAGAAGCTAAAACTTCTGCCATGGTTGCAAAGCTAGCCAAATTGGGCCTAAGCAATGCTCTATTCATTGATGGTGCTGACGTAAACGATCAGTTTGCTAACTCTATTCGCAATATTCCAAACATCGACGCGTTGCCGACACAGGGCGCTAACGTATACGACATTCTTCGTCGTGATACTTTGGTTCTGTCTAAAGCAGCCGTTGCTAAGCTTGAGGAGCGCCTATCATGACCTCTGAAAAGCACTATAACACTATTCTAACCCCAGTGATTACAGAGAAATCTACACTGGGTGGTGAGCAAAACAAGGTTACCTTTAAGGTTCCGTTGAGCGCATCTAAGCCTGAGATTAAAGCAGCCGTAGAAGGTTTGTTTGATGTTAAGGTTGAAGCTGTTAATACCATCCGTCAGGCTGGTAAGCAAAAACGTTTCCGTGGCAAAATGGGTCAACGCTCTGATTATAAAAAAGCGATTGTTACCCTTGCTGAAGGTCAATCTATCGACGTGACGACGGGAGTATAAAATGGCCTTAAAGCAATATAAACCCGTAACCAATTCACAGCGTGGTCTTGTTCTTGTTGACCGTTCTGAATTGCACAAAGGTAAGCCGGTTAAGAAATTGACCGAAGGTTTGACCAAATCTGGTGGTCGCAACAACATGGGCCGTATTACATCACGTCGTCGTGGTGGTGGTCACAAGCGTACCTACCGTTTGATCGATTTTAAACGTCAAAAGTGGGATGTTGAAGCAACTGTTGAGCGTCTAGAGTACGATCCTAACCGTACTGCGTTCATCGCGTTGGTTACCTACACTGATGGTGAACAAGCATACATCATTGCTCCACAGCGTTTAGCTGTTGGCGATAAAATTATCGCTGGTGAGAAGGTTGACATTCAGCCTGGTAACGCCATGCCAATGAAAAGCATGCCTGTTGGAACGATTATTCATAACATTGAGATGAAGCCAGGTAAGGGCGCGCAAATCGCTCGTTCTGCTGGTACCTATGCTCAACTTGTTGGTCGTGACCGTGGATACGCTATCATCCGTCTAAGCTCTGGCGAAACTCGTTTGATTCGCGCTGAGTGTATGGCAACTGTTGGTGCTGTATCTAACCCTGACAACCAAAACACGACTTTAGCGAAAGCTGGTCGTAACCGTTGGTTAGGTCGTCGTCCGAGTGTTCGTGGTGTTGCTATGAACCCGGTAGATCACCCGCACGGTGGTGGTGAGGGTCGTACGTCTGGTGGTCGTCACCCAGTGACACCATGGGGCAAACCGACTAAAGGTAAACGTACCCGTTCTAATAAAGCGAGCGATAAATATATTTTACGTTCGCGTCATGAACGCAAGAAGAGATAGGGGGCTTTAAACAATGGCTCGTTCAATTTGGAAAGGTCCCTTTGTTGATCTCTACCTGCTTAAGAAAGCAGAAGAAGCTCAATCTGGAGGGAAGAAGGCACCGATTAAGACATGGTCTCGTCGATCAACTATCGTGCCTCAATTCGTCGGTCTAACTTTTAATGTATACAACGGCAAGCAGTTCATTCCTGTGTTGGTTGTTGAAGACATGGTTGGCCATAAACTTGGTGAATTTGCACCGACTCGTACCTACTATGGTCACGGTGTCGACAAAAAAGCGAAGAGAAAATAACCATGGGTAAGAAATCTGCACCTCGTAAAGTGGCTGAAACTGAAGCCTTTGCCGTGGGCCGCATGCTGCGCGGCTCTCCGCAGAAATTGAACCTGGTTGCTGCTTCTATTCGCGGCAAAAAGGTAGAACGTGCGTTAACAGAGCTTGAATTCTCTAAGAAAAAAGCTGCTGAAGACGTAAGAAAAGTCCTGCAATCTGCAATTGCTAATGCTGAAAACAACCATAATTTGGATGTTGATAGCTTGGTGGTTTCTGAGGCAACTGTTGGCAAGAACTTGGTTATGAAGCGTTTCCGCGCTCGTGCCCGTGGTCGTGTTGGCAAGATCTTGAAGCCATTTAGTCAAATTCGCATTGTAGTACGTGAGCATGAGGAGAACGCATAATGGGACAGAAAGTTAACCCCATTGGATTACGCGTGGGTATCAACCGTACGTGGGACTCCCGCTGGTACGCAGGCAAGAAAGATTATGCTGACAATTTGCACGAAGATTTAAAAATTCGTGAATTTTTGTTGAAAGAGCTAAAGCAAGGTGCTATTAGCCGCGTGATCATTGAGCGTCCTGCCAAAAAAGCCAATGTGACGATCTATTCAGCTCGTCCTGGTGTGATTATTGGTAAAAAAGGCGCTGATATCGAAAAATTAAAGCGGAAAATTGCTTCCATGACATCTGCTGGTGAAGTGGGCCTCAACATTGTTGAAGTTCGCAAGCCTGAACTTGACGCACAATTGATTGCCGATGGTATCGCACAGCAGCTAGAGCGTCGTGTTGCTTTCCGTCGTGCCATGAAGCGTGCTGTACAATCAGCAATGCGTTTGGGCGCTGGCGGTATCCGTATTAACTGTGCTGGTCGTTTGGGCGGCGCAGAGATTGCTCGGACCGAATGGTATCGTGAAGGCCGTGTGCCTCTACATACACTTCGTGCCGATATCGACTATGCAGAGTCTGAGGCTCTAACAGCATACGGTATCACCGGCATTAAAACATGGGTGTTCAAAGGCGAGATTATGGCCCACGACCCTATGGCCCACGAGAACCGTATGAAAGAAGTACAAAGCACTGGCGCGGGACGCTCTCGCAAAGGTTAATATTAACAAGAGTAGGTAGATGAAGGATATCTAAATGCTTCAACCGAAACGTACCAAATTCCGTCGTGCGCATAAAGGCCGTATTCGCGGTAATGCAAAAGGCGGAACCGATCTGAACTTCGGTTCAGTTGGCTTGAAAGCTACTCAACCTGGCCGTATTACGGCTCGTCAAATTGAGGCCGCTCGTCGGGCCATGACACGTCACATCAAACGTACCGGTAAAATCTGGATTCGTATTTTCCCTGATGTGCCTGTTTCATCAAAACCAGCCGAAGTCCGGATGGGTAAAGGTAAAGGTGCGCCTGAATTTTGGGCTTGCCGTGTTAAACCTGGTCGCATCATGTTCGAAATGGACGGTGTTGCAACTCCTATCGCGCGCGAAGCGATGTCATTGGCGGCTGCTAAGCTTCCAATCGGCACTCGTATCGTTGTTCGTGACGGCGAATAGATCTTTGGAGATTTGACATGAATGCAAATGAACTAAGGTCTAAGACCGTTGAAGAATTAAAGACTGAACTTTTGGACCTTAAAAAGGAACAATTTAACCTGCGCTTCCAAAGTGCAAGTGGTCAGTTAGAAAACACAGCACGTGTTCGTCAAATCCGTCGCGATATTGCTCGCATTAAGACGGTTCTTGGCCAACAAGCTGAAGCGTAAGGAGCTGATTAATGCCTAAACGTATTCTGCAAGGTGTCGTGGTAAGCGATAAATGCGACAAAACTGTTGTTGTCAACGTTGAGCGTCGTTTTAAGCACCCATTGCTACAAAAAATTGTGCGTCGTACTAAAAAGTACCATGCTCATGATGAAGCAAACACCTTTAAAACCGGAGATACTGTTCGTATTGAAGAGTGTCGTCCTATTTCCAAGAAAAAGAGTTGGCGCGTCATTGACGGTTAATCCCGTTTGATGATGTCCGGATTATTCAGAGAAGGATATTCGAAATGATCCAGATGCAAACAAATCTCGATGTCGCTGACAACTCTGGCGCTAAACGCGTACAGTGCATCAAAGTACTGGGCGGTTCTAAGCGTAAGACTGCAGGTGTTGGTGATATCATCGTTGTTAGCGTAAAAGAAGCTATCCCTCGTGGTAAAGTTTCTAAAGGTGCTGTGCACCGCGCTGTTATCGTACGTACGGCTAAAGAGATTCGCCGTAAAGACGGTAGCGTAATTCGTTTTGACCGCAATGCAGCGGTTTTGGTTAATAATAACATGGAGCCAATTGGCACTCGTATCTTCGGCCCTGTTTGCCGTGAGTTGCGCGCTAAGAAGCACATGAAAATTGTTTCCCTTGCTCCGGAGGTGCTATAATGGCTGCCCAATTGCAAAAAGGCGACAAGGTCGTTGTGCTTGCCGGTAAAGACAAAGGTAAGCGTGGAGAGATCCAGTCTGTGAACCCTGAGAAAGCTACGGCTATCGTTGGTGGTGTGAACATGGTTTCACGTCACACCAAGCCAAGCCAGGTTGATGCAGGTGGTATCAAATCAAAAGAAGCTGCAATCGCTCTTTCAAACCTAGCTATTGAAGACCCTAAAGACGGCAAACCTAGTCGTGTTGGTTTTAAAATGGTTGATGGTAAGAAAGTTCGTTTTGCGAAAAAATCTGGGGAAGTGATCGATGGCTAAAGATACTTATATCCCTCGTCTTCGTAAACATTATGACGAAGTTGTTACTCCTGCTATGCAAGAGAAGTTTAACTACAGCAACGTCATGGAACTTCCGAAGCTAGAAAAAATTGTATTGAACGTTGGTGTTGGTGAAGCATCTCAAGACAAGAAAAAAGCTGCCAAAGTACAGGAAGAACTGTCTTTGATCGCTGGTCAACGAGCTGTTATTACCAAAGCTAAGAAATCCATCGCGGGCTTTAAGCTTCGTGAGGGCGTTCCAGTAGGTGTTAAAGTTACATTGCGCGGCGTACGCATGTATGAGTTTCTTGACCGTTTGGTTAATATTGCTCTTCCACGTGTACGTGACTTCCGCGGAGTGAACCCAAAAAGCTTTGATGGCCGTGGTAACTATACCATGGGCTTGAAAGAGCAAATCGTGTTCCCTGAAATCGACTATGATAGCGTTGAAACGGTTCGGGGTATGGATATTGTCATCTGCACGACTGCTAAAACGGACGATGAAGCCCGTGAGTTGCTATCAAACTTCCATATGCCTTTCTGGAAATAGCAGTTCGTGAGTATGGACAACGGAGAAAAGACACATGGCTAAAGTTAGCGCCATTCAGAAGAATAAAAATCGTGAGCGTTTGGTAAAGAAATTTGCCGCTAAACGCGAGCGTCTTAAAGCGATCGCGAATGACAAGAGCTTGGATGAAGATGAGCGTTTAATTGCTCGTTTGAAACTTGCTGAATTGCCTCGTAACTCGTTGCCAATTCGTTTGCGCAACCGTTGCGAAGTAACTGGTCGTCCTCGTGGTTACCATCGTAAATTCAAAATGTCTCGTATTGCTTTGCGTGATTTGGCCTCTGAGGGCAAATTACCTGGCGTTACGAAATCTAGCTGGTAGGAAGGGATATAGATTATGTCTATGACTGATCCATTAGGTGATATGCTCACCCGTATCCGTAACGGCCTACAAGCTGGTAAGGATACCATTGTTGCTCCTGCATCTAACAACCGCGAGCGTGTTCTTGCTGTGTTAGAGCGTGAGGGCTACATTCACGGTTTCGAACGTGTTGCTCTTGATAATAACAAGAGCGAGCTACAAATTACATTGAAGTACCACGAAGGTCTTCCTGTAATTCGTAACTTGACCCGCGTTTCTAAGCCTGGTCGTCGCGTATATTCATCAGTTGCTGACTTGCCGCGCGTTCAAAACGGTCTTGGTATTTCGATTGTATCTACCCCTAAGGGTGTACTTTCAGATGCTGAAGCTCGTGAACAGAACGTTGGTGGCGAAGTTATCTGCACCGTATTCTAAACAGGAAGGATTAGATTATGTCCCGTATTGGTCGTAAACCAGTCGAAATTCCTGGCGGTGTTTCCGTTGATATGAACGGTTCAGAGCTGTCAGTGAAAGGCCCTAAAGGCCTCTTGTCCATGATGGTCATGGATGAGGTTGAAGTTAACGTTGCCGAAAACGAAGTTGTTGTTAGCCCTGTGGGTGAATCTAAGCGTGCTCGTTCTTTCTGGGGTATGCACCGTACAATGATCGCTAATATGATCACTGGTGTTACAGAAGGTTATAGCAAGAAGCTTGAAATCAACGGCGTTGGTTACCGTGCTCAAATGAAGGGCACAGACGTTAACCTTCAATTGGGTTTCTCTCATGATGTACTTTTCGAAGTACCTGAAGGCATTAAGGTAGAATGTCCTGACCAGACCACGATTGTGATCTCAGGCATTGACAAGCAGTTGGTTGGCCAAGTTGCCGCTAACATTCGCGAGTACCGTAAGCCAGAGCCTTATAAAGGTAAGGGTATTAAGTACGAAGGTGAATATATCTTCCGCAAAGAAGGTAAGAAGAAGTAAGGGGTGGCTGTTATGGCATCGAAAAATTTATTTGAGCGTCGTCGCCAAAGAGTTCGTACTAAGCTGTCTAATAGGGCAGAAGGCCGTGCTCGCCTCAGCGTTCACCGTACGTCTCAGCATATCTATGCACAGATCATTGATGATGTTGAAGGTAAAACCGTTGCTTCTGCTTCTACGTTGGAAAAAGACCTTCGTGAAGCAAACGGAAGCAATATAAACGCCGCTTCTGCGGTTGGTAAGTTGATTGCTGAACGCTCTAAAGCAGCTGGCGTCGACAAGGTCGTCTTTGACCGTGGTGGTTTCTTGTATCATGGCCGTATTAAGGCCTTGGCGGAAGCTGCGCGTGAAGGCGGTTTGGAATTCTAATTAAGGTAGGAAGTCCCATGGCACGACCTGAAAGTGTACAAAAAGAAGGTAGTGAACTAGTCGAAAGATTAGTACACATTAACCGAGTAGCTAAAGTTGTTAAAGGTGGCCGTCGTTTCGGTTTCGCAGCCCTAGTGGTTGTGGGCGATGGACGTGGTCGCGTTGGTTTCGGACACGGTAAAGCCCGTGAGGTTCCTGAAGCCATTCAAAAAGCAACAGAAGCTGCGAAAAAATCAATGATCCGTGTTCCGCTTCGTCAAGGACGGACCCTGCATCACGATATTAAAGGCCGTCACGGCGCCGGTAAGGTGTTGTTGCGTACTGCCGTTCAAGGTACTGGTATTATTGCTGGTGGCCCGATGCGTGCTGTCTTTGAATGCTTGGGTGTACAGGATGTTGTTACCAAATCAATGGGTTCAGCAAATCCTTACAACATGATCCGTGCAACATTTGATGCTTTGAAACGTCAAGTTTCTCCGCGTCACGTTGCAACCATTCGCGGTAAAAAGATCTCTGACATTGTTGCCCGTCGCGGTGACAAAGCCACAGATCAATAACGGCTGAGATCAGGAGTAAGTCACATGGCTAAAAAACAAACGATCAAAGTAACGCAGATCGGTTCACCGATCCGCCGCCGTGAAGACCAGCGTCAAACACTGGTTGGATTGGGTCTAAACAAGATGCACAAAACACGTGAACTAGAAGATACACCTGCTGTTCGTGGTATGATCAGCAAAGTATCTCACCTTGTTCGTGTTGAAGACTAAGCATTAGAAGGTGATATGAGATGAAACTTAATGAATTAAGAGACGGCGAAGGCGCTCGCAAAGGTCGCACCCGTGTCGGCCGTGGTATCGGTTCTGGCAAAGGTAAGACTGGCGGCCGTGGTGTCAAAGGTCAAAAGTCACGTTCTGGTGTTGCGATTAAAGGTTTTGAGGGTGGTCAAATGCCAATTTACCGCCGTCTACCTAAGCGCGGCTTTAACAACATCTTTGCCAAGAAGTTTGCTGAAGTGAACCTAGGTGTTCTTCAAAAAGCTATCGATGCCAAGCGCATTGACGCGAAGAAGCCAATCACGATTGAAGTACTTCAAGCTGGTGGCGTTGTTGGTAAAGTGAAAGACGGTGTGCGTCTTTTGGCCAAAGGTGAATTGAAGTCTAAGATTGATATCGAAGTAACAGGTGCTTCTAAAGCAGCTGTTGCAGCAGTGGAAGCTGCTGGCGGTACAATCAAGCTTGCTGCGGCTGAAGCTGCTGCAAGTGCAGAGTAATTGATATTAGGGCGTCTAGCGGAGTTACTATTTTATGGCATCTGCAGCTGAACAATTAGCAGCTAATTTTAATTTCGGTTCTTTTAAAAAGGCCGATGAGCTGAAAAAGCGTATCTGGTTTACCCTGGGCGCCCTAATCGTCTATCGTTTGTGTACCTATGTCCCACTACCGGGCATTGATCCTGTTATTTTGTCTGATATTTTCGGACAATTACAAGGCAGCGGCTTGGTTGACATGTTGAACATGTTCTCAGGTGGTGCCTTAGAGCGTATGTCTATCATTGCGCTTAATATTATGCCTTACATTTCGGCCTCAATTATTATGCAATTACTGACCAGCATGTCACCGACACTGGGCGCATTGAAGAAAGAGGGCGAATCTGGCCGTAAAAAGATTAACCAATATACCCGTTATGGTACGGTTCTATTAACTGCTGTTCAAGGCTATGGTCTTGCTGTTGGCTTAGAAGCGATGACCGCATCAAGTGGCATGAGCGCCGTAATTGATCCGGGCATGTTCTTCCGTACAACCACTGTGATTACCCTAATTGGCGGTACCATGTTCCTTATGTGGCTTGGTGAGCAAGTGACCTCTCGCGGTGTTGGTAATGGTATTTCCTTGATTATTTTCGCCGGTATTGTGGCTGAATTGCCGCGTGCTTTGGTTCAAACCTTGGAATTGGGTAGCACAGGCACTCTTTCTCCAATGATCATCATGGGTCTTTTGGCTCTAGCCATCGCGTTGATCTACGGTATCGTTTACATGGAACGTGCTCAACGTCGCTTGTTGGTTCAATATCCTAAGCGTCAAGTTGGTAACAAAATGTTCCAAGGCGATACCTCTCACCTGCCTTTGAAATTAAACACTGCTGGTGTGATCCCACCAATTTTTGCAAGCTCACTTTTGGTGATGCCTGCAACAGTGGCTAGCTTCCAACAAGGAACGTCTGTTGGTTTCTTGGCTGATATGGCTGCTGTTCTTGGCCCGGGTCAACCGCTTTATATCGCTCTTTATGTTGCTGGTATTGTTTTCTTCGCTTTCTTCTACACAGCGATTGTTTTCAATCCTGAAGAAACCGCAGATAACTTGAAAAAATTTGGTGGCTTTATCCCAGGCATTCGTCCCGGTGAAAAAACCACTGAATATTTAGATTATGTGCTAACCCGCTTGACGGTTGTTGGTGCCGCATACCTCAGCATTGTTTGTATCATCCCTGAATTGTTGATCGCGAACCTCTCTGTTCCTTTCTACTTAGGTGGTACCAGCTTGCTGATTATTGTGAACGTGACCATGGATACCGTTGGTCAAATTCACAGTCACCTTATGGCGCACCAATATGAAGGGCTGATTAAAAAGTCTAAGTTAAGAGGGGGTCGTAAATGATACTGATTTTGCTAGGCGCACCCGGTGCAGGTAAAGGCACACAGGCGCAGCGCTTGATGAATGAACATGGTCTTGTGCAACTGTCTACTGGTGACATGTTGCGTGAGGCGGTTGCTAATAAAACTGAGTATGGTATCAAGGCGAAAGCTGCGATGGATGCTGGTGAGTTGGTAACAGACGAAATTGTTGTGAACATCATTGCTGACCGCATTGGTCATGATGATTGCAAGAATGGATTTATCCTTGATGGCTTTCCGCGGAATGTCCCACAAGCTGAAGCATTGGATGCAATGTTATCAGAAAAGGGTTTAAAGTTAGACCATGTGGTTCTAATGACCGTGGATGAAGAAGAACTAACCAAGCGAATTATTGGTCGTTTTACCTGTTCTTCTTGTAATGAAGGCTATCATGATGAATTTAAACGTCCTGCTGTGGATAATGTGTGTGACAAATGTGGTGGCACAGACTTTACCCGTCGTAAGGATGATAATATTGAGACGGTTCAAGCTCGTTTTGAGACCTACCGTTCTCAGACTGAACCGCTTCTGCCTTACTATGAGAGCAAGGGCGTGTTGAGTAAAGTAAATGGAATGTCAGCAATTGAAGAAGTTGCTGGCGAAATTAAAGCCGTCCTCGGCGTCTGAAAAAAAATGTGATTAATTGTTGACGGCAAGCGCCAAATACATATAATCGCGCGGTTTCAGGCGAGGGGTCGTTTGAACTTGTTTTTATTTTTTGATCGGGAGAAACGATCGTGGCACGTATTGCAGGTGTAAACATTCCGACCAACAAGCGGGTTGAGATTGCACTCACTTATATCACTGGCATTGGTCCAGCGAAAGCTAAAGAAATCTGTGGCGCTGTTGGCCTTGACGCCGCTCGTCGCGTTCATGAATTGAGCGATGCAGAAGTTATCCAAATCCGTGAGATCATTGACCGTGATCACTTGGTAGAGGGTGATCTGCGCCGTGAAGTAGCGATGAACATTAAACGTTTGATGGACCTTAAGACCTACCGTGGTTTGCGTCACCGCGCTAAACTACCTGTGCGTGGTCAGCGTACATCAACAAATGCCCGTACCCGTAAGGGTAAGGCTGTTCCTATCGCCGGTAAGAAAAAATAAGGCTTAATAGGTGACTGGTTTTCGTCACCATTGAAGAATAAGGTATTCGTCTAATGGCTAAAGCAGCGAATCGCGTAAAGCGTAGAGAGCGTAAAAATATTGCAAATGGTGTGGCGCACGTAAATGCGACATTCAATAACACCATGGTAACTATCACAGACACCCAAGGTAATGCTATTTCTTGGTCATCTGCTGGTTCATTGGGTTTTAAGGGTTCACGTAAGTCAACTCCTTATGCTGCCCAGATGGCTGCAGAAGATGCAGGCCGCAAGGCACAAGAACATGGTATGAAAAACCTAGACGTAGAAGTTAAAGGTCCGGGTTCTGGTCGTGAATCAGCCTTGCGTGCTTTGCAAGCTATCGGCTATACCATTAATTCTATTCGTGACGTATCTGGCATTCCGCACAACGGTTGTCGTCCGCCAAAAGCACGTCGCGTATAATTTTATTGGTGACATTTCATGTGATGCTGTCATAGTACGGCATCATGTTATTTTTAATTGTTTAAAACGCGAGGACAGGTCGTGATCCAGAAAAACTGGCAAGAACTTATTAAACCTGCATCACTGGAAATCCAGTCTGGTGCTGACCCATTGCGTAAAGCGAAAATCGTTGCTGAGCCATTAGAGCGCGGCTTTGGTATGACGCTTGGTAATGCGCTACGTCGGATTTTGTTGTCTTCTTTGCAGGGTGGTGCTGTTACTAGCATACAAATTGAAGGTGTATTGCACGAGTTTTCATCCATTCAGGGTGTTCGTGAAGACGTGACTGACATCGTTTTGAACATTAAAAAAGTTCCGATTAAAATGATGGCAGAACAGCCTGTAAAAGTTCACCTAACCGCTACTGGTCCTGGTGAGGTTACTGCTGGGCAAATCAGTGAAACCGCTGATGTTGAGATCATGGACAAAGATCTGGTTATCTGTCACTTGGATGATGGCGCCACTTTGAATATGGAATTGACCGTTGAATCAGGCAAAGGTTATGTTGCAGCTGATCGCAACCGTCCTACTGATGCGCCAATTGGTTTGGTACCCGTTGATGCCATCTTTAGCCCTGTGACCAACGTCGCTTACAAAGTTGAGAACACCCGTGAAGGTCAAGTTCTTGACTATGATAAGTTGACCATGGAAATCGAAACTGATGGTTCTGTGACCCCTGAAGATGCGATCGCATTTGCTGCTCGTATCATGCAAGATCAATTATCTTTGTTCGTTAACTTTGAAGAGCCTGAAGATGCTCGCAGCAACGAAGATGATGACACGCCAAAAATTAATCCTAACTTCTTACGTAAAGTGGAAGAGTTGGAATTGTCTGTACGTTCTGCAAATTGCTTGAAAAACGATAACATCGTTTACATCGGTGATTTAGTACAGAAAACAGAAGCAGAAATGCTTCGTACCCCGAACTTTGGTCGTAAGTCTTTGAATGAGATCAAAGAAGTACTTTCGCAAATGGACTTGCGTTTGGGTATGGAATTAACCAGTTGGCCGCCTGAGAATATCGAAGACTTGGCCAAGAAACTTGAAAACGAATATTAAGTTTTAATTTTATCGCTCATGCCGGGAAGGCAGTAGCAAATTAGGAGAAGACGATGCGTCACGGTAAATCAGGTCGCAAATTAAATCGCACCAGCACCCACCGTAAAGCGATGTTCATGAACATGGCCAAAGCTTTGATCAAACACGAGCAAATCATCACAACGTTGCCAAAAGCAAAAGATTTGCGTCCTGTTGTTGAGAAATTGATCACTTTGGGTAAAAAAGGTGGTTTGCACAACCGTCGCCAAGTGATGTCTAAATTGCAAGACGTCGAAGTTGTTAAGGAAACTGGCGAGAAGAAGAAAAACCTTCTTGTTGAGAAGCTTTTTGGTGAATTGGCTGAGCGTTATGCTGACCGTCAAGGTGGTTATGTTCGTGTTTTGAAAGCTGGCTTCCGTAAAGGTGACGCTGCTCCTATGGCTGTTATTGAGCTTGTTGACCGTAATGAAGACGCTCGTGGTCAAGACAGTGGCCCAGTTGTTATTAATGAAGCTGCTGGTGAAGACGAAGCGGCCTAATAACACGCCTAACTTTTTTATACGATTTAACCCTGTCAGGCTTGCTTGGCAGGGTTTTTCTTTATCTTACTTGTGTCAGCGCCTTTCTACTTGAAAACATTGGCATATCTGCTTAAATCCCTTACAGTGGTTTAGAAATTAAGAATGCTTGATAAAAACGGGAAGTAACCATGCGGATCAATCAGTTATATCGCCTCACGCTTATGAAATTTGTTGGCTTACTAGTGGTTAGTGCTGCCATTATGGCCTCTGGACTGGCCAACGCACAGCAACGCCAAGTGCCGCAAAGCCAAACGGAGGTATTGTTATCCTATAGTCCTGTGGTGAAAGAGGTGGCTCCTGCGGTTGTGAATATTTTTACCAAACGTGTTATTCGCCAGCGCACCTCGCCGATGATGGATGATCCTTTTTTTAACTTTTTCTTTGGAGGTGGTCGTGGCGGTGTGCCGCAAGAACGCATTCAAGGGTCGCTTGGTTCTGGGGTTATTGTGACAGCGGAAGGCACGATCATCACGAATTATCACGTCATAAAGGGGGCTGAGCGTATTGAGGTGGTGCTTGCTGACAGACGTGAGTTTGATGCCACAGTTGAACTGGTGGATGAGCGAACTGACCTTGCCGTTCTTCGCATCAATTCAGGAGATGAAGACCTGCCGTTTGTGCCGCTTGCTAATTCTGACGATATTGAGGTGGGTGATATTGCCTTGGCGATTGGTAATCCCTTTGGTGTAGGCCAAACCGTGACGTCAGGTATCGTTTCTGCCACGGCACGTACCACAGGCGGTGTCAATGATTTAAACTTTTTCCTTCAAACCGATGCAGCTGTGAACCCTGGTAATTCTGGCGGGGCGCTTGTTGGTCTTGATGGTCGCTTAATTGGTATTAACACAGCGATTTTCTCACGTTCAGGCGGTTCCAATGGTATTGGTTTTGCTGTTCCATCAAATATGGTTGCCAGTGTTTTAAATGCTCTAGAAACCTCAGGTGAGATTGTGCGCCCGTGGATTGGAATTGCGGGTCAAACCGTTGATGGCATTACAGCTGAAAGCTTAGGTTTAAGCCGTCCTGGTGGCGTGGTCATCGATGATGTTTATCCGGGTAGTCCCGCTTTTGAAGCAGGCTTAATGCCCAGCGATGTTATCTTGATGGTTGCAAACCGTGAGGTGAATGATCTGCAAGCCTTCAACTTTCGCATTGCTACTCAAGACCCCACTGACAGTGTGCGCTTAACAGTGTTTAGAAATGGTACCAATCAACTGGTAGAGGTGCAATTAACGCCGTTACCAGAAGACCCGCCCCGTAATATTACTCGTATGGATGGTGAGCATTTCTTCCGGGATGTGAGTTTTGGTAACTTATCCCCCAAATTTGCCGATGAGTTAGGGTTAGACCCCATGACCCGTGGTGTGATTGTCACTGATGTGCCTGTACGCAGCCCTGCGGCACGTCGCGGTCTGTTACGTCCCGGTGATATTTTACTCACCATTAACAGTGAGCCTGTCACCAATGTGAACCAACTTCGGGCGCGCTTAGTGGGGCCGTTTGATCGCTTCGTTTATCGTTTGCGCCGTGCGGGCCGTATCACTGAATGTATCATTCTAGGGCTTCGCTCTTTCACCTGCCGCAGCTAGTTTTCTGCTGGTGGTGGTGTGATGACATCTCTTTTTGAAAATGCTGGTATGGAAGAGGGGGTTAAACGCCCCCTTGCTGACCGTTTGCGGCCTAAATCCCTTGAACAGGTGATAGGCCAAGATCATTTATTGGCAGCCGATGCGCCGTTGGGTCGTATGCTGGAAAGTGGCAGTTTTTCATCGATTGTGTTTTGGGGGCCACCGGGAACTGGCAAAACCACCATTGCGCGCTTGCTTGCTGATCATTCAGGATTGGCGTTTGAGCAAATATCAGCGATATTTTCTGGCGTGGCTGATTTGCGTAAAGTGTTTGAAAAGGCCAAACAACGCCGCCTAACGGGACAAGGCACCCTGTTGTTTGTCGATGAGATACATCGCTTCAATCGTTCGCAACAAGATAGCTTTTTGCCCTATGTGGAAGATGGCACCATCATTTTGGTTGGGGCCACCACCGAAAACCCCTCTTTTGAATTAAATGCCGCACTTTTATCACGGGTGCAGGTGTTGGTGTTAGAGCGCCTTGCAGAACCTGCATTGGAAACATTGTTAAAACGCGCAGAGGATGAGTTGGGTAAGCCATTACCCCTAAGCGATGATGCTCGCATGATGGTGAAGGCGATGGCTGATGGTGATGGCCGTTATTTGCTTAATTCAGCCGAAATACTGCACAGTGCCAACATCAAAGGATCTTTGAATAGCGATGATTTGCCGCGGGTCTTACAACAACGCGCCGCCCATTATGATAAAGATCGTGAAGGTCATTATAACCTTATTTCGGCCTTGCATAAATCATTGCGCGGGTCGGATGTAGATGCCGCCCTTTATTGGTTGTCGCGCATGTTGGTTGCGGGCGAGGACCCCTTGTATATCACCCGCCGTTTGGTGCGCTTTGCCAGTGAAGACATTGGCTTGGCTGACCCCTTGGCGCTAAAACAGGCCCTTGCGGCGAAGGAAGCCTTTGATTTTCTTGGCAGTCCTGAAGGCGAGTTGGCGATTGTCCAAGCCACCATTTATTTAGCCACGGCCCCTAAATCAAACGCCGCTTATAAAGCTGAAAAGGCTGCTAAAAGTGTGGCAAAGGAAACGGGGTCGGTAATGCCACCAGCACACATTCTTAATGCACCAACACATTTGATGAAAGATTTGGGGTATGGAAAAGGTTATCAATATGACCATGATGCCCAAGATGGCTTTTCAGGACAAAACTATTTCCCTAATGATTTGGAACGACAAAGCTTTTACCAACCAAAAGAGCGTGGCTTTGAGCGTGATGTCAAAAAACGCATGGACTATTGGCAAAAGCTACGGGATGACCGTCAGGCCCGCTTGGATGATGGGACCGAAGATTAATGCCGCCTGTGCCACCACCTGTGTCAACGACAGAAATGGGTTTTGATCAAACCATCGCCATTGACTGGTCAGGTGCCAAGGGCAAAACCCAAAAAGGCATTGCTGTTGCCCTGTGTGAAAGGCGGGATGAGGGCGTTCACCATGTTTCTTTAATTGTGCCCCCTGAGGGTGCTTTATGGTCAAGATCAAGCTTGCTTATTTGGTTGCAGCACCATTTAAGTCAGCATAGGGCCTTGGTGGGGTTCGATTTTTCTTTTTCGTTACCCTATGTCGATTATGATGATTATTTACCGGGAACGGCCCTTAGGGCGCGATCTGTGTTTGATCTGTGGCATGAGATTGAAGGCTTATGTAAAAACGCCCCTAACTATGAAGGTCATAATTTTGTTGAGCGTCATAGCGATTGCTTTCTTCAGACATCTGGGCGTGTTGGAGATTTGTTTGTGCAATATGGTCCGCGCCTAAGGGTCTGTGAAGAAGAATGTATGCTACAAGGTCATGGCAGGGCAGAAAGCAACTTTCATCTGATAGGCCCCACCCAAGTGGGTTTATCATCCTTTTCAGGGATGCGGGTTTTGAAGCAATTGTGCCGCACGTCTAACGTATGTGTTTGGCCGTTTGACCTACCAGCTAAGCAACAATCTGTGATCGTTGAGATGTATACACGGCTTTTCTTGACCATGGCGGGCGTGGGGCGGCAAAAGATTCGTAGCCGAAATGACTTGGATAGGTCCTTGGATGCCTTAAGGGCAAAGATGTCACCTTCGATGGTAGCGATGAAAAACAATGACATAACAGTATTTGATGATCATGTCAGTGATGCCCTTGTTTCAGCGGCGGGTATGATGATGTTGGCTGATCAAAGCAAGGTTTGGACACCAGCAAAATTATCCGATAAAGTAAGAAAAACAGAGGGCTGGACCTTTGGTGTTTTATAAAGTTTAAGTCCAAAAATCTGGGAGGAAAAGCAATGAAATTATTATTCCAAGAAGATGCATATTTAAAAGAATGCACGGCTGAGGTCATGAGTGTCGATGAAAAAGGCGTTCGTCTTGATCAAACAGTTTTTTACCCCATGGGTGGAGGTCAACCCGGTGATAGCGGCACCATGACCCTTGCTGATGGTAGTGAGGTTGCCATTGTTGACACAGTTAAAGGCGATGACCATCTTGATGTGGTTCATGTGTTAGCAGATGATGCGCTACGCCCAAAGGTGGGGGATAAAGTAACTGTTACTTTAGATTGGGACCGTCGTTATCGCCATATGCGTTTCCATACTGCTATGCATGTTTTATGTTCATTGATCGATGGGGATGTCACAGGTGGTAATTTAACCGATCAAAAAGCAAGGCTTGATTTTAACTTGCCCGATGGAGTGCCGGATAAGGTTGAGTTGAACGAAAAGTTAGCGGCGGTTGTGGCTGCCAATAAATCCTCTAAAACCATTTGGATTACCGATGAAGAAATGGCCAAACAGCCAGACCTGATCCGTACCATGTCGGTAAAGCCACCCAGTGGCGCTGGGCGTGTGCGCTTATTAGAAATTGAAGATACTGATCTACAGCCATGCGGTGGGACGCATTTAAAAAGCACCGGTGAAATTGGTGATATTGTGGTGGGTAAGGTTGAAAACAAAGGCAAGATGAACCGCCGCTTTAACCTGAAATTTGCGTCTTAAGGGTGGGCACATGTCGATGATATTTGCCATAGGGTTGGGAGGTGCCAGCGGTGCCTTGTTAAGGCACATTTTTGGCCAAATGATGCTGCGCTTGATGGGGCCAATGTCTTTTCCTGCGGCGACTATGACGATTAATATCCTTGGCTCGTTTTTAATTGGTTTATTGTTTGTGACAATGGCGCATCGATTTGATATAAGCCCCTCAATGCGCGGCTTTCTGGTTGTTGGTTTGTTGGGTGGATTTACCACTTTTTCGACCTTTTCCATGGAGGCGGTGATGTTACTTCAACGCGGCCAATTAGGCCAAGCAAGCCTCTACATCCTAGGCTCTGTTGGGTTTGGCATACTGGCCATGCTGGCGGGTGTGTGGCTTGGACGGTTAATGATGCAAGGATAATCAAAGCTATGAGTGGCGTTCAAAATATTACCGTGCTTGAGGCAGATGACGATATTCGCCTTGATAAATGGTTTAAAAGACATTTTCCTGCTGTCGCTTTTGGTCGCTTGTCCAAATTAATGCGCACTGGACAAGTTCGTTTGGATGGTAAGCGCGTTAAGGTGTCAGACCGTGTTCAAGCAGGGCAAGTAGTGCGTGTGCCGCCATTGGGTGAGGAAGAGCGCAGCAAAACCGCTCCGAAAAAAGTCCATCGCAAAGAATTAAATGCCGAAGACGTTCAGCGTATGCAAAACATGATTTTGTTTGAAGATGATCATGTGATTGTGCTGAACAAAGAACCGGGCATTCCTGTGCAAGGTGGCACCAACACCCATAAGCATATTGACGGTATGTTAGAAGCTTTGATGCGCCCCGGTGACACTGAACGCCCTAAGTTAGTGCATCGCTTGGATAAAGATACCAGCGGCGTGTTGCTGCTGGCGCGCACTAGTAAAATTGCCAAATCACTGGCAGGTGCCTTTAAAACCCGTGATACAGAAAAGCTATATTGGGCCTTGTTAAAAGGGGTACCGCAATGGTGGGATGGTAAGATTGACAACCATATGACCAAAGCCCCTGGTGCCCACGGCGAAAAAATGATTGAATGCGACCAACATGAAGACGGGGCAAAGCGCGCCATTACGTATTTTCGCGTGGTGGAAGCGGCGAATAAACAAGCAGCGTGGATTGTTTTCCAGCCGCGAACGGGTCGTACCCACCAGTTGCGCCTACATGCCACCTGCATAGAAACCCCGATTGTGGGTGATGGTAAATATGGGGGCCAAGAAGCTTTTTTAGGCGGGCTAATTTCCAACAAGTTGCACCTTCACGCCAGAAGTTTAACCTTCCCCCATCCAGCGGGTGGCGATATGACCGTCACGGCCCCGCTGCCACGCCACATGAAAAACAGCTGGGATGTTTTAGGCTTTGATGAAAGCCAGCATGTTAATCCCTTTGAAGAAGAGTTTTAAGCCCATGAAGCTGGTGGTGTTTGACTGTGATGGAACCTTGGTTGATAGCCAATATATGATTCATGAAGCCATGAACCGTGCTGCCACCACCATCAATGTTGAAAGCCCCGATATATCTGTGGTGCGCCGCGTGGTTGGCCTGTCATTGGATGAGGCAATGGCACGTTTGTTTCCTTATATAGAACCCGAACAGCTATTTCATTTGGTTGAGGGTTATAAGGGTGCCTTTCAAACCCTACGTGATGAAATGGGCGAACGGGAAATGCTTTATCCCGGTATTAAGCGGCTTGTGAATCGCTTGGATAAAGAGGGATATTTGCTGGCAGTTGCAACGGGTAAATCAATGCGGGGTTTAACCCGAACGTTGGATCATCACGGCATGTCTGATCTGTTTATCTCACTGCAAACCGCTGATCACCACCCCGGTAAGCCACACCCATCAATGATTGAAAAGGCCATGAATGATGCAGGGGCCAGCTATGATCAAACGGTGATGATTGGCGATACCAGCTTTGATATGCAAATGGCGCAAAACGCTCGTGTAGGCGGCATTGGGGTAAATTGGGGCTATCATGATGATCATGAGTTATTAAACCATGGCGCCCGCAGTGTCGTAAAAGACAGTGACCATTTACGGCAAGAGATTGAGCAATTTTTTGCAAAGGGGAGATAACCTGATGGCATCACGCTTTGATAAATATTTACGCGAAGATAAAACCAAAAAAGAAAATTTTGACACCGTGGCAAGTACGGATGATAAGCCTTGGCAATCAAAAATTTTCTTAATTTTATCATTTGTGATGATCGCCATGGCGGTGCTGGTTTATTTACTTGAAAGTTCGCTGTTGTGGCTTAGTCAATCAAGCACCACTTATATGTTTTTGTTGGGCTTTTTTGTGCTGGGGGCGTTGTTTTTCTTATCAGCCTACCGCATGCCTAAAATTGGCCTATGGTTAATGGGGCGTGTTGTCGACATGAAAGAAGACCCGCAAGCCAAGGTTAAAGGAACCCGCTTCAACATTTTTGAGGGCGAAAGCGGCAGTGAAGTTGCGCTGCATCAAAGCAAGGTAAAGTCAGCCAGACGGGCGCGCAAAAAATATGGCAAGGGTCAAAAAATTAACGAGGTAAAACCTCTTGAAGATAATGATAAAAGTGACGAAACGTAGGTATCATGAAAAAGTTTTATAAAGACGTGTCGGTTGTAGAGGAAGATGGTGGCTTTGCTGTTGCCCTTGATGGTCGCAAGGTTAAAACCCCCGCCAAGGCAGCACAAATTGTTCCAACCAAGGCTGCGGCGCAATTGATGGCCAATGAATGGGTGACGCAAGGTGATGAAATTTCACCCGATACCATGCCTGTGACCCGTATGGTGAACAGCAGCATTGACAGCATTGCCAAAAACCGGTCCCATGTTGTGGATGAGATTGCCGCGTTTGGTGGCTCTGACCTTATTTGTTACCGCGCCGATGAACCAGACGAATTGGTAAATCGTCAAAATGAAGCGTGGGACCGTTTTCACATTTGGTTGGCTGAAACATGGGGCGTTAAGCTAGCCATGACCACTGGCGTTATGCCTGTTAGTCAACGCGATGAAGACTTGTTAATTTTGCGTCAAGCAGTTGATAAACAGAATGATTTTATACTTTCAGGCCTACATACGGTGGTGACCATATCGGGGTCACTGGTGATGGGTTTGGCTTTTCTTTCAGGTGATTTTGACATTGATGATATTTGGCAAGCCAGCCGTGTTGATGAGGTTTATCAAGCCGAGGAATGGGGCGAAGACTGGGAAGCCAAAGACCGCTGGGAGAAAAAGAATGCAGAATTACGTGCGGCAGCTGTTTATATCGATGCTTTGAAATAAGCCTAAAGTGACTTGAGGCAAAGAGAATTAGAGGCTATAGAAATAGCCAACTAAGTTTATGACGATATAACAATGACCAATCTTAGGGATGTACTGTTAAAGAGGGGCCAAAAACATGCAAGAAATATTACAACAATTGGAAGATAAGCGCGCCCGTGCCCGCTTGGGCGGCGGTGAAAAACGCATTGCGTCACAGCACGCCAAAGGTAAGCTAACGGCACGTGAACGCATTGATGTGTTGTTGGACCCCGGTTCCTTTGAAGAATTTGATACCTTTGTTGAACACCGTTGTGTTGATTTTGGTATGGAAGACACCAAAACACCGGGTGATGGCGTGGTTATTGGCCATGGCACCATCAATGGTCGATTGGTTTATGTGTTTAGCCAAGATTTCACCGTGTTTGGCGGGTCATTATCAGAAACCCACGCGCAGAAAATTTGTAAAATCATGGATATGGCGATGAAAAATGGCGCCCCTGTGATTGGTCTGAACGACAGTGGCGGTGCCCGCATTCAAGAAGGTGTGGCGTCATTGGGTGGTTATGCTGATGTGTTCCAAAAGAATGTTCTGGCCTCGGGCGTTGTGCCGCAAATTAGTGTGATCATGGGGCCATGTGCCGGTGGCGCGGTTTATTCCCCTGCCATGACTGATTTTATCTTCATGGTAAAAGACACGTCTTATATGTTTGTGACAGGCCCTGATGTTGTGAAAACAGTTACCAACGAAGTGGTGACACAGGAAGAATTAGGCGGTGCCTCGACCCATACCACCAAATCATCGGTGGCGGATGGTGCCTTTGATAATGATATCGAAACCTTGATGCAGATGCGCCGTTTGTATGATTTCTTACCCTTGAATAACCGCGAAAAAGCACCTGT
>CAKZLM010000156.1 GCA_937126915.1 uncultured Alphaproteobacteria bacterium
TTCACGCGCGGCAAGCGTATCACGCGGGGTTTCTGCATTGGTGCGAACGGTCATGGTACGATATTGATCGGCCCATGTCATAAGGGTGGCAAAATCACCAGCTAATTCAGGCTGAACCATCGGCACCGATCCCACCATAATATCCCCGTTTGAGCCATCAATGGTAATGATGTCTCCCGCTTTTAATTCACGCCCCTGACAGCGAATAACACCGTCTTTCAGGTCAATATCTAAGGCCCCTGCCCCCGCCACACAAGGGCGCCCCATGCCGCGCGCCACCACCGCGGCATGCGAGGTCATCCCGCCACGACTGGTTAAAATCGCCTTGGCGGCATGCATGCCGTGAATGTCTTCTGGGCTGGTTTCCACCCGCACCAAAATAACGTCGCGGCCTTCATGGGCAGCGTCCTCAGCAGCATCAGCGGTGAACACCACCTCGCCTGATGCCGCCCCAGGGCTGGCAGGCAGGCCACGGGTTAAAATGTCGCGATGGGCATGGGGGTCAAGGGTTGGATGCAGCAATTGATCCAATGATTTGGCATCCACCCGCATGATAGCTTCTTCTTCTGACAAAATACCTTCGTCCACCATATCAATAGCAATTTTAAGAGCGGCGCGGGCGGTGCGCTTACCTGAACGAGTTTGTAAAATCCATAATTTTCCCTGCTGAACAGTAAATTCAATATCTTGCATATCGCGGTAATGGGCTTCCAGTTTATCAAACATGGTGGTCAACTCGCAATAAACCACAGGCATCACCTCTTCCATGGATGGTTCACTGGCATTGGCCTCAACCCGTGCGCGCTTGCTAAGATATTGCGGGGTTCTTATACCTGCCACCACGTCTTCACCTTGGGCATTGATCAGATATTCACCATAATAAACATTTTCACCGGTGGCAGGGTTGCGGGTGAAGGCAACGCCTGTGGCGCTGCTGTCGCCCATATTACCAAACACCATTGCTTGTACATTAACGGCTGTACCCCATTCATCAGGAATTTCATTGATGCGGCGATAGGTCACCGCGCGTGGCACCCGCCATGACTTAAAGACCGCGTTTATGGCACCCCATAATTGTTCATAGGGGTCTTGTGGGAAGGGCGCATCGGTTTCTTGGGCAACAATTTCTTTAAAACCCGCAACGATTGTTTTCCAATCTTCGGCGGATAATTCTGTATCCAATATAACACCATGATCAAGCTTGTGATTCTCGATCTGGTCTTCAAACAAATAATGATCAACCCCCAGTACCACATCCCCATACATTTGGATAAAACGGCGATAACTATCCCACGCAAAGCGTTCATCACCAGAATTGCGCGCTAAGCCTCTGACCGTTTCATCGTTAAGGCCAAGGTTTAAAACCGTATCCATCATACCGGGCATAGAAACCCGCGCCCCAGAGCGCACAGACACCAACACTGGGTTGGCAGGGTCGCCAAAGCGGCCCCCGACCAGTTCTTCAACATGTTTGAGGGCTGCGAGTGCTTGCTCTTTAACGCCATCAGGATAAGTTTGATCGTTTTGATCAAAATAGGTACAGACATCTGTGGTAATGGTAAACCCGGGTGGCACACTAAGGCCAATGGCAGCCATTTCTGCCAAGTTAGCACCCTTGCCACCCAGCAAATTTTTCATATCCGCCTGACCGTCAGCACGGCCGCCGCCAAAGGAATAAACCCATTTTGCCTGAGACATATCCACCCTTCTCATTTTGCATGGAAGGGTGTTTATAGTCAGCGTTTAACGCCTACCCTTCGATGCGTTCAAAATCCGCAATATCACTAAGGGAAGAGCGTACTTTAGCCAATAAGTTCAGACGATTAACACGCACAGCAGCATCATCTGCATTAACAATCACATCATCAAAAAAGCGGTCAACAGGTTGGCGCAATTTTGCAATGTCACTCATGGCACTGGTAAACTCTTCACTTTCAATTTTAACTTTAGCGTCTTTCGCCATCATATCAAGGGCTTGATACAAGCTTTTTTCTGCCGCATCTGAAAGCAAGGCTTCATCAACATCCCCGCCGTAACGGGTTTTGTCTTTCTTCTCTTCAATGCGCAGGATATTAGCGGCACGTTTAAAGCCAGCTAAAAGGTTAACGCCATCATCCGTGGCGATGAATGATTGTAAGGCCTCAACTTGGTTTAAAATCTTTACCAAGTCATCGGCTTGGCTGTTTGATAAAACCGCATCAACAATATCATGACGCACGCCAGCTTCGCGTTGTTGCACCTTTAGGCGATCAGCAAAAAAGGCTAAAAGGTCAGATGTTGCGTCTTCAACCTCAACACCTTGTTGTTCATAATTAATACGGGCACGATCAAACAAGCCTTTTAGTGAAAGGCGTAGGTTGTTTTCCACAATTAAACGGATCACCCCAAGGGCCGCACGGCGCAAGGCAAACGGATCTTTTGATCCAGTAGGTTTTTCATTGATCG
>CAKZLM010000157.1 GCA_937126915.1 uncultured Alphaproteobacteria bacterium
AGAAACTCCAAGCCATCCATAACCGGCATATTCCAATCAAGCAACACAGCGTCAGGCATTTTCGTCATACATTGATCATAAGCGTCTTGGCCATCAACAGCTTCCATAATATCGAAATTGAGCTGTTCTAAAACTCGTCTGGCAACCCTACGAATTACACGAGAGTCATCAACGATTAAACAAGCCTTCATGAATAGTCTCCATCACCCACAGCAGATACAGGGTTTATAGTTATTGCTGTTTTAAAGCAACTCTCTCTAAGCCACACTTGACAATTGGTTGTCCAACAAATGCTCAACATCCAACACGATCAAAAGCTTACCATCCAAACGGAAAATACCAGAGGAAACCTCTCTTAAACGGTCATGCATTGTGACGGGGTTTGTATCGTAAGCAGAGGCTTTACCAGCGATTACTTCGCCCACTTTATCAATCAGGAAGCTATATGGCTCATTGCGATGCTCAATCACCACACACATATAGCTATCATCACCTGCCCGCTCATTGAAACCTAAGTGCTTTCTTAAGTCAATGGCCGTTACAATCTTACCACGCAAATTTAAAACACCTGCAATAGAATCTTGCGACAGAGGAATTGGCGTAATATTCTGCGACCGCAAAACGTCATGAACCGCCAAAACCGGAATACCCAACAACTGATCACCCAAGTGAACGGTTACAAATTCCACAGTGCCACTACTGGTCACATCGAAACCCAACAAGTTTTGATTATCTAAACTCATGCTACATCTCCACGCAATCTCAGTTGTTGCGACAAGCTTTGTAACAAGGCGTCACGATCAAACTTAGCAACATAATCATTAAATCCTACTTCACGGCCTTTAGATAGGTCTTTATCGCTTGAACGGTTAGACAGTGCAATCAATGGGATATTAGCCCACTCACCACCTGCTTTCACTTGCGAAGCAAAATCGAAGCCACTCATACCAGGCATTTCAATATCAGAAATGATCAAGTCAAATTTCATCCCTTGATCGCGATATTGCAAGGCCTCTTGGGCATGCACTGCCGTAGTGACCTTATAGCCTGCCGCTTGAAGTAATGGTTTCAGCATATTGCGGAAGAAAGAACTATCATCAACCAACAATATTTTGGTTCCTTGTACAGGCGCTGCGATAAGATTTTGGTCGCGAGACCATGTGCGATCTGCAAAGGCTTTACCCAGATAATGGGCAACATCAATGATCTCTGTTGCTTTATCTTCAATAATGGCTGAACCAATGAAACCAACAGTATCCGAACTAATCTCAACATCTAGTTTATCTTCAACAATATCGAGAATTTCATCAACCGCCAAGCCCATCACACGATCACCATCAGCAAACACAAGAACTGCCTGACGGCCTTCTTCTGCTAGCTTACAATTGTCATTGACCAATACCAATGGCATTAATGAACCACGATATTGGATCATATATTTACCGTCAGCCTCTTCAATTTTGCTAACGTCGAAATCTTCCAGACGAGATACCAGCGCCAATGGAACCGCTTTTTGATTTCGGTTACCAGCACGGAATACCAACATAGTTTCGTTTTCGTCCTGAGTGATTGCCACAGCTTGAGCCTCCGCCTCATCAGCTTCAGCATCGTCGTTAGAAGCATGACATTCATTAGCAATACCATTTGGATCAAGGATCATGATAACGCTACCGTCACCCAAAATCGTGTTACCAGAATAAATCTGCAAGTCTTTCAATATTGGCGCAACAGGTTTAACCACAATCTCTTCTGTATCAAACACGGCATCAACAACAATACCAAATGTGAAGGTGCCAACCTGAGCAACAACGATAAATTCTTCTTTCTCACGACTGCGTTTCCCGCTTTCTTCATGAGAAGCAAAGTCAAGAATCTCGTTCAAATAAACCAACGGCAACAGACGATTACGCAAACGCAACACAGGAGCTGATTTAATATGCTCGATCTGATACTCGCTATTTTGCGATGTGCGCACCAATTCCAACACCGAAATTTGCGGGATCGCAAAGCGTTCTTTGTGCGCTTCCACAATTAGAGCAGAAACGATTGCCAAGGTAAGTGGGATTTTAATCGACATTGTCGTACCACTGCCCTCAACCGAGGTCATATCAATGGTGCCGCCAATTTTTTCAATATTGCTGCGCACCACATCCATACCCACACCACGACCAGAAACGTTGGTAATTTTTTGGGCTGTTGAGAAACCAGGGTGGAAAATCAAACGCTGAACTTGCGCATCGCTCATTTGCTCTGCCTCAGCTTCAGTGATTAACCCTTTTTCAATCGCCTTAGCCTTCAATTTAGCCACAGGAATACCGCGACCATCATCAGCGATTTCAATAATAATGTGACCACCTTCATGATAGGCGTTTAGATGGATCGTGCCTTTTTCAACCTTACCAGCCGCCAAACGCTCTGCTGGGGGCTCAATACCATGATCAGCTGAGTTACGCACCATGTGGGTCAAAGGATCTTTAATAAGCTCTAAAACTTGACGATCTAGCTCGGTTTCAGCACCCTTCATCACTAGATCAATATTTTTATCCAGTTCAACCGCCAAATCACGAACAATACGAGGCAATTTATTCCAAGCATTACCAATTGGCTGCATGCGGGTTTTCATAATGCCTTCTTGCAGTTCAGACGTACATTGGCTTAAACGTTGAAGCGGCACAGAAAACTCTGTATCGCCAGAATTACGAACCATCTGCATCAATTGGTTACGCGTTAGAACCAACTCAGAAACCATGTTCATCAAGTCTTCCAACAGTTCCACATTAACACGAATTGATTGAGTTGCTTTTGAACCTCCAGAATTATCGACCTTCTGCGCAGGCGCACCACCAACAGCCGCAACAGCAACCTCCTTAGAGGTGGCGCCAGCACCAAACCCGGCAGAGGTTTCAAGCATAACATCACGGCATAATTCAAACGACATCATCACATCGTTTACAGCATCACCATCAGATACCAACTCACCGAAGACAGAGCCAATCATTTCGATCATTTGATCAAAATTGGCATCTACAAACCCTTCTTTAATAACTAAAGATTTAGCGATAACCTCAATGCTATCATCTTGCTCTTTAAGAACAGAGATAAATAGTCCGTACAATTTATCTTTTAAGTTTTCAGCCCAAAAGCTTTTCAATGCACTGTTAGCTTCTAAACGAGTAGCCGCCATTTGCGCTGCAACAGAGGCAACGTCATCACCACCCATGCGATCAAACAACGGACGATTATCAGAAGTACTTAACCCAGCATCAGCGCCATCATCCGCATCTTCCGGACCGGGGGCCGCGTTAAAGGCAGCTTCTAGTTCTTCAAGAGTTACTTCACCTGGGCGCAAATCACGCTCTAAAGTTTGCTCAACCGCTGCAGCGGCAGGCGCTTCTTCAACCACCTCTACAACCGCACCAGCGGCATCTGAACCACCACTTTCAGCATCCAAGATAATGGCGTCAAGTTTAGCAATCAGCTCACTATCATCGCCAGTGGGCTCTTCTTCCATCGCCTCAAGACCTTCAAGGATTTCCTTAATGCGGTCCAAACTTTCCAAAATAATCGTTACCGAATGCGCTGTTACATCAATGTTACCATCGCGGAATTGACCAAGAACGTTTTCAGCCGCATGCGCAACCGACTCTAATCGTGGCAAGCCCAAAAAGCCACACGTCCCTTTAATGGTATGAACAAGTCTAAAGATGTTATCTAAGACAGATTTATTGTTCGGGTCCTGCTCAAGCTGAACAAGTTGAACATCAACCTCGTCAATACTTTCAGCGGTTTCAGTTAAAAACTCATTTAACAGATCATCCATATTCTCTGATCCTTTTACGGTAGCGGAATCTTAAATTTAACTCTAACTAGTCTGGGTGCACCATGCAACATAATGGTTAATTTCATGTAAATAAATAGACCGAACCAAACAGATTCAACGATTTATTTGAAGGTTTTACAGAAACTAAAAGGCAAGCGCGCCATATTAGCTCGAAAAAATGTCTTTTCTTTTAGGCAAAATGCACTTGTAAAACCAACGAATCGTCACTTTGCTCCCCTATTGTTATTTGTCCTGATAAATCTTCTAGAAGGCTGGTCACAAAATAGGCAGGCGCTGTTTTAGGTTCAATCTGTTCAAAAGAGCTAACACCTAGCAAGGCATCTTTCATCGCTTCTAATAAAATCACCCTTTTGCCCGATACAGACACAGTCATAGCCGCCAAGGCATCGCCGTTATTACTATAATCTAAGGTAACTTTCTGGGTGCCGCCTCTAATCAGAGACTCCCCTGTAATTAACGCTAAATTCAGCAACACTTTGACATAGTCTTTTTGCACTAACTTTGGCTCTAGCGTCCAATCAAGATCAACATTTATGCCAGATAAGAAGTTTGACAAACACTTGTGCGCTTCTTTCAAATCAATGGTTGCACCAAACCCGCCACCGGCGCCAAACGCCAACCTAAAAAATTGAATTTTATTAGATGTTTGACGCGCACTTTGCTCAACCAAATCAACAACCTCGACAAGCATGTCTGGGTCTTTTTCTTCCTTCATAATCTCAACACCATTTGACACAGCCCCCACTGGACTGACCAAATCGTGGCACAAACGCGAACACAACAAAGCAGCAAAAGATGTCTCTTTCATTCTTATTCCTTTCAGACACTTGCAGGACTTAACGAGCCCCCTACTTCGGCGATCTCTTTTCTTGAAAGCTATTCATGAATCAGTAAGATAGACGTATAATGGCAAGCAAACATGACACTATTATTGCACTTTCGAATTTAATCGCCATTATCTAACGGTTTAACACGTCAAAAGATTGATCCCTCTATGCCCTTGATCACCCCAAATTTTATTTCTGAAATTTCTAACGTGGCTGTTAAGGCAGGTCAACACACACTTGATTGCCAAAATAAAAATCTAACAATCAATCTTAAAAAAGATGGCAGCCCCGTTACAAAAGCTGACCAAGAGGCAGAAGCGATGATTTTATCGGTTTTAAGAACTCTCTGCCCAGAGACTAAAATAATTGCCGAAGAAGAAATGGCTGCTGGCCTGTCCCCCACTCTTGGCGACCTTGAAGAAGATCGCTTTTTCTTTTTGATAGATGCCCTAGACGGCACCAAAAGCTATACAAAAGGTGAAAATGATTTTACCGTTAACATCGCCCTCATTGATGGACGAACTCCTTGCTTTGGGATCATCTATTGCCCCGCTGATGATGCGCTATTCATAGGCTACGATCAGTGTGCTTATAAAATTGATAACTGCCAACATCAGCCCTTATATGAATGCCCTAAAACAGCGCTAAAAGTTACCGCACCTCAAATCCCTACAAGGGTTGTCGCCAGTAAATCTCACCGCAACCAAGCCACCAACGACTTTATTGCCACAATAGACAAGGCTGAAATATTTACGGTGGGTTCATCAAAGAAATTTTGCGCCTTGGTTGAAGGCAAGGCTGATCTTTATCCCCGCTTTAGCCCAACATCTGAGTGGGATATAGCTGCGGGTGATGCCATATTAAGGGCCGCTGGGGGCTTTACCATTTCACCCAATGGCGATGACTTTTTGTATCGTAAGGAAAACTTTTTAAATGGTGATTTTATTGCAGGCATTGATAGACTCCAACAAATTATGAGTATCCCTTGAATAGCACCTACAAGCCCCCTATTTAAGAAACATCATTCATTATTAATGGAAAGCGCAGCTTAATATTATGCCTCATTATTTTCACCATAAAGACCGCGGTATTTTAGAAATAAAAGGCCCCGATGCTTTTGACTTTTTGCAAGGCTTAATTACAAATGACATGGTCGCCCTTAACCAAGAAACCTGCTTGTATGCGGCCCTATTAACCCCGCAAGGCAAACTTCTTTTTGATTTTTTCATCTACCAACATAATGAAGACATAAACGATACGGTCTATTACCTTGATTGCCTCAAGGCGCAATTAGACGATTTAACAAAACGCTTAATGATGTATCGCCTTAGAAGTAAGGTTGATATTACCGATAAAACTGATGAACTGCTTGTGGTCAGCCGCAGAAAAGCCATTGAGGGCACGCTTTGTGGCGGCAAAGATCCCCGTGATACTGACCTTGGATGGCGTGGAATAATTGATCGCGCGGCGGCGAAAGATTTACCCAAATCTGACTTACATATCTATAACATTGAACGAATCAAGGCAGCGGCACCTAATGGCGTTGTTGATATGGGCGATGGCAAAACCCTGATCCTAGAAGGTAATTTTGATCATCTCAATGGTGTCAGTTTTCAAAAAGGCTGCTATGTGGGCCAAGAAAACACCGCGCGCATGCATCACCGCAACAAAATAAATCGCCGTTTGGTCGCTGTTGAATTTATGGGAAAAACACCCGAACCAGGAACCCAGCTTTTTGCTGATGGCATAAAAATTGGTGAGATGCGCTCTAGCTGTGAAAATTGGGGGCTGGCCCATCTTAAAATGGACAATATACAAAACCGCATGACCATAACCAGTAGTGATGACGCTATGGGAATTTTAACCCTAACAGATTGGCAAATGAAGCTAACCCAAGCCTCATCTGAATAACCACAATCACCCTGCCTCAAGGCCTAGCAGAGGGTTTATCATATTAACCAACGATTCTGAATTGGCCTTGCGGCTGTTTTTTAAGACCTTTAAGGGTTTCTTGCGATATCGTCATCAACTCCTCAACCTCTTGACCATGAACACGATATTCGGCTACGGAAACAGCCAAACGCGAATAAAGTGCCAAATCTAGGTCATCCACCTTAACAGGCTTATCCAACTCAACCATGTAGCGCGTACCAACAGCTTCAAGCTCACGTTCATCAGACACGCCATTTAAAATGATGGCAAATTGGTCGCCCGAAACGCGGCCAATAATATCGGTTCGACGAACAATTTTTCTGATGCGATCTGCCAACTTAACGATCACGGCGTCCCCCGCAGCATTACCATGGTTTTTATTAATTTTCCCCAAATCACGCACATCAATTACCACCAGCAAAACCCGATAACTCAAACGATCTGCCAAACCAAGGACATCTTCCATCTGTAATTTAAAAGCGCGTTGGTTATAGCAATTAGTTAAAGGGTCAAAATCAGAATATTTAGCGGCATCACTTTTACCTTGATAGCGGTCACTTACGTCCCTAAAGGTAAATAATAATTCACCCGTTTGCATGCAATGCTCAACCACCTCAACATATCGATTACCCTCACCTGCAAAATCTCCCCATAAAATGGGTTCGGCATTTGTGGCTTTTGGATTGTCACCCATTTCTCTCGACCTTAAAACTTCACGAAAAGCGGGCGTGGACCCAAAATCAGTCTTCATTAAAACCTCGATAAACTCCGAAAACCGCATGCCCCTTGATATTTGATTTTTAACTTTATTCACCAAACTGTAAAAATAATAATTATGAATGATCAGGCGATTATTTTTATCAAAAATGCAGATGCCTTCATTGATGTTTTCAAGAATAGAGCTCATAAAATGGGCATTATCTTCGGCCATTGCCTTTTGCTTTTGAGCCAATTGCTTTTCATCTTGAAGATGGTGCATCAACTCTTCATTTTGAAATTTCAACATGAAATTTTGGACTAAGCTAGAATGATTGTTCCGAACCGTGCCCAGTAGCAGCCCCATCAAAGCCAAAGATCCAAATGACATGCCCCAATTACTGACCTCATCGCTCATGGCGAAATATATAACCATAGCTCCCATATTGGCGATAATAAAGGCATAAGCTGCATAAATATTGGCCGCCAGCGTGCTAGTGGCGCCTGCCGATAAACCCGCTAAAAACACAATCACAATAATCTGTCCAAAACTGGCAAAAGGGGGATAGAATAAAAACACCACGCTACCCCAACATACCCCAGAAACAGCAGCCCCGACGGCCTGCATTCTAAGCCATCGCTTGATATCACGAGCTGTTTCGGGAACATGAGAAGCCAACGACTGATGCCAACTTCTTAAAGCCACAATAACAAGATGAAACACTCCCCAAACCAGCAAGGAAAGCTGATTGCTCCAAAACCACAAACTGATAATTAAGCCAATGGTATTTAATGGATGGGTAAGTAATAAATTAGGAACAATGGCAAGGCGTAACAATTCAGAATATATAACATCTTTATTGGCAGCCAACGACAGGTCATCAATAGTAAGGGGGCTTTGTGAAACAACGTCACCAGAACTTACTGACGCCTTATCCTGTAACCTTTTGGACTGTGTATTTTTTGGTTTCGTGATCATACGTTATCTTTATAGTACACTTTCAATAACCGCTATTCTATAGAAGCTATAAAAAGATATAAAGCAAACTTTTCCGATGACCAATTATTGATGTGTTTTAGACCAATGACGTGCCTCGCGTTGGGCCATAGCAATTTGTTGAAAATTCATTTCTCTTGCCACCTCAGCACGATCAACATTGGCGCGCTTTAATCCACGCATGGCGGCCAAATTAAACCATTTATGTGCTGCTACAAGATTTTGCTCAACCCCTTGGCCTGTAGAATAAAGCAATCCCAAATCATAGTAAGCATTAGCACAGCCTTCTTCCGCCTCACGACGCCGTTTAATAATATAATCTCGTAATCTAGAATCTATCTGTCTGTCTCGTTGTCCCATTTTATGCTCCGCCTCGAAAAACCACACCATCGCGGCCCTCCACAACAACATAAAATCATTATATTACATTTTTTTAACAGTTTCTTGCTTTTTGTCGCAATTTTAACAAATTTTATTATTTTACAGCGCAAGCACCTGATAAATAACAAAAAAAATCTGTGGATAAGTTAGCGCCACATCCCCCGTAAGGCGACAGTGCCCTCTGGCTGGGCGGTCTTTTGCCAATTTAAGGCTTGTTTTTTAAGGTCCGCAACATCCAGATTAGACTGAGTTTCTAATGCCTCAATTTCTGCAATCCAAGTTGGAGTGTCTTCAGCCTCTGCTGAGAATCGTTGATACACATAATGCCAAAATAAAATATCTTGCGCGGAAACATCAAGATCGCCCTTAAGCCCTCTCAAGATTAATTCGCGCTGGGCAATACGCATGCCTTTATCAGATGCTGACTTAAACACATCAATCGCCGCCTTAGGTTCTGCTATTGCGCTATCATCTAAAAGCGCCAGTTGCTTAAACACCTCTGCCTGATACATGCCACCAGCAATGGCCCTATCAAACTGAAGGATTGCCTGTTCTCTATTTCTTTCAACACCTTTACCCGTTTCTAAATACAGGCCATATAAAAGGGACGCCCATAATTCACCTTCGTCTGAATAAGTGGATAATCGGTCAAGACTAATGTTATCAATCCAAAACCCTTTACTTGATTGCGGCCAATATAGGCCATGCAGGGCTAACAGTTTATTCAAAGCAACATCCAAATTGCTCACCGCTGCGCGCCCCCAAACGGCCTCAGCCCCAGTGAGATTTTCTTTTACCAAATCACCTTCGTAGAGCCATTGACCATATCGATGCTGAGCGTGGGCGTTACTGGCAAAAGCCGCGCGCTCGGTCCACGCAAAGGCTTTGTTCAGGTCATAGATATTTTGGCCCAACCCTTGTTCGTAAATGCGGCTAACCGCCAGCATCGCGCGGGCGTCTCCCCGATTAGCTAGGTTTTGATATATTTTAAACGCATCGACATACTCACCACGTAAATACATATTCTCGGCACGTTCAAAGTCACGATCAACGATCATAAAGGACCCAACAACGGCAACGACCAATAATCCAATCACCAACAAAGAGTAATGCATTTTTTTCATAAATTCAGACCATTTTCTTTCAAAACCTTACATTTCTTCATAAGACCTTAACAAATTGGCTTTATGGTTGATAGCAAATTTAGAAAACGCATAAGAAAAATTGGATAAATCCATGATCATGAAAAATGTGCTGGTTGTAGAGGACACACACTTTTTTGCCTCTATCATTAAAACCAAACTAGAAAAAGAATTGGGATTAAAGGTTCATATCGCAGCAGATATGAAGGCCGCTATGGCGTATGCCGATCGTGCCTGTGATGATTATATTGCCCTGCTTGATCTTAATTTGCCCGATGCGCCTAAAGGCGAAATTGTGCCTTATTTTACTGAACGAAAAATTCCCTCTATCGTGTTCACTGGCACCTATGATGAAGAGAAGCGCCAGCACATTTTAAACAATGGCGCCATTGACTATATTGTCAAAGACAGCCCTGCTAGCTTTGACTATCTGATCTCGCTGGTGGGTCGTTTGATTAAAAACATGCGCACAAAGGTTATGGTGGTAGATGACAGCCGTGTCAGCCGCCACTTTATTGGTGATATTTTGCGTCGTTTCCAGCTAACTGTGGTTGAAGCCAAAAACGGTAACGAAGCCATAGAGATTCTTAAACAAGAAGGCGAAAACCTTAAGCTAATCATCACTGATTATGCGATGCCAGAAATGGATGGGTTTGAACTGATTAAGCGCATTCGTGGCAAATATAATAAAGACACCATTGCCATTATTGGTTTATCGGCCTCTGACGAAAAAGGCATTACCGCCAAGTTCATTAAAAATGGCGCCAATGACTTTTTGAAAAAGCCTTTTGAAACCGAAGAGTTTTTGGTCCGTATCCAACAAAACCTCGACCAATTAGATAATATTGAAGAATTGCGTAATGCTGCCACAAAAGATTTCTTAACAGGTCTTTATAATCGTCGTTATTTCTTTGAAAACGCGCAAGTCACCCTTGACCACGCGATCAAAAAGAACTTACCCATTTCGGCTATCATGTTTGACATTGATAAGTTCAAAGATGTCAACGACACCTATGGTCACGAAGGCGGCGATATTGTCTTAAAGCATTTCGCAAAGCTTTTATCAAAACACTTGGTTGATAGCGATCTATTAGCGCGACTTGGCGGTGAGGAATTTGCCCTAATCACCACCGATGGCAGCTTAGATGAATTAAAGCGACGAACGGCAAAATTATTGAAACTGATCTCAACCTCTAAAATTAAACTGCCTCAAAAAGTCATATCTATCACCAGCAGTATTGGCATTAGCATGTTAAAACAAGAACGCATTGATGATATGCTTATCGCAGCTGATGACATGCTTTATAAAGCCAAAGAAGAAGGCCGTAATAGGGGCTATATCCTGTATGATGATTATGACGAGCCAGCCTGCGTCCTCAATGAGGCGCCCGTTAAAGCCAAAGCATCTTAAACAAAAAAAGAGGCCCCATCATGAGGCCTCTTTTCTTTTAAGTCGTTCCTTATATGCTAACTAGCCGTCTAATTTTTTACGAAGAATTTCGTTCACAACTGCTGGGTTGGCTTTACCTTGAGTGGCTTTCATGGTTTGACCGACAAAGAAGCCAAACAATTTGTCTTTACCACTGCGATATTGTTCAACTTGGCCGGGGTTGTTGGTGATAATGTCATCAACAATCGCTTCAATAGCGCCTGTATCAGAAACCTGCTTTAAGCCTTTTTCTTCAACAATTGCTGCAGCACCCTTGCCTGATTCAAACATCTCTTCAAATACATCCTTGGCAATACGACCAGAAATGGTGCCATCAACCACAAGACCCAATAACTCGGCCCCTGCTTCTGGCGAAACTGGGCTGTGTGAAATGTTTTTGCTGGCTTTGTTCAAGGCACCAAACAAATCAGACGTCATCCAGTTGGATGCTTGTTGCGCCAACTCTTTTTGCGACTTACCAGTGCCTTTCACCAAAGCAGCAAGTAAGGCATCATAATAGTCAGCGTTTTCCTTATCAGCCACAATCACAGATGCATTGTATGCCGACAAGCCAAGCTCGTTCATCAAACGATCTTTTTTCTCGTCTGGCAGTTCTGGCAGGCTTTCACGACACTTTTCAATGAAAGCATCGTCAAATTCAAGCGGCAACAAATCTGGATCTGGGAAATAGCGATAATCGTGCGCCTCTTCTTTCGAGCGCATCGAACGCGTCTCACCCTTATTAGCATCAAACAAGCGGGTTTCTTGATCGATGGTGCCACCTGCCTCAAGAATGTCCACTTGGCGCTGTGCTTCATAGCAAATTGCTTGAATGATGAACCGAACCGAGTTCATATTCTTCAATTCACAGCGCGTACCAAATGGTTCGCCTTTGCGGCGCACAGAAACGTTTACGTCAGCGCGCATGCTGCCCTCTTCCATGTTACCATCGCATGAGCCAATATAACGAAGAATAGAGCGCAACTTCTTAACGTAATTGCCCGCCTCTTCTGGGGTTCTAAGATCAGGCTTAGAAACAATTTCCATTAAGGCAACGCCAGAACGGTTTAAATCAACAAAGGTATAATGCGGATCTTGGTCATGCAGCGATTTACCCGCGTCTTGCTCAAGGTGAATACGTTCCACCCCAATATCACGCACGGAACCATCTTCCATATCCAAACGGATGATCCCCTCACCCACCACAGGCTGCTTAAATTGTGAAATTTGATAGCCTTGTGGCAAATCTTGATAAAAATAGTTTTTGCGATCAAAAACCGAATATTTATTGATCTGGGCACCAAGGGCAAGGCCTGTGCGCACCGCTTGGCGCACACATTCACCATTAATCACGGGCAACATGCCTGGCATGGCCGCATCAACCAAGGACACATTGCTGTTAGGCTCTGACCCAAATTCGGTTGATGAACCAGAGAACAATTTGGCGTTAGAGGTTACTTGGGCGTGAACCTCAAGGCCCATAACCATTTCCCAATCGCCTGTTGCACCTTTGATAATGCCTGTTTTAATCATATCTGACATATCTCTTACTCCTTCCACCAAGCATTGGCTGTGGCGGTAAAGCCAGCGGCGTCTTCCATGACGCCCGCCACTTTCAGAATTGTTTCTTCACCAAAAGCAGGGCCCAAAATTTGAAGACCCAGCGGCAGACCTTGATGATCAAGACCCGCAGGGATAGAAATCCCCGGCAAGCCAGCCATATTGGCTGTCACAGTAAAGATATCATTGAGATACATCGCAATAGGATCGTTTGATTTTTCACCAACAGGGAAAGCCGCAGACGGGCAAGACGGTGTTAAAATCGCATCCACCTTTTCATAGGCTTTTTCAAAGTCCTCAGCAATGCGGGTGCGCACTTTTTGTGCCTTAAGGTAATATGCATCATAATAGCCAGCAGACAGCACATAAGTTCCGATCATAATGCGGCGTTGCACTTCCTTACCAAACCCTTCGGCGCGGGTGGCTTCATACATTTCTTGCAGGCCACCGGGCACTTCTTTACGCATGGTGTAACGCACACCATCATAGCGCGCTAGGTTTGATGACGCCTCAGCCGGGGCCACAATATAATAAGCTGGCAGGGCATACTTTGTATGCGGCAAGCTAATATCAACGATCTCAGCACCTGCGGCTTTCAACCACTCAATGCCTTGCTGCCACAGCTTTTCAATTTCGTCAGGCATGCCATCAATACGATATTCTTTAGGAATACCTATTTTCATACCGCGAATATCACCGGTTAAGGCCTTTTCATAATCAGGCACAGGGCGATCAACGCTGGTGCTATCTTTAATGTCATAGCTAGCCATGCTTTCCATCATGATGGCGGTGTCACGCACTGTGCGCGCTACGGGGCCTGCTTGGTCAAGGCTAGAGGCGAATGCCACCATACCCCAACGGCTGCAACGACCATAGGTTGGCTTCAACCCAACCAACCCCGTGAAAGACGCAGGCTGGCGAATTGACCCACCAGTATCAGAGGCGGTTGCCCCCATCGCGGTGAAAGCCGCAACCGCAGATACAGAACCACCTGATGACCCACCAGGCACCAATTCTTTATCGCTACCTTCAGCCTTCCATGGGTTGATGGTATTGCCATAAAAACTGGTCTCATTTGAAGATCCCATGGCAAACTCGTCCATGTTCACTTTACCAAGCATCACCGCGCCATCATCAAACAAGTTTTGTGTCACGGTTGATTCGTATGTTGGCACAAAATTTTCAAGCATTTTACTGCCCGCAGTGGTGCGCACATCTTTGGTGCAATATAAATCTTTAATCGCCAACGGAATACCGGTTAGCTTGGCCGCATCCCCTGCTTTAAGGCGGGCATCGGCTTTATCAGCCATAGCCAAGGCCAACTCAGGTGTTTCGGTGACATAGGCGTTTAATTTGCGTGCCGCTTCAACTTCGCTAATATGGGCTTCGGTTAATTCACGCGCGGTAAAATCACCTTTTTGCAAGCCATCACGGGCCTCAGCAATTGTAAGGCGGGTAAGGTTTTTATCCGTCATTATCTTATCCCTTCCTATTCAATCACTTTTGGCACCGCAAAAAAGCCATACTCAGCCTTTGGCGCATTTTTCAAAATTTCATCAGCTTTATCGCCGTCATTGACCACATCGTCGCGCCAATGCAATTTGGTATCAACCGCACTAGTCATAGGCTCAACACCGTCGGTGTCAACTTCCGATAATTGCTCAATCCAGTCTAAAATACCGTTTAGTTCAGCCGTCATCGGCTCTAAACGTTCTTCCTCCACCGCAATGCGCGCCAAATGCGCAATACGGGCCACAGTCTTTGTATCAACAGACATCGGGTCTTTTCCTCATTTTAAATGAATGAACGCTACTTAACAGCATGGGTGATCAAGCCCACGAAAGCGCCCAAAAACTATAGTCGGCGCGACAATACCCAAAGCCACCATCAAGAGCAAGTGGGAATTAGAGTTTTTTGCCTTGTTTCCCGCTACGGCTTTCGCATTCTTTGTTGTTTCCCGCCCCTCTGTTTGGTCCCCCGATGAAACGCACTGACGGCTCGGAATTGCTTTCGCATTCTACGTTGTTTCCCGA
>CAKZLM010000158.1 GCA_937126915.1 uncultured Alphaproteobacteria bacterium
TCAGAGTTCGGATCATGATAATGGCAATTTTAATAAAATTTTAAATAACTTAGCGAGCCAAGAAGAGGATGCATCATGAAACAGTTTTTTGCCAAGCACCCTCTCCTTTTAAAGGCCTTTAAACTACTGATCTTGGGATTTTCCGCCTCTTTCTTATTGGCATACATGGCCGATGATGCCTTAGCCCAACAATTTTCGATGGATTTAGGGGAAGAAGGAAACCTCAGCGGTCGCGTGGTTCAATTGATCCTTTTAATGACGGTGTTATCATTGGCACCGTCTATTTTAGTGACTGTGACATCCTTCACCCGTATTGTCGTGGTTCTATCTATATTACGCACCGCCCTTGGTACCCAGCAAACACCACCAAACATTGTGATAATCTCATTAGCGCTGTTTTTAACAGGCTATGTCATGTCTCCTGTTTTTGAAACGGCTTATGAAACTGGACTAAGCCCCTTGATTAATGAAGAAATATCTGAAGAACAGGCGTTCGATAATGCTGTTCTTCCTTTTAAACAGTTTATGCTGGCTAACGCGAGAGATGAAGATGTTATCTTATTTTTGGACATGCGTGGAGGCCCTGCCCCTGAAACAGCCATGGAAACTCCTTTAACGGTTCTTATCCCGGCATTTATGATTAGCGAGTTGAAACGGGCCTTTGAGATAGGTTTCTTGCTGTATGTGCCTTTCTTGGTGGTTGATATGGTTGTGGCGTCCATTCTCATGTCAATGGGTATGATGATGCTACCACCTGTAATGATATCACTGCCCTTTAAGCTAATTTTCTTTGTTCTGGTAGATGGCTGGAACATGGTGGCTGGCAGCTTGGTACGAAGCTTCCCACCCGTCTGACGCTCCATCAGGCACCAACAAAACTAACATCAAATTACAGGAACATGGATAAACATACTCAAGCTTATTGAGGGCGCTTGGTAGTAGCACTTTCGTTAGAGGAATAAAGGCCTTTAGTCGTCGTCGCTGCTGCCAACAAATTCACGGCGATAGGCATCCATAAATGATCTAAGGGTATTGATACCTGCCAGTGAGCGTACCACTTGTGTTAACTGGTCCCCTGTTGGGTTTTGCATGGATGTAATGGTATTGAAAGCATTGGCAAAATTGCCCTCACGCATTAATTCACCATATTGGGCACGAACACGTTGCAATGCCGGCATATCACCCTGCATAGACATGGCAATGACATAACGCATTAAAACTTGGCGCTCTTCAAAACTAAGCGGTGTTGGCACTTGCCAACGATTACCAAGCATTTGAATGCTGACCATGGCAATACGCGGCCAGTCATTGGCGCCCCAATAAATATCGGCGCGAATTTTGTTCGCTTCTTCATTAGAAATACCAAATAACAAGACCTCGGCCTCTTCATAACGCTTGGCATTGGTTAATGCCCTCGCTTCAACCAAAACACGTTGTTCAACCAAATCATCAGGCATTTGAGGCTGGCGGGTTGCACGCAAAATTTCAATGGCTTCGTCGTTGCGTTGATCCATCAAATAAATTTTAGCCAACTGCGCCGCAATACTGGCTTGGGCAATACCCTCAAGGCGGAACCGCACTTGATAGTCCAGTAATTCTGCCGCTTGCTCTAATAAGTCAACGGACACCATACGTTCAACCAAGCGACGGATCATTTCATCCCCGCGTGAACCAATGGGTGTTAGTTCTTTAAATTCATTATAAAGACTTATAGCGGCAATGGCATTTAAATTATCAGCTGCACCATTAAGGAATAAATCCCTAAAGGTGGTATCCATTTGGGCAAAAATTTCACGGCGACGCGCGTGTTCTGGGAACGCCTCAATGGCATCACGCAATGACCTTAGACCTTGTGAATATTCATCACCATCAAGATATAAACTGCCCAAAGTTTTCAGTAAGTTAAATTCAAAGTCATCACCACGCCAAGAAAACCGCAGTAATTCCAATTCGTTGGTGGTGCGATTGCGATCCCAAGTGCCGTTATTATAATTAATCATAATCAAGGCGTTTCTGGCATGGGCCGCAGCACGGCGGTTGATTTGCTCTTCTACAGCGACATTTCTAAATAAGGCAATGGCTTGGTCTTCATTACCCAAACGCTGTTGCATTTGGCCCTCAAGCCACAGCGCTTCACTCATTTGGAATGCTGTTTTTGGCAAGGCTTTTATCAAGGCAATTTCATTTTGAGCAAAGTCTAAGCGACCAATTTCAAGCGCTGATTTAACCGCCGACAATCTGAAGTTGACACGGGTTTCAGGACCATACCGATCAATTAACTCGCGTGAACGCTCAAACACATTAAGGGCTTGCTCATAGTTGCCCAGTTCGGTTTCAACCAATGTGCGCCATAAATAAATATCAGGTTCAGCATCAAGGCGACGATCATCTAAATATTGTTTTGCTAGGGCAAAGTCACGCATTTGATAATGCGCCATACCTCGCACAGCGTTGAAACGATGGTCTTTATCAGCAATTTCTTGATCTAACTCTAACATTAGCCCTAAAACACTTAAGGCCTCATGAGGCATTTTGTGCCCTAAATAGAACTGCGCTAAATCCCAGCGATATTTATTAATCTCTGATTCAGGGGCTGATGTTAATTCCGCTAAAATATTTTGTCTGTTGTTGGTAAATTGTGACCTAGGACCACGGCGCCATTCGGCAAAATCAATGATAACCTCACCTTGGGCACGATCTCCCAAATTGGCATCATTGCTACCACTATCCTGCCCCCAGATAGAGCCAATCGCCACGCCATCAGTATAACGGGTGATCACCACATCATCAGACATTGGTTCAATCACTAGGCCTTGGGCTGACTGTAGCGCCAAAAACGGCCCCTGACGGTAATTATCCACCATCCCCATGCCCGCTTCTAGAATAGGAATGACATGAACATTGTCACCCACAATAGGATCTTCAATTTTTAAATAGTTACCAGGGCTTTGTATCGGTGAAAAATAGCGAATACCAAGGTCTTCAGCATCTTGGCGAGCTAACACCAAAGGCTTTTCAGGGTCAACTTTGCTGCGTTGTAGGGTAATACGCCAATCATTACCAACACGTGTTGCCACCAATTCGGGATCATCGACCAAGCCAAAGCGCACAACAGTCATATCAGGGCCATTGCTTTGATCTATAGTCGTAAACTCGGCATTCATCATAGAGACAACGTTACTTAATTCACTAACCGATGCCTCATCAAACACCACCCATAAATATCCAGAGCGTTTAAAGACAGCGGCACCAACAGGCACATGCCAGTTAAAGACTAGGGTTTTTTGATCACCTACATCCTCAACACTAACTGGAACAACAGGCGCCTCACCAAGGCCTAAGCGGCGATTAATGGAAACCCCTGCTCCACCTGTATTTGCGCGCATATCAGCGGCGCGAATGGTTTCAGGCGGGGCTGCATCTTGAACCGCAACGGGGTCATCCTCCTGCACAACTTCTACAGGGGTGTTCTGCTGTGGAGCTGGTGTGGATTCTTGTGCTGGTACATTTTGATTAGTCGGCGTGTTCTGTTGATCACGCGTTGTCGCACCCGTTGCTGTATTAGAACCGCCAGCGCTGCCAAAAACAGCTTCTAACGGGTCAGGAATATCAGTTGAAACGGTGCCTTGGTTAGCATTTGCACTTGCAGCTGCAGTCGTTGCTGTAGGATTTTGCTCTGCCGAATTAATTGGCGCATCATTAGTCGTCGGTACTTGTGACTGCGTAGTCTCATTGTCATTGGTCGTCGGTACCTGTGACTGCGTAGTCTCATTGTCATTGGTCATTGGAACTGTCACAGCAGAATTCGCATCAGGCACTGGGCTTGAGGTAGAACCGGCCCCTAAGGTCAGATCAGGCGTAGAGTTATTAACCTGCCCCATTAAGTTTGGCGCTTGGCCTAACTGTATATCATTTAAAACAGGGTTAGCATCAGCATTATTTGTTGCCGACTGCTGGTCATTTGAGGCAGGCGTGCTGGGCTCAGGCTGCTGCGCCGGTTGATTTTGCGCTGGAGGCGTATTTTGCGGCGTAGTTGGCGCAAATGATTGCGTATTTTGTATGCCTAGATCACCCTCTGGCGAATAATCTGGCTGCGTACCAGCGGGAACAGGCATCACATCCACAACAATGGCAAAACCATCACGGAATGACTGTGCCATGGTATTTGCCGCTTTATTAAAACGGATCACACTTTCCCCATTGGCTGCCCGTCTAACTTGCGGGCTATTAATAAACTGCAGCGGCGGTACATTGGCACCATTATTGACGAAGGCCTGCCCTGATGGGAAGAAAATATCAATGCTGTTGGCGTTTTCAATCATGCGATATTCAACAAAATCAATATCGAAGGCGAAAACAAGACGACTGTAACCTGGATGATCTGCGCTTCTCACATCAACAGGGGTTGCACTTTGCGCATAGCTTTGTGTTGGCAAAAGCACAGCCGTGCCTGCCACAAGAGATAACCCTAGACAGCTTGATAGCAAGGCTGCTTTGAGGTTAGCGTTTATAAAGTTGCGATAGCGCATCGTTACGTTGCCGTTCCTTTATTCTAATTTCAACGCGATCTGGCACATTATACAACATGCTGGTGGCAAAATCACCTGCCAAATCTTGATACTCACTTAAACCAGCTGCGCCAACCCAAAGGGGTTTATCGAAGCCAGCGGCCTGCATATAATCTTTTATGACCATAGCAAACCTAATACTCTCACCTTTTACCGCACTAGGATTAGATTTATCCAACAAGCGAGTAGCATTAAAACCCAATAATTGCACGTCGTTCGGCACATCATTCAACGATTGAGCAATTTCTCCCACAATCCTTTTTGCCGGGTCACGCAAGTCCTGAAGGCTAGTGTTAAAATACTTCCTTACATCTAAAACAATAACCAATTCAGCTTCTTGGCGGTATAGAGCTAAGCTGCCAATGAGATCATCAACAACCTCTTTTCCTTCCAAGACGGTTTTTAAGTAATCAAGACTTATGCCAGTTTTTGTTCCAACCTCTAATTCTGGCACCATCGTCGCCGTTTCGACCGGTAAAATAGGAAGAAACCGAAGCTCCTCTTCCAGACTTTCTTGCAACTGTTGCCACTTTTGAGGATCAAGGCCCGTCATGGAGAACATAAGCACAAAAAATGTCACCATCAGTGCCAGCAAATCACCAAAAATAACCAACCAGTTATTTTTTGAGACCATCTCTGATGATTGGGGAATTTTATGAATTTGACGTCGATCTATCATATCCTCCCCCTAATTGCCCGTTTTTGGTAAAGAGATTGTAACATATAGACTATCACGAGAAGCATCAATCACACCTTGGCGGAAAACCACTTGTGGGGCTAATCGTTCAGTTAATTGCTCAGATAAGAAAGCTAATCGCTGCTTTATAATCTCATTACTTGCCCCAGATAAGCGCTGATCGGTTCCCAGAGAGATGTCCAATATTAAGGGTACCGCCCCCTGCTCATTAGACAAAACCCCTTTATTATCTCGAGAAAATAAAATCAGGCGCTCAATAAAAAAACGCATCGAAGGTTTTGGCAAGACTCCATTTTGTGAAAACAAGTCACTGGCAGGAATTTTAAACGCTACGACCTGATGTGCTCCCTCTTCAAACTGAACCGCATTTTGACGCACCCCGCCGTGAATAGACGTCATAGAATTTATCAAGCGATCTGGGGCGTCACCACCAACACTCGTCATTTGTTCGCGACCATCTTCATTAAAACGACTATTATTTTGTGAAGAAACCTCAGCAGTAGCTTCATCAACCAGTGATGTATCACTTCGAAAACTGACCAATATGGCAAAAATACCAAAAAATAATAAAAAGATAGAAACAAAAACACTGGTATTAACATCATCCCCTAAAGAATGGTGTTTATTGTTTGTTTTCGTATTTAGCCGATGTTGCATCATTTAATCGCTTTATAGCCAGCACATCATGCTGGAAACTCATATCATTCTGGCAGTATAACCAATGATATAAGAACTACCATTAAATTTTGGCTATTTCATGAAACAAAAACCTGTTTATTTATAAGTAATTAGTCAAAACTAGCTAAAAGGGCGTCAATATCATCCTGACTGTTGCCTTGGCCCTCACGCTGTGGCCCATGAAGAAGGTTTTCTTCATTAACCGCAAAACCTGCCTCATCAAATTCAACATGATCATCGGCAATCTCTAAATCATCGTCACCCACGGTCATGGCCAGCGAAGCCATTTGTTGCTGCATTTCATCCAGTAGCTTACGCACTTTTGTAATGCGTTGGCCGCAAATGTCTTGGAAACTGGTGCTTTCAAACAAAATGGTAGAAATGTCGGCTATTTGATCGGCGGTTTCTTCATCAGCATCTTCACCCAGCATTGCCAACTTATCCGCGGCATCCATAATCGTGCTGGCTGACCCTTCGGTTGCTTTAACAATCTCGTCCAATTCAGCAAGAGCCTCAGGCATATCTTTCTGTGAAAGGGTCAATGGCTTCATCATCAAAATTTCATGTTGAACCATGGTTAAATTATCAACCATTTCGTTCAACTCGGCTTCTGCTTCGCCACCCGACAGGCCTTCTGCTGGAGAAACTTGCTTTAATAGAGCTGCAACCAACTCTCCTACTTCTTCGACAGAGATACTGTCACCATGTTCCGCTCTATAATTATCAAGATAAACCTGAATTTGAGCCTGTGCTGCATTGTTCCCAGACATAAAATTAAGCGCTCCAGCCTATAGTGAAAATTTATTGAGAACACCATACAGCGCACTTATTAAAAGTACGTTAATGTCCTCACTAAAATTTTAATTAATTGTTTTATTGATTGGTGACAGCGTTCAGATCAGCCCAAGTTGCCAATTCAATGGTTAATTGGCGGGCTTTTTCCGGGTTCATATTAGCCAAAATTGGCGCAATACTCTTTTCTTTCATACGTGTCGCCACAATGATTTGAATATCCAAATCCATGCCTTCCATGATGCGAGCAGCATCTTTAGGCTTCATTGTTTCATATGTCTTAACCAATTTCTCATATTGCGCGGTTTTGGCCTCATCATATTGGGTAACAAGGTCAGAAATTTCAGCCTGCATCACCTCTAGGCGTTGAATTTTGTCATCAATATTTTTTTCAACAGCCAGCAACAGTTTTTCACGTGTTTCTAGCTCATTCTCACGCGCATCTAGTTGTTTGCGGCGATCCGCTAGATCCTGCAAAACCTTAATCTCAGCTTCATCCATCAAAAGGGGATCAAAAACATCCTGTCCTTGTTGTGAGCGAAGCCCCGTTTCAGCAGGTGTCATTGGCGTTGCTGCCTGCTCTCTATTTTGTGGAGCGGTCGCATTTCCTTGGGCCTGTGCTTCAGCATTGTTTGGCGTAGGCTGGGTATTGCCGCCCGCTTGTGCGCCATTGGCGCCTTGTTGCTGTATAGGTGCGGCGGGTTCCGCAATCGCGCCCATCGCATTAATGCCTGTTATTGCATCGTAAGATTTAAAGAGAAATCCCACACTACACATAACAATTAATGTTGGTAAAATTTTGACGCGGTTTTCCATTGAACAATCCTAATCTTATCGTTCCAGTTTTAGCGGGCTTCTTTCAGCGCCTCTAATAATTCTTCATCATGATGCAGCTTTTCTTGTGACTGTTGCATTTGGTGCTGCATACGTTCAGCCTGCTTAATAATAGCTGAACTACCAGACAATCGTTCTTCAAGGCGATTGGCAATGCTATCACCAGCCTCGGTAATTAAGGTTAACTCATCCATCAAGGCCTGTGCCTTTTTGATCTCACCTTTTAATTTTTCTTCTGTTTCCAAACCGGAAACACGCAAATGCTCAACACTTACCTGTGCTTGGTTGGTAGCATTATTTAGCTTTTGAACAAGCTCACCCAACTCAGCCTGGCCTTCCTTAATTGTTGATAAGCGCTTGTTTAACCTATAGTTACTGATTGCAGCCAACAGTAAAAGACCTGCTAAAACAATATCAATAACAATTTCAATCCAACCCATCAGGTGTCTGCCTTTTGTCTCTGCCCCCAAAATAGTGGGCGGCATAATCGTCTACGTCACCAATCTATAACATAAATGGTTAAAATTCGCTAACTTTCAATCAATTTTCTTATGACATTGCAAAAGAAACTTTTAATCAGTGCTTTGCTTCAAAACGGTTTTGTTAACAGAAACGGCAATATTTTTACCCAATCGACCCATTTTACCAGTCATCATCGGCACACCGCCACATTCTAGCAAAATATTACTATTCGGGGTAACATTCAATGGAATGGTTTGCCCAACCTGTAAATTCATAACATCACGCAAAGACATGGTTTGCTGATCTAATATCGCCCGCAAATCAATCTTGGTGTACCATAATTCGGTCGCAAGGTGGCCTTCCCAAATGGAATCTCGACCAAATTTTTCACCCATAAAGCGCTGCAAAAGCAATTCACGAATGGGCTCTAACGTTGCATATGGGAACAAAATTTCAATACGACCGCCACGGTCTTCCATATCCACCCGCAACTTAATCAAAATAGCGGCGTTTGGTGGTCGGGCAATGGTGGCAAAGCGAGGGTTGGTCTCTAATCGATCAAGGGTGAAATGCACAGGGCTTAGAGGCTCAAAAGCGGCACACAGATCTTTTAAGATCACCGTAATCATCCGCTCAACCAAGCTTTGTTCAATGGTTGTGTATGGACGCCCCTCAATCCGCATGGCTGCTGTACCACGACGACCACCTAATAAAACATCCACAATCGAATAAATCAAATTGGAATCGACCGTCATCAAGCCATAGTTATCCCACTCCTCGGCCCTGAATACAGATAACATAGCTGGAAGGGGGATCGAGTTTAGATAGTCACCAAATCTAACCGAGGTAATATTATCAAGCGACACCTCAATGTTATCAGAGGTGAAATTACGCAGTGAGGTCGATGTCATCCGTACCATACGGTCAAAGACGATATCCAACATCGGTAAGCGTTCGTATGACACCAAAGAGCTGTTAATGAGAGCATGAATACCTTGGGTATCATCACCATCATCATCGCCTTCAAAGCCAAGCAAACTGTCGATTTCGTTCTGATCTAGAACGCGCCCTGGTTGACCGACATTGGAGTCGTCATCCGGCCCGCCGTCGTCATCACCATCTAGGTCACCGTCACCATCCTCCATGGCAGCGGCCCATTCGGCGGCTAATGCTTCGTCATCATCGTCTTCCATAGACATTTTCAGTCCCCACTTATTATTCCCTTAAACCTAGCGCTTAGATAAGGTTTCTTATCACTGCAACAGAACTTCAGAGAATAGAATATCTCTCACCCTTACTGGGGCTACAACATTATTAACCCGACGCAACAATTCTTCTTTCAAACGGAAGATACCCGCAGAACGCAGCAAATCTTCCTCGCGCAGTTCGCGCAAATAAATATTAAAGATATCACGGATCAATGGCAGTTTTTCAAGAACAACAGCTTCATCAGTAGCATTTTCATACTGAAAGCTAACATTCATAGAAAAATAACGGGCCTGACGACCGCCAGTATTTAGATTAACCATAAAGCTCATTGGCTCAGCTGAGAAAAACACACCATTAGACTGCGTTTGCGCAGCTGGTATCTCACCATCGGCCAATTCTTCTTCTACCGGTTGTTCTTCACCACCCATTAAAAAGAAGGCCGCCGCTGCAGCACCTAAAATCGCAATAACCGCAATAATAATGACAATCTTTTTACCCGATGTTTTTTTCTTCTCCAGTCCCTCGACCAGTTCGTCAACATCATCATCTAAATCTACATCAGACATTTTATGTTCCAGATCTTATCTTGCTTTTACCTAGTTAGCCCTATTGTGACATAGCGCGCATTAATTTGCTATATATTTCAGTCTGTTAAAGACAAAAAAATTGATCTCTTTTCACCCCTAAACAAGACTAAATTAAAAAGCTTAATTTGCAATGCACTTTTTGGGCCATTTAAGAAATATAGTTCTAAATAGAAACCTCAGAGCTCTTTATGCTTTATAGCTCTTTATACTTTATATATGCCCACAACATGACAATAACATGTCACTAGGAAAAACTTGTCAAAAAAGACTGAAATTCTTGCCACCCCCTAGTTTTACCTACCTATAATTTAGCACAAAAACACCATAACCAATTGTATTTATTACATTTATTAAACTGGCACGCTTTCTGCAAAGTACAGGTCGAACCATCAACAGCAACCCAAAAAGGAGTTGGTACGATGGATACTGCACTGTTTGTAGCACTATCACATCAGTCTGCAATGCGCCGCCAAATGGACGTTGTAGCGAATAACATAGCGAATATGAACACCACCGCTTTCAAAAAGGAAAGCGTGATGTTCCAGGAATATATCCAAGAGTTGGATAATGGTGAACTTGGAACCTCACAAATTTCTTATGTACTTGATTTCGGTGTTGCTCGAGACTTTACCGAGGGCGCTCACACATATACGAGCAACCCTATGGATGTAGCTATTACTGGACCAGGGTTTATTGAAGTAACCGGCGATGACGGTGAAAACAAATACACTCGCAACGGCCACTTAATGCTAGATCCAGAAGGTTTTGTCATGACTTCTACTGGCCAACGCGTTCACGACGCGGCTGGTGGTGAAATTCAGCTTCAACCTGGTGATAATATTCTGACCATTATGGAAAATGGATTAATCATCACGGAAAACGCTGAAGAACCACTTGGTCCACTCTCTTTATATGAGTTTGATAATCCGCAAGCTTTGAAAAAACTTGGTGACAACCTCTACGAAACTACTGCCGAGCCAAAAACTTATGGTCAGGATGAGGTTAAGCAATCAAAGTTTCTTCAGTTTATGCTTGAGGGATCAAATGTAAACTCAATCGAAGAAGTGACCCGCATGATCCATATTTCTCGTAGTTATCAGAGCGTTGCGAAAATGCTGAGCGAGTCAAAAGACATGCGTAAAGAAGCCATCAATCAGCTGGGTCGCACCGGCTAATAAAGTCTCATCGCAAAGATGATTAAGTGATTTTTTGAAAGGAAAGTGAAATGAAAGCGTTAAGTATTGCAGCCACAGGCATGCTATCACAGCAGCTTAATGTTGAAGTAATTTCCAACAACTTAGCCAACATGAACACCACCGCTTATAAGCGTCAACGGGCTGAGTTTCAGGATTTGCTTTACCAAAATATTGAGCGTGTCGGCGCCACATCTTCTGATGCCAATACCATTGTACCATCTGGTATTCAGGTTGGTGTCGGTGTTAAAACAGGTGCCGTTTACCGTATTACTGAACAAGGTAACTTGGTCTCAACGGGTAACACCTTTGACCTTGCCGTTAATGGCCGTGGTTACTTCCGCGTTTTAATGCCAGATGGAACTGAAGGTTATACCCGTGCCGGTTCTTTCCAATTAAGCCCTCAAGGCCAATTGGTTAACACCGACGGTTACACCATCCAACCTGGTATTACCATCCCACCTGAAGCTTTGGACGTTGCCATCAACGAACAAGGTGAAGTACAGGTAAAACTTGACGGCCAAATTCAACCCGCTGTGGTTGGCCGCTTAGAATTGTCCATCTTTGCCAACGAGGCAGGCTTGGAAGCCATTGGTAACAATATGTACCTAGAAACACCTGCATCCGGTATTGCAACAACTGCAACACCAGACACCCCAGGTTACGGGACGATTGTTCAAGGCTTTTTAGAAACTTCGAACGTAAATTCGGTTTCTGAAATCACCAGTCTGATCACCGCGCAACGTGCTTATGAAATGAACAGCCGGGTAATTTCTACCGCTGATGAAATGATGAGCGCAACTTCTAACCTACGCTAATGAATAGCTAAGAAGTAAAGACCCCTAATAGGAGGTAAAAATGGATAGACACTTGATCAAAAACAGCCTTAAGGCACTTACTTTTGGCACCGCACTCATGGTCCTGGGCACAGCAGCCAGCGCTGCTGACCTGAACCCAGCACCAGTTATCGATGGTGACACGGTACGCTTAGGTGATGTTTTCTCTGATGCTGGCACCGCTGCCAGCGTGATCATTGCCAATGCCCCTGCTCCGGGTCAAAAACTTTACTTCAGCGCTTATGAGTTAGAAAACATCGCTAAACAAAACGGCATTGATTGGGTGCGCCCGAAACAAACAACGCGCATCCCTATCACCCGTTCTGGCAAAGTTGTTACCGAGAATGATATTCGTGATTTGGTTCTTTCGGCTGTCACCGATTATAAAGGCAACGACCAATTTAGCTTGTCTCTTTATGGGACTGGACGAGACATCCTAATCCCATCCTTCATGTCTATGGCTGACATTGATATGGAAAGCGTTTCAATCGACGATCGTACCGGCCGTTTCAGTGTTTGGTTGCAAGTTCCTATTAGTGACCACACCAAAGAACGCAAAGAAGTACGAGGCAAAATCGAAGATTTAGCATCAGTTCCCGTATTGCGTTCTGCCTTAGTGTCTGGCGAAGTGATTAGCGAAGATGACGTTTATTATATCGACATTCCTGCCCGTTTGGTGACCAACAGCATGATTACCCAATCGGATATGTTAATCGGCAAGTCACCAAAGAGAACCGTTAGATCGGGCAAGCCACTGCGCATGAATGATGTACAAAACCCTATTACTATCTCCAAAGGTAGCGCGGTTAAGATGATTGTTAAAATTGGCAATTTAAGTGTTACCAGCACTGCTCGTGCCCTAGAGGACGGTGGTGAAGGCGACATGATTAAGGTGATGAGCACCGCCAACAAAAAGACATTGATGGCCATTGTTATAAACCCAACTTTAGTTGAAATCCCTGCAGGCGGACGCCTTGCATCAACCGGGTTCAACGGTGGCAACGACTAATCAGACACCCAAAATAGGTCAAACACCTAACGCGGGTAAAGGGCAGTGAAAATTGCCCCTAGTTTAAAAACTAGCCAGTAGAAATACTAGACAGACAAAACAGAAAGGTAACCTGATCCATGACCTTCACAATGAAAACAAATTCACAAAAATGGTTTAAAGCTGTAACGCTTGCCAGTCTTACCATCGGCTTATCAGCCTGTGGCAGCGTTGACCGCCTTAAAAACATTGGCAAAGCTCCAGACCTTGCCCCAGTTGAACAGGTTAACCCACCAAAACGCCAACAATCATTGGGCTTGCCTATGCCTATGATGGAAGAAGAGCGCTATTCG
>CAKZLM010000159.1 GCA_937126915.1 uncultured Alphaproteobacteria bacterium
ACATGCCCAGCATATGCCATTGAATCACTTGGGAGGAATGATCAAAATGAAACCCATTGGCATGCATGGCAAGCGGCGCTGCACCCATCAACATAACCATTAATAACCAACCCGTGCCAGCAGCCACCATGGCGGCAATGGTTTTTGGCTTGCTTAAAATGTCCATCAAGGGTCTACCACTGCCCGAATTTTCATTCAAAGGCGGTTTCGGCACCCTCAATAACAGAAGGGGTATTAAGGCAGTTGACCCCACCAGCAACATCATAATGTATGAGCCTGAATATGGTATCTCGCTAAAATATTGGTTGGCCCAGCGCGCCGCCCCCGGAGCAAACAGCGCTGCAATAACACCGCCCCCTAAAACCCAACTGATGGCGCTGCCAGCGCGGCTTTCATCAACAACTTCAACGGCCGCAAATCGCAAATATTGCGTTGCTGCCTGTGCCATGCCGTGAAACAAGCCTGACACCATCAACAAGCCGAACGCCCCCCAATAAAGCGCGCCAAAGCCAGAAGCAAACCCCAATAAGGCAATGAACAAGGCACATAAGAAAATCGCCCGCCTGCCAAAACGGCGCATTAAAAATGACACAGGAATGGTTGATAGGGCCGTTCCCACCGTCACCAACGCATAAGGCAAAGACACCAAGCTATCATTGGGCGACAATTCACTGCCCACCAGTGTAATGGTTGACACGGTCACCACCGACGTTGATAGAAACAGCGCCTGCGCCATGACCAAAAAGCCAAGATTTCGATTTTCATACTGCATAATGGCGTGACCAATCCCTCAAAAACTTACCTAGCCTGACTATAGTCACAAACTTGTCATCACCGCAAAAGGTTTATAGATGACAAGTGCCTGCAGGTGGACTATTTATGGTCCATAAACACCAGAATCATGTGGGGAAATAAACATGTCTGAAACTAAAAAAAGTTATCACCGTCGCAAGCTTGGCAATCAATTGCTGAAACCTGAAACCTTAATGATGTCTTATGGCTATGACCCTAAGTTTTCAGAAGGGTCGGTTACAATTCCAGTTTTCCAAACATCTACCTTTGTGTTTCCATCTGCCCAAGCAGGGAAAGATTATTTTGACCTTGCCACAGGGCGACGTGAAGCCAACAGCGGTGAAGAATGCGGCCTGATTTATTCACGCCTTAACAATCCCGACCTGCAAGTGTTGGAAGAACGCCTTGCCATTTGGGATGACAGTGAAAAAGTGCTTGCCTTTTCATCAGGCATGGCAGCCATTTCAACCACCATTTTAACCTTCTGTCGCCCCGGTGATGTAATTGTTTATTCGCACCCCATTTATGGTGGCACCGAGCATTTAATCGAAGAAGTGTTGCCTGAAATGAATATTAAGTCTGTGGCCTTTACAGCGGGTTGCAGCGACGACGACATCAAAGCCGCTGTTGAAAAAGCAAAAGGCATGGGGCGTCTTGCCATGATTTTGGCTGAAACACCTGCCAACCCAACCAATAAATTGGTGAATTTGAAACTTTTGGACCAATTGGCTGATCAAGCAGAAGTTGAAACCGGCCATAAGCCTGTTGTTGCTGTAGATAACACCTTCCTTGGCCCCTTGTGGCAACGCCCCTTAGACCATGGCGTTGATCTGGTACTTTATTCCCTAACAAAATATGTTGGTGGGCACAGTGACCTTGTGGGCGGTGCGGTTTCTGGCCCGGATGAACTCATGAGCCAAGTGGCAGGTATGCGCATGATGCTAGGGTCAATGATGGACCCACACACCAGTTGGTTAGTGATGCGCTCAATGGAAACCTTAAAAATTCGCATGGAAGCCAGCACCCGCACGGCCCGCACCGTGGCAGAATTTTTACGTGATCATCCAAAAGTGACCAATGTGCATTATTTGGGCTTTATGAAGAAAGATGATCCCCAATATGACATTTATGATGAGCAGTGCGGTTCAGCTGGCTCGACCTTTGCCTTTGAAGTGAAAGGTGGCGAAGCGGGTGCTTTCCGTTTCCTAGACAACCTAAAACTTGCCAAATTGGCGGTTAGTTTGGGTGGCACAGAAACCCTTATTTCGCACCCAGCCAGCACCACACACAGCGTGGTAGACCCTGAGGTACGTGCAGACATTGGCATCACCGAAAGCTTGGTACGAATTTCTATTGGTCTTGAACATGCTGATGACCTAATCGCTGATCTAACCCGTGGTTTAGACGCGGTATAGAAACAACAAGACAGTTCAGGCAACATTAAAACGGGATCAAAAGCACAATGCCTTGATCCCGTTTTTTTATGTCTGTGTTATCTATGTCTTAAACACTAAGGTCAATCTCGGTTTCTTTTCGCGTTGCTTTATACACACCGATAGTTAAGAGCGGGATCACCAAAAAGACAATAAAGCCATAGGTTATGGTGCCATAACCATCGGCAATTAAGCCCACCAAACCAAGCGCATCAGCCATCACGATGGCGGTGAACAAAACACCAACTGCAATGATCGGACGTAGTTTTTGTGGCATTTCCTGACCGCGTTCTTCATAACGGTGGGCAATGCGTTCGTTTAAGCCATGGATCATGGCGGTGCCCGTTTCAATGAACGTACCAAACAACACGATTGGGAATAAAATGGTGAAGAAACCAGCGCCTTCAAGCTGTGACAATAAATAGGTTACAGGTACCTCGCTCATGTCTGGGGCCATCAATGTGTCATAATGACCGATCATGGCAAAGAAGAATAGAACCGCAGGAACCATTATAATAGGCCCCGCCATAAGACCCGCGGTGATGCTTTCTTTGCGGCTGGTCATGTGACGCACGGTAAACAATAAAACAGGCAACATAGCGATGTTATAGCCGGTGTATTTTAAACCCGATAAAGCCCACCCATCATTCACGCTGGCATCAGCAAAGGCGGCTCCAATCTGATCACCATTTTGCAACAGGTTCCATGCTAAGAAAATCATATAAGCGCCATAGAGAACCAGCGACCAAACGGCAAAAAACTTCTCAATGGTGGCGGTGCCATAAAACACTAAATAGCCAATAGCGATCATAATACCTATGGTACCAATATAAGCTGGAATGCCAAAGGCGTCTTGGCAAATTTGCCCTGCGGCTGCCCCCACTACCGAGATAATCAGGATCATGGTTGCCAAATAAAGAATTTCATAAATAAACGCGCCCTTACCAAGCAGCTCTTTTGAAAAGGAGAGATAATCATAAACCTTAGCGCGGCGTGAAACCTCAAACGCAATGGCGATCAAAACCGAAAACAGGGTCATGGAAACAACCATTCCCAACAAACCACCCATGGTGCCGAAGGGCAGGAAAAATTCTTTTAATTCAGCCCCTGTACCATATGCCCCACCAATGGTGGCGGATTGAATAACAAACCCCGGCAATAAATATTTTCTAAACCACTGCATTTTCACCCCCTACTCACTCATTTGTCTATTTATTTTAACGCTGCTAATTTGAACAACAGCTTTGGAAAAAATCTCTTCATCAACAGCATTTTCATTTCAGGTCCATTGCCAACCGGAATTTCTGGTTTGCCTTTTGATAACCCCTTAAAAATAACCTCAGCACACTCATCCACTGGCATCCCATTTTCAATGTTTGGATCTGCGGCCCCATTGGCCTCACCATCACCTTTTAAGGCATGATGGGCAATTTCTGTTTGAATATAACCCGGTGTAATGGTGGATACCTTGATGTTATGACGCGTCACCTCGGTTCTGAGGGCATCAAAATAACCCATCACCGCATGCTTAGCTGCGCAGTAACCCGTTCGCAAAGGGGCGCCAATTTTCCCTGCCACCGATGCCGTTACCACCATATGCCCACTGTTTTGTTTAATCATATAGGGCAATACCGCCTGATTAAGGGCAATTTGACCAAAGACATCAATTTCAAACAATTTGCGATAGGTTTTCATATCAGTATCAATGGCAAGAGAGCGTTGCGAGATGCCTGCATTGTTAATGATCATATCAAGACGATTGTGCCATTCAAAAGCGGTTTTGGCATACGTTGGCATGTTCGGCTCATCGGTCATATCAAAGGCATGGACCAAACAATCAGGCGCACCAAGCTTGCGACATTCATCAGCCACTTCTTCTAACACATCCCCTCGTCTTGCAGAAAGAATGAGGTATGCCTCTTCCCGAGCAAAACGATGGGCCAAGGCCTTACCAATGCCCGCAGAGGCACCCGTTATCCAAATGACCTTACCACGATACGACATAAATCCCCCTTTACCTTAAACGATTCCTATTCCGCGGCTTGTTGATCGGCAATCCAGCGGTCAATTTTTTGCTCTAAAATTGCCATTGGTAGCGATCCTGTTACCAAAATGGCATCATGGAAAGATCGGATATCAAACTTCTCACCAAGGGCATCTTCGGCCTTTTGACGAAGACGTAAAATCGTCAACTCTCCCATTTTATAGGCCAAGGCCTGACCCGGCCATGAGATATAGCGATCCACTTCTGTGTTAATATTATGCAAGCTAAGCGCAGAGTTTTCGACAAACAGATTAACCGCTTGATCTCGGGTCCAGCCCATGAAGTGCATGCCTGTGTCCACCACCAAACGACCCGCACGCCACATTTCATAGGTTAGGCGACCAAACTGCTGATAGTCGTCTTCGTAAATATCCATTTCGATGCCAAGCTTTTCGGTATAAAGGCCCCAGCCCTCGCCAAAGGCATGAGCGCGCACTTGACCACGGAACGATGGCACATCGGGCTGCTCTCCCACCAAGGCATTTTGGTGATGGTGGCCCGGCACACCTTCATGCAAACTTAGGCTTGGCAACGCATATAAAGGACGCTTATCAAGGGCGTAGGTGTTAACCATATAATAACCCGGTTCGGTCTCTGATCGCGTGCCCCAATATCGCCCTGTGGTGTAATTAGGGGCAATATTATCAGGCACCGCCCGCACGCCATATGGTTTACGAGGCAAGGTTTTAAAGAAACGCGGCATTTGTGCATCAATGCGCTTGGCGATATAGCTGGCTTCTTTCAATAAATCACGCGGTGATGTTGCATAAAACTGCGGGTCGGTTCTAAGGAAGGTCACAAACTCTTTAAAGCTGCCCTTAAAACCAACCTTCTTGATGATTTCATCCATTTCACCACGAATGCGTTTTACCTCATTTAAGCCAATTTGGTGAACCTCTTCTGGGCTAATATCAAGGGTGGTATAAAACTTCACCATATCTCGATAATAATCAGCCCCGCCCGGCAATTCACGCGCCCCAATGGTTGTGCGCGCATTTGGCATATAGGTATTTTTAAAATAATCATCCAATTTATTATAGGTGCCTGATACGCTGGCTAAAACATCGCCCCTTTGCGCCTGAACTGCCTGCCAGTCAGCATCGCTCATAAATTTAGGTTTTTCTTTAAAGAAAGGCGCCATGAAAGGATTGCTGGCATCCGCAGCATTGGCAGCATCACGGGTATTCTTCAACACTCCATAAACGCCATCTAAAATAATCCTTGGCATGGTCCAGCCATCAGCAATGCCTTGGTTCATATTAGCGATATATTGGTCAAACTGGGCGGGTAATTGCGCCATTTTGGCGATATAGATATCATAGTCGCGTTTGTTGTTAAAACGCATGCGCTCAACCGAGCTGGCCGTGGACATAAAAAACCCACTGTCAGACAAAAACGGCATGCGCCAACCATCATAACTGGCGTTATTGATACGGTGGTGAATTAAAAATTCAAAGAGGTCATAATTTAATTGGTCGGCCTCAGACAAAGCACTGCGATCAATGGTTTGAAGGCGCTGCCAAAAAGCCTTCTGCATTGCCATTTCTTTTTCATAGGCCGCAGGGCTAACATCAGTTAGTAATTGCGCATCAGCCAACACCACGTCATCACCAATGGGGGCGTTTCTGGCTTGGCGATGATCTTCCTCATCTTTAAACAATTGATGAAGTTGCACTGACATATCTTGTTGCATAGCTTGTTGGGCATAAGCCGCCATATCCCCACCAAAACCACTTGTGAGCGCCACAGATGACACCGCTAGTGACAAACCAAACGTCGTCGCTTTCAATAATGTTTTCATCTTAATCCCCCCCCCATTTAATAATTTTAATCAGTCAGTTCTTTAACGGCACGCATGGTTAGTGTTTTAACCAAATCTGCACGGTAGTCTGGGCTGGCATGTACGTCTTCGTTTAGGCCATCTGCGCTAACTTCAAGCCCTTTAATAGCATCCACAGAAAAGTCTTTGGCGAGCGCCGCCTCAAAGTCTTTCAAACGATAGACACAAGGCCCTGCGCCGGTTACTGCCACGCGCACATCACCACCCCCTAAGTCAGCCACAAACACGCCTGCAATGGCATAACGTGATGCAGGATTGGCAAATTTTTGGTAGCTGGCACGCGTTGGTGTTTTAACCTCAATAGCGGTTAATAACTCGCCTTCATCCAACGCTGTTTCAAAAAGGTCGACAAAAAAGTCATCCGCCGTAATGCTTCGATTTTCCGTATGAATGGTGCCTTTAAGGGCCAGTACTGCCGCTGGATAATCTGCCGACGGGTCGTTATTTGCCACCGAGCCACCAAGGGTGCCACGGTTACGCACCTGCGGGTCACCAATCATACCAGCCAGTTTTGCCAAAGTTGGGATAGTGTTTTTCACATCTGCATTGCTGGCAACATCAGCATGTTTGGTTAGTGCGCCAATTTTAAGGCCATCGGCAGTTTTGGATAAACCTTTTAAATCATCAATGGCGCTAATATCCACCAACAATTCCGGCATCGCTAAACGCTGTTTTAGGGTTGCGATCAGGGTCATACCGCCTGCCAAATATTGCACCTCTGCCTCACCCTCGCGCAGGGCTTTTAAGTCGTCCAATGTTTTGGGTTTAGCAAAATCAAATTGATACATGATTTATGCTCCCTTCTCAGCAGCCGCCATGGCCTTAGCACCCGCTAAAACAGATTGGACAATATTATGATAGCCCGTGCAACGACATAAGTTTCCTTCGAGTTCTTCACGAACGGTTTCTTCCGTAACCGCATCGCCATGGCGCTGATAAATGCCAATACCCGCGATCACCATGCCCGGTGTACAAAAGCCACATTGTAGACCATGGTTTTCATGAAAGGCTTGCTGCATGGGGTGCAAGGTTTCACCGCTTGCTAGCCCTTCAATGCTGATAACATCACAACCATCAAGTTGAACCATCAACAGTGAACATGATTTAACAGGCACACCATCCAACAACACATTACAAGCACCACACTGTGATGTTTCACAGCCCACATGGGTCCCCGTTAACGATTGCTGATCACGCAAAAATTCAACCAACAAAGTGCGGGGATCAATATCTGCATTTATGGGTTTGCCATTAAGGGTGAAACTAACCTGCATGGTTTATCCTTTGTGTTTTAATATCTTACTTTTTTGCTGCAGCCGCTTTTCTTTTACGCAAATCAGCCAACTGTGTCGCACGAATTTTAACGGCCTCTTTATAGCTGTCGGTGGTGGTGTGAACACCCAGCCAATGGCCTAATTTAGGGCGCCCTGCTGCCAAGTCACGACCAAAGCTTTTATAAACATCGCCTAGGAAAAACACGTTAGCCATTAAGGAAAAATCCGCCAGTGAAAGCACGTTGGCAAAGGCAAAATCACCGCCTTCCATAAACATTTCAACGCAATCAAGGGCACGATTTAATTTTAAAAACTCAGCCTCTAGATTCTCACCTTCTTCAATGCCTTTGGCCTTAAGTGCGTATAACGCATTAACCGGCGGCAAGACTTCAAAGTCACATATGCGGCCAATCGCGCGAATTTTTGCCCGCTGCCTCATATCGCCTGTCATCATCGGTTTTTCAGGGAATTTTTCTTCAATATATTCAGAAATAGCCCATGATTCGGACAGCAAGAAACCATCGTCATCCATGGCAGGGATTTTACCCATCGGATTAATTGCCAAGTATTCTGCTGATTTCAAATCACCGCCGGGAACGCCGGGAAACTCAACCTTGCCTTTAAGGCCTTTTGCCTGAACTTGTAGATACAGACGCTCAAAATATGGTGATAGACGCGCACCGTAAATTTTCATTAGTTTCATCTCCCCAATTCTTCCCCAATCAAGAGATGAAAGATTGCACAGCTTTTGCCCTAAGAGCAAGGGAGAAATGTAAATTAATGACCGTCCATAAAATGACCTGAGATAAGATAATAACTCATCGCCCACATCAAAAGACCAACACCACTGTCAAGGATGCGCCATGCTTTAGGTGATTGAAACACCGGGGCTAAAATTCTGGCCCCATAGCCAATGGAAAAAAACCACATTGCTGACGCCATGATGGTTCCAACCGCAAATATCACCAATTCCATACCGTGATATTGGGCAGAAACACCGCCAATGATGATTAAGGTATCAACATAAATATGGGGGTTTAAAAAGGTTAAGGCCAAACACATCATAATGGCAGCGCGTGGGCCTTTACCTTGGGCTTCTAGGCCAGCTTTTTGAACATCTTGTTGACTAATGATTTGTGGGTTTTTTGCTGACATGAAAGACCGAAGACCAAACCAAAACAAAAACGCCCCGCCACCATAAGCCGCATAGTGGGCGATATTTTGGTTGCCGTTTAACATCGCCCCAACACCGCCAGAGGCCAGCAAGAGCAACAGCATATCAGCAAAAAAACAGGTTAAAACCACGGTTAAAATATGGCGTCCCATTAACCCTTTACGCAGCACATAAACATTTTGCGGGCCAATCGCGATGATTAACCCTAGCGATAAGGCAAAGCCTTTAAAAAATGTGATGAGGTACAAATCTTCCAAATCGATGTCCAAGATAGTTCATTGTTGGCAAATGCCTTATGGCCAAAAAGAGAAAATGTCAAAGAAATGTTATATTATAACACAAACTCCGCACTTCCCTTATCCCTCTCTTTGTTTTATTGTTTGCGCGAAATTAGCCTTCTGTAAAGATAATAAAAAGGAATCATAACTATGCGCATTGGTACCCCGCTATCAAATTCAGCTACTCGGGTTATGCTCTTAGGGGCGGGTGAATTGGGTAAAGAAGTAATCATTGCCCTACAGCGTTATGGTGTTGAGGTGATCGCGGTTGACCGTTATGAAAATGCGCCCGGCCATCAAGTTGCCCACCGCGCCCATGCCATTGACATGTCTGATCCTGTGGCCTTACGCAACCTAATTGACCAAGAACAACCGCACATCATTGTGCCTGAAATTGAAGCCATCGCCACTGAGGTTTTGGCAGAGTTAGAACAATCAACCGCCACCGAGGTGATCCCAACAGCCAAGGCCGTGCAACTAACCATGAACCGTGAAGGTATTCGCCGCTTGGCAGCGGAAGACTTAAAGCTACCAACCTCGGCCTATGCTTTTGCTGATAGTGCTGAGGAAATTGCCACCGCCATTGACAACGGCATTGGTTATCCCTGTTTGGTGAAACCTGTGATGTCATCATCGGGTAAAGGTCAAAGCATGTTGAAATCAGCCGCTGATGTTGAAAAGGCGTGGAATTATGCCCAAGAAGGCGGCCGTGTTGCCAAAAATCGTGTTATTGTTGAGGGCTTTGTTGACTTTGATTATGAGATTACCTTGCTGACCGTGCGCGCCATTGGTCAGGCCTGCTCGGTTGAGACAACTTACTGTGAACCCATTGGTCACAAACAACAAAATGGCGATTATATTGAAAGCTGGCAGCCACAACCCATGACACCAACCGCCCTTAAACGCGCCAAGGATATTGCCAATAAAGTCACCACCGCCCTAGGTGGTCGCGGTATTTTCGGCGTTGAATTATTT
>CAKZLM010000160.1 GCA_937126915.1 uncultured Alphaproteobacteria bacterium
CGCTGTCGCCTGCAGCAGACATATCACCAGCGTCAATTACGCTGGAGATTTCTGAGGTTGATCGTTTTTCATCAGGAATGAAACGACCTGTTACAATAATTTCTTCAAGGTTTTCCTGCGGGTCTTCAATGCTTTGAGCGAGGGCATTTTGAGGTACAAAAATAACCGTCGATGCAAGCAAAGCACTTTTAACTGTTTTTAAATTCATTGTCATTTTAGCCACCATCAGCTTTCAAAAAAATAATTCGGATACGAGAAACACTGTGGGGTTTTAAGCCCCACAGTATGTCTATGATCATTTCTTATTGGTTAATCCAAACTGTCCAACCAGCTAACCAGTTTGAGTTGGCATCTTTTACCGCACCGATGTAATCCACGGTGTCAAAGAAGCTTTTCACAGCTTTTGGATCAGTGGCCGTTACACCATTTTCATTGGAGCCATTGATGTATGCTTTGGTACCATTGGTAGGCGCTGCTAGTGAGCTGGTGCCGACACCATTGTTGCTGTCTTCTGCTAGGAACCAAGTTTGGAGGTCACCGTCTTCAGATCCATCATCAAAGTTGTTGGTACAAGCCAAGAACACTGATTTCATGGTGATACCTGTGTCGGTGTCACGGTTGGCATAGGTTGAAGCATCGTCAATGTCTAAGCAGTCATCGCGCCAGTTAGCAGCGGTTAGATTCATGATATAGGCACCTGTACCGGCACGAAGAACCATACCTGTGTCACCGCCGCCATTATTCTCAGCACCAACCAATGTTACGTTTGAGAAGGTCGGAAGAGCACGCGGGGTTGAGTCGTTGGCCGAACCGTTGTTGTCACCTTCAAAACCACGGTCAGAAGATGATTGGTTGGCATTTTGAACAACCACTGCATACTGTACGTTACCGCGCCATCCTTTGGTCCAGTCAATGCTGTCATCGTCAGCACCCGTTACAACCAAGTGTTTCACGTTTACTGTGCCACCAAAGAACTCTACGCCATCGTCTGCGCCATTGTGAACTTGTAGATAATCAACCGTCGTGCCGTTACCAACACCTTGGAAGGCAATACCGTTTAGCTCGTCTTCTGAGGTAATTGGATTACCCGCATATTTAACAACTGTATAAATTAAGTTTCCGCTGTTATCAGTGTCGTCATTACCGCCATAGTTACCTGAGTCAGCTTCACCTGCCGCTTCACAGATCGCTACCTCAGCACCACAACCGTTGATGGTTGCGCGACCGTTGATCACCAAACCACCCCATAGTGAGGTATCTGTGTCAAGGTTACGTGAGGCATCGTTTGTAGCCGTAAACACAACGGGCGCATCTTTGTTACCGTTTGAGTTCAACCTAGAACCACGCGAGATAACCAAGAATGAAGTTGGATCTTCACCCATTACTTTAACGCCTGCATCGATGGTTAATTCAGCCGACGTGGCATCTGCAACAGGGTTGCTGGCATCTGGGCCTTGGTCTTCACCAATAACCACTTTACCCCGCAAGAAGTAATCTAGACCGGCTACCAAACGTAGGTTGCTAGTGTAAGTACCATTGAGGATACAGCCACCGCTACCATTGTCTGTGGTGCCTTCTGGGCATGTAGGTTCAGGGTTGATAGCGTAGGACCATCCTAGGGTCCAGTTGTCGGTTGAAGAAGAGGACTTAACGGCCCCAACATAGTCTACGCTATCGAAGAAGCTATCAACAGCAGAAGGATCAGTGGCTGTCATAGCCATTTCCTGAACGCCGTTGACAAAACCTGAGAGTGACGTGCCGCCGATACGGTTGTTAGCTTGTCCCTCAAACCATGTACGAAGGTCACCATCGTCTGAGCCGTCATCGGTTGGGCTTGAACATCCAAGCAATGTTGATTGAATGGTAATACCCGTTGCGCTATCGCGGTTGGCATAGGTTGAGGCATCGTCAATGTCCAAACAATCATCACGCCAATTAGAGGCAACGATGTTCCATAATTTCGCACCCGTTCCAGCGCGGAGAACCATCGCCGTATCACCCACGGTGTTACCACCGATCAATGTTACGTTAGAGATTAAAGGCTGTGCACGTGGGGTTGAGTCGTTGGCAGAACCATTGTTGTCTCCCTCAAAACCACGGTCAGAAGAAGATTGATTATCGTTTTGCATGATCAAAACGTGTTGGGCCATACCGCGCCAGCCTTTGGTCCAATCTAAGCTGTCATCATCAGCACCTGTTACGATCAAGTGTTTGATGTTGGCTGTTCCACCAAAAAACTCAACACCATCGTCCGCGCCGTTATGAACATGAATGTAGTCCAATGTTGTGCCAGAACCAACACCTTGGAAAGCGATACCGTTTAGTTCGTCTTCAGAGGTAATCGGGTTACCAGCATATTTTACCTGTACATACCGAAGGGTACCTGAATTATCAGTATCGTTAGAACCACCGTAAAGACCTGAATCTGCTTCACCTTCTGCTTCGCAAAGGCTTACTTCTGATCCACAACCGTTGATGGTTGCTAAACCGTTAATCACCAAACCGCCCCATTCTGATGTATAGTTTTCAGATAGCGCATTGGTTGTGGCGCTAGAACCACGCTCAACATCTGCCGCTGAGGTGAAAATGATTGGGCTACTGGCTGTGCCATCTGCATCAATGTTTGAGCCGCGAGAAACAACCAAAAATGATGTTGCGTCTTTACCTGCGATTATCACACCTGGTTCAACTGTTAAAGTTGCTGAACCCGTTCCAGAGGCGTCAGCGCCTACGTCTTCACCAACAACAACCTTGCCATCTAATAAATATGTATTGCCGGATGTGAACGTAATATCCGTTGTAATAGTGCCCGAAATGCTACAGGCGTTGCCTGATCCTAGGGCAACCTCTGTTGTGCCTGTAGGACATTCAGCAACGCTTCCGCCGCCATTGCCGCCGCCATTGCCGCCGCCGTCACTTCCTGTTCCGGGATTTGGCCCCGTATCACCAGGTGATGCGATTTCAGTGTTGCTATCTCCACCACAAGCTGCCAACGCTGTGACGGCTACGGATACCATAAGAAACTTTTTAAATTTTGATGTATCTAACATTTCATTCCCCGAAAGATAAAAATTCTGCCTTAACAAACAATCAGCTGTTTTCCTCTTAGCTGACAAATATTGGCTCGAAACTGAGGGTCACTCCTCAATGTCGGGAAAGGTTATATAGACGTTATGTGACATCACACTTACCGCCATGTGACGATACGCTATAAATCAATTACAATTTAAAGACTCTGCTAAAAACTAACGATTACAGTATGTTAGATGAAATTTTGAAAAGGTTAATTTTCTTCGGGCGAAAATTATTTTTGAATTGTGACAAAAATAATTGCTTATGTGACAAGATTTTAAGGCTTTGTCATAATTGCTTGTAACATTTGTCACTACATTAGAATTGCAGCAGGTGAAAAAGTGTTTGTTGGTAAAAATAAGTCGTCCAAAGGCCAAAGCACAAGAACGGCCCAAAAGGCACATGTTGGTGCTTAATCTTTCCCAATTCACCTTTGCTGACGACTGTATAATATAGTAACGCCATAGACGATGATAACAGCATGAAAATAGGCATTGCGGATATCTCAATCCAAAAGCCCGCCGCTATAACAAATTTGACATCACCCATTCCGAGGCCTGATTGGCCACGCAGCCTTTGATACAGCAACATCATGCCACCCAAGATGACAGTCATGACCACAACGCTAATCATAATATCAAAAAACGAACGATCCGCTTTCAAGCTTATAAAAAGTCCCAACCCCGCTAAGGCCACATTCATTAGGTTTGGAATACGCAGTGATTTAAAATCATAATGAATAATTGCTAGCAAAATAAGGCCAAGCCCCAGCCAATGCCAAAAAGGTACAGACACCACATAGCCCGTCGCAACAAAATATATCAGCATTAAAAGACTATAAAGCTTCATCACTTGCTTTGCTCAAATTCCATTAATAAAATATCCAATGCATTATAACTAAAAGGATATTGTCGACTAAGAATAGAGCCTAAGGCTTAAATAATCAATCGAACACCTGATTGTATAATCCCATATGAACTGTTTAGTTCAGAAGAATCTAATAAATTAAGCTCATCTTAAGCATTAATTTTCATCAATGCTTCATAGTCATATCACTAAGCCATCAAGATTTGCTTAAAATAATAAAGATGACCTAACTTGGACAAAATGATGGGGTAAATGATGGGGTAAAAACTACCCGCCTCAAATTATTTATTTAAATCAATATGTTATGAAAATAAATGGCGGAGAGGATGGGATTCGAACCCACGATGGGCGTTAGCCCATACTCCCTTAGCAGAGGATCCTATACTTAAGTAGAAATTCAACTTTGAATATACCCCAATTTGTAAGAGGCATTTCAATTAATTTAGCAAAATTTTATTCTGTCTGATTTTAAGAATATCCATTTTGAAGCACTCAAGCGATGCACTAAGCATGATATCTAACCCAACAAAATTTTACATTTTAACAATACATGCTATAATAGAGAGAATATTAACGTATTCAAGCATGTATTGTTAAAGGCTAAGTGACATTGAAACAAGAATGGTACATAAATCATATTTTTGGAGATCCCGTAGAGGATTACAAAAAACAGAGTGGTCATTGGATTGTATGTAATTTTGAAACGAACATGGGCTGGCCTGATAATGACCTTATAATCGAGACAGAAGGAAAACAATTATTAATACTAGGCCTAGGCCCAGAAAGAAATAAGCTACCAGCAATTGGTTACTTACTCCAAGAAGATGAAAACATAAAGGACATAAGGTTCTTTTTAAACCAGTTATTAAGTAGGCTAACCTGGGCTACTGGAAGTCATTTCAGATTTGAGGGTTATACTGGGGGCAGCTTTCCTATTAGAACAATTAATAATAAGGCCTATACGGTAGGTACGTATGGTTTCCAAATTTCATACTTACCTCAAAACTTAAATCAAGAAGCATTACTAGCCTTAGCATTATTCAGGGATGGCCAAAGCTTATATAATATACATGAAGGATATAGCTTTTTGAGTTTCTACAAAATTATTAATCTTGTGAAAAAGACGGGCAAACAGCAGAAATCTTGGGTAAAGAAGAATATTAATCGTTTAAATGCTACTCATCAAAAAAGGATCAATGAAATCCAAAATGATGGAACCGCAATCGACGAATACTTATATGAATCATGTAGATGTGCAGTAGCCCACGCGGGAATAGACCCAACAATTAACCCTGACAATCCTGAAGACTCTATTCGATTGCAAAAAGATCTTCCTATAATCAGAGCTCTAAGTAAGGTCATGATTAAGGATCATTATAACATTCAGACCCGAAGTGATGTTTACAATGACCACCTCTATGAATTGGCAGGTTTCAAAGAAATAATTAACGATAGCATCTTAGACAAAATCAAAAATAACGAACTCGTATCACGAAGGGAATTAGAATGGGATACCAGAATATCTATACGACTTTGGTGTGACAAGAGGTATAATTTATTAGAGGGTTTAAATGTTAAGACAAAGAAAATCAATGAGGGAATAGTAGAACTACAGGCATACAGCGATGATAACCTTTTCAGTATTCCAGTTTATTTAGACTTTAATCAAGAAAGACTTTACATAGATTATGAAAATCCTCGACTGCCAAAACCACTTAATAAAATTGCAACAAATCACATCATTATTTGGAAAACCTTTTTTCAAGAGCTGATTTGCAATGGAATTATTGAAGTTTGGAAAACTGATGAACAGTATTTGCTTGGGCGCAAGGATCCACTGGAACCTATCAATGTAGCTATAGATAAAACTTGTGAAGTATTATCAAGTCAAATAGAGGAGCTAGAAAAGATAAGAGATAGTTACATCTAAGTAAGAGATGAAATGGAGGTGTATTGAACCCCTTTGGGTTCGAATCCTCTACACCTGCCATAGTGTTGCAACAAATAATCGCCCTGAAAACAATAGAAAGCAAGTTTTATGTTGCAACACCTTGTGCTGCTTTGATTTCCGCTCTTGGTATGACTTCAATCATCGTGACAAAAGTACCGTACCAAACAAGAGTTCGAATCCCTGTTTGGGATTCATTGGAAACGCATTATTCTTCGCGATCCGGCAACCTGTAGCTTGTGCTACGTCCGCCCCCGGGATTCTGAATAAAGATGCCACGTTCCTTCAGCTCTTGGATATCCCGTAAGGCCGTGTCGTTAGAACATTTAGCCAGCTTGGCGTATTTCGATGTGTTCATAAAGCCCTCAAAATCATCCTCTAGCATACGGTTGATAATCAAACGCTGGCGGTCATTCACAGGCTTTTGATTGATCATATCCCAGAGCTGCGCTTTGAACAGCACATTGCCGAGCGTGGTTTCTGCATTGCTAATGGCGCGGCCAAGGCAATCCAAGAACCATGACAGCCAGTCTGTGATATCAGGTGTTGCGCGTTGTTGCGCTTCAAGCTGATCGTAATACTGCTTGCGTTCTGCCTCAATTTGGGATGAGAGGCTGTAAAAGCGATCTGGCGTGCCATCGGCTCGAGCAAGTGCCATGTCACCAATAGCGCGGGCAATACGTCCATTGCCATCTTCAAACGGGTGGGTTGTTACAAACCACAAATGCGCGATGCCCGCCCTGATAACAGGGTCGGTATCGTCTTTTCCTGCTAGCCACGCTAGAAACGCTTTCATTTCTTTTTCCAAGCGCTCCGCAGCAGGAGCTTCAAAGTGTACCTTTTCCTTGCCGATAGGACCGGAAACCACCTGCATCGGGCCAGCCTCAACAGTCCGCCATCCCCCAACGGTGATTTTGTGCATGCCGCTACGCCCAGTTGGAAACAAAGCAGCATGCCAGTCAAACAAGCGATCCTTGGTTAATGGCTTGGCAAACTGCTGTGTTGCATCCAGCATCATCTCAACGATACCTTCAACGTCACGGCTTGCCGGGATAAGCCCCGCAATATCGATCCCAAGCCTACGGGCAATGGACGAGCGCACTTCCTCTGGGTTTAGGTTTTCACCTTCAATGGCCGAGGATTTCACGACATCATTGGTCAGTGTACTCAGGGATGCTTCACGTTTTAGCTCAAAGCCAAGCCCTTCCATGCGCCCGAGCAAACGGCCTTGGCGATGGCGTATATCAGCCAGCTTGGATGCTAGGGTTTCTGCATCCCACGTAAAGTTTGGCCAGTCTTGATGTTCATGAATCCACATAGTAATCACCGCATTATTTAAGGTGATTATAGGCTCTATTCCCCGCAAGGTCAAGACAAATCACCGCACTGAATGCGGTGATTAGGGTGGCTATTCACCGCAAGCATCGCACTACAAGGTCGTATAATATTCAGATTTACCCTGACTAACGCGGCATAACAGATTCATTTTGACCAGCTCATCAATGTCCCGGTAAGCTGTTGCCCGGCTGACATTAAAAACGAGGATCAAATCCTTCGCGCATAGTTTGCGGCCATTCTTGATCTGGGTATAAAACCAGAGTTGACGAAGCGTCAGTTTCTGCAATTTTACCAACAAGTCGCACGAGCCTTCCGTCTCAAAAATGAGATTGGCTATATCCAAATCTCGGCGAATTGGATGCGCCGCTGCGGCTTGATTTTGTTTTTGTATCAACTGTGTCAGATCTTCTCGTCCCACCTCATTAAGAAACCATTCGACAAGCCTCGGCGATGCTTTGGTAAGAGAAATAAAGTTCTCTATACTGGGCTCTCTGGCAGCGTCGTACCAGTTCCGAACAGCGTGCTCAGATGCGCCTGTATGACGTGCGATCCACTTCACAGCTGATCCAGACCCTTTGTAATCCTCCCTGAGTATTTTGGCAATCTGCGTGACCGCGTATTTCTTGTTTTTAAATGAGTCATTTGACTCGTTTTCCAATAATGACATTGAACTGCTCCTTTCTTTACAATGAGAAAAGAACAATTTTCAGCTCCCGGACTGAAAAGACCGAGGGAAGAGCTATGATTTATTTAATGGCGGTAAGAATTAGGTGCATAACGACAGTAGAAAAAACTGGAACCTCAATATGGCTGGGCGCAAAGCGGCCATGTATTTGCGGATGTCAGACCCGAGGCAGGAATGCTCGACGGAAATTCAGGAAAAACTCATACGCAATTACGCCGATAATAACGGCATTGAGATTGTCCGCGCTTATGCTGATGAAGGCAAAAGCGGTGTTGTTGCCACTGGACGGAATTCCTTTCAAAAGCTGATTGCTGATGTCAAAAATAGAGAAGCCGAACTCGATTTCTCACTGCTACTTGTCTATGACGTTTCTCGGTGGGGCCGCTTTCAACGCACCGATGAAAGTGCCCATTATGAGCATATCTGTCGCCTTGCCGGATTGGAAGTTCATTACGTCGCTGAGCAATTCACCAACGATGGATCGCCTATTTCGGAGCTGGTAAAAACCGTCAAGCGCACCATGGCGGCAGAATATAGCCGCGAATTATCGACCAAAGTGTTTAATGGTCAATGCCATCACGTAGAACGCGGTTTTCGTCAAGGTGGGCCTGCCGGATTTGGTTTGCGTCGTATGCTGATTGATGAGCAAGGCAATCACAAAGGCCAGCTTGAGATTGGTGAGCAGAAAAGTATCACCACTGACCGGATTATTCTGGTGCCCGGACCCGATAAAGAAATTCAGATCGTCAACTGGATTTATACGATGTTTGTTGATGAGGGTTGGAGTGAAAGGCAAATCGCCAATGAATTAAACCGAAGGGATATTCTCACAGATTTTGAACGACCATGGACGCGTGCCAGCGTTCATCAAATCCTGATCAATGAAAAATATATCGGTACGAATGTCTTTAACCGCCGTTCATTCAAGCTGAAAGAGCAGCGCGTCAACAATCCCGAAGAAGAATGGGTTAAAAAAGAAAAAGCCTTTGAGGCCATTGTCAGCACCAACTATTTTTACAATGCACAGGGGATTATTCGGGAGCGTAACCGAAAATACTCCAACGAAGAGATGTTGGATCGCTTGCGCCATTTGCATGAAAAACAAGGCTGGCTGTCAGGTATTATGATTGACGAGTCCGATGACATGCCCTCCAGCAGCGCCTACGCACATCGCTTTGGCAGTCTTGTCGCAGCCTATAAGATGATAGGCTATACGCCCAGTCGGGATATGCGCTATATCGAAATCAATCGCCAATCCTGGAACAACCGAACAGACGCCCATCTGAAATCGGAGTTTTATGATTTACCTGGCTTTCTGAAAGGGAATACTTCTTTGAATTCGATTGAACTGGACATGTTGGGAGATATAAAAGGGAAATCTATCTTGCATCTGCAATGTCATTTTGGTCAAGACAGCATTTCTCTTAGCCGAATGGGCGCAAAAGTGACCGGAGTAGATCTTTCAGATAAAGCCATTCAAAGCGCCCGATATCTAGCAAAAGAAACCGAAATGGATACCCAATTCATTTGCTGCGATGTCTTCGATCTTCCGAATCATTTGGACCAAAAATTCGATATCGTATTTACGAGTTACGGAGTGATTGGCTGGCTGCCCGACATGAATAAATGGGCAGAAATCATATCAAAATACCTCAAGGAAAATGGACAATTGGTCTTTGTTGAATTTCATCCGGTGGTATGGATGTTTGATGATGATTTTGAGAAAATCGGCTATAACTATTTCAATACGGAAGCCATTATCGAAGAAGAAAACGGGCAACTATTTGTCAAGGCAAGTCACCAACCTCCCCAACATGGCCATCGCCCAGCTGTGGATCCTCTTTTTAGCAGTGCCGCAAGAAATATAAAATCCAACAAAGTTTTGGCTCTCCTCATGACTGGAAT
>CAKZLM010000161.1 GCA_937126915.1 uncultured Alphaproteobacteria bacterium
TGAGTGTTGTTGAGAGTCAAGAAATTATGACACTTATCCCGCAGCGTTAGCCACTTTGAGTGGGGGATAAGGTGAAAGACTTGGTTCCTGGGGAATCAGGCACGGGTATTAAATGTGTGACTATGAACGAACAGTTTTTCCAGGGGCACTTCCCAGGCGAACCTGTTATGCCAGGTGTTTTGCAGGTTGAGGCTATGGCCCAAACCGCTGGCATTGTGGCTATGACTACACTTGAAAATGCGTCAGATAAATTGGTGTTTTTTATGAGCATCGACGGTGTTAAATTCCGCCGCAAAGTTGGCCCTGGTGACGTTCTTGAAATGAAGGTTACCGTAGAAAAAGCTCGCGGCCGCGTTTGGCAATTTAAAGGTGAAGCTTATGTTGAAGGTCAATTGGCCTCAGAAGCCACCTTCAAGGCAATGATGGCTGATAAAGAATAATCACTCTTTCATTCTACTATAAAACCTAAACATAGGCACCGACATGTTTGTTTGTCGGTGTTTTTTTTGTGATTATTTGGGGGTAGTTTGTGGGTTTTTTTTTGTGATTACTTTTTGGACAGTTTTTTGCCCATTCTTCATAATGAATACGTTTTGGAAATGTCGCTGCTGCTAATCTGTTTTTTGCCCGATTAGAAACGCCATAAAAAAAGGGCCCATAAATGAGCCCTTTCAATGGAGATTAATGTGCTATCTTTAACTGATTAGCGGTCTTCAATTTTAACGAAATCACGTTGAGTTTCGCCCAAGAATAACTGACGAGGGCGACCAATTTTTTGAATTGGATCAGCAATCATTTCGTTCCATTGACTTACCCAGCCAACAGTACGAGATACCGCAAATAACACGGTGAACATCTCAGTTGGGAAACCCATGGCTTTTAAGATGATACCAGAGTAGAAGTCAACGTTAGGATACAAACGTTTCTCAACGAAGTACGGATCTTCAAGAGCGATTTTCTCAAGTTCCATTGCAACATCAAGCAATGGATCTTGAACACCTAGTTCAGCCAATACTTTGTGGGCGGTTTCACGCATAACTTTGGCGCGTGGGTCAAAGTTTTTGTACACACGGTGACCAAAGCCCATCAAACGGAATGGATCTTCTTTGTCTTTTGCTTTACCGATATATTCTTGAATGCGGTCAACAGAACCAATTTCTTGCAACATTTTTAAACAAGCTTCGTTGGCACCACCGTGGGCAGGACCCCACAAGCAAGCAATACCAGAAGCAATACAGGCAAATGGGTTGGCGCCAGAAGAACCCGCCAAACGCACTGTTGAGGTAGACGCATTTTGCTCGTGATCAGCGTGAAGCATAAAGATCAGGTCCATGGCTTTTTCAAGCACTGGGTTCACCTTATATTCTTCACAAGGAACGCTGAACATCATTTTCAAGAAGTTAGCAGAATAGCTTAGGTTGTTGTCAGGATATACAAACGGCTGACCAACAGAATATTTATAGGCCATCGCAGCAATGGTTGGCATTTTTGCAATCAAACGATAGCTGGCCACCAAACGCTGATGTTCGTCGGAAATATCAAGGCTGTCGTGGTAGAATGACGCCAAAGCACCCACAACACCACACATAATTGACATTGGGTGTGCATCACGACGGAAACCATTGAAGAAATGGTTAATTTGTTCGTGTAACATGGTGTGATATGTCACATCATTGATGAACTTAGCTTTTTCTTCCTTGTTTGGTAATTCACCCTTAAGAAGAAGATAGCAAACTTCCATAAAGTCACTGTGTTCAGCTAGTTGCTCAATTGGGTAGCCACGGTATTGCAACTCACCTAAGTCACCATCAATATATGTAATGCTTGAATCGCAGGAAGCCGTTGATGTAAAGCCAGGGTCATAGGTAAACATACCAGATTGCGCATATAGTTTACGGATATCAATTACATCAGGTCCTACCGTACCAGATAGAATCGGTAGATCGACATCAACACCTTGGCCCGTTAGTTTCATTGTTTTATCGGACATAGTCTTCCTTTCTTAAGTATTTCTACTACTTTTATTCATTCTGCGTTACCAGATGATGACAAGATATTAAGAAATAGCTTGTTCTAATCTTTTTTTGCTCTCGTCTTCCCCTAAGATCACCATAATATCGTCAATATTACCTGGCGACGCGGCTAATCCTGTAAGAGCGGCACGCAAGGGCTTGGCAACTTTTCCAAAACCCACATCATTATCTGCAACCGTGGCTGCAATTTGGTCATGAATGTCTGATTTTACCCAGTTATTCAATCCCGATAGACGTTGCAACAAGTCTTTTAAATAACCTTTTGCCTCGTCCGTTAAAAGTTTTTCAGCCTTCTCCTCAAAGGGAAGAGGGCTTTCTCTGAAATAAAACAAGCCAGAGCTTGCTAATTCATTTATGTCTTTAGCACGCTCTTTCAAGCTTGGTAATGCGGCAATTAGTCTCTGACAAAGGTTATCATCCAATGACTTATCTAATTGTTTATCGATAAGCGGCTTAATCAATTGCGCTAATTTTTCCTCATCCGCATTACGGATATAATGACCGTTTAGATTAGCAAGCTTATCAAAATCAAACCGCGCTGGCGATTTGTTGATACCTTCAATGCTGAACCATTCGGTTGCTTGTTCGGTTGAGAAAATCTCATCATCACCGTGTGCCCAACCCAAACGAACCAAATAATTACGCAAGGCATCTGGTAGATACCCCATATCACGATAGGCATCAACCCCCAAGGCACCATGGCGCTTTGAAAGTTTTTTGCCATCGGGGCCATAAATTAGGGGGATATGGGCAAAAATTGGCGTTTCCCAATCCATGGCTTGGTATAATAGTTTTTGGCGAAAGGCATTGGTTAAATGGTCATCACCGCGAATAATATGCGTAATCCCCATGTCATGATCATCGACAACAACCGATAGCATATAAGTTGGCGAACCATCACTGCGCAGCAAGATCATGTCGTCTAATTCTTGATTTTGAACTGTCACTTCACCCTGAACATGATCATGAATGGTGGTGGCACCATCACGCGGTGCTTTTAGGCGAATAGCAGGGGACACACCCTCAGGCGCCTCAGATGGATCACGGTCACGCCACCGTCCGTCATAGCCCACTGGGCGACCTTCAGCTTTGGCGGTTTCGCGCATTTCAGTTAATTCTTCAGGGGTTGCATAGCAACGATAGGCAAGGCCTTTTTCTAATAACTGCTCAGCCACTTCACGGTGACGATCCGCGCGGCTATATTGGAAAATTGGCTCATCATCCCAATCAAGACCTAGCCAAGACATGCCATCCAAAATGGCATCAATGGCTTCTTGGGTGGACCGCTTGCGGTCAGTATCTTCAATGCGCAACATAAATTTGCCGCCATGATGACGGGCAAACAGCCAATTGAAAAGGGCTGTTCTAGCACCACCAATATGCAAAAAACCGGTTGGTGATGGCGCAAAGCGTGTAATGACCTGTTTGGCGTTTTGACTCATCCAAAGAACCCTGTACTTAAAGTGTCTTAATGACATGATGTGTGATTATATATGCAACAAGGCGAATGGCCTGACATGCCTATGCTGCGTACCTAAATGTTCCCTCACATCTAGGATGATCGCTGTCTAGCACATGCTTTGACGTGATACAATTGTTAAGAGTGCTAAAGTCTATTATTTTAATGACATTTTGCCCAATATGATGCCAAACTATCACGCTATAGGAGCGTTTGTTGATGGATACTATTTTAAGTATAAGTTTGTGAGGAAAATGTCGGTTGGTGAGCAGCTAGTAACCGCCTTCCAATCTGGAATGGTCTCTTATGGTGAAGCCGTAAAGTCGGATCGCCAAGCCTTATTACTGTGGTGTCCAGTTTTTTTGGCTATTGGGATTGGTGGTTATTTTTCGCTCGCATCAGAGCCGCCATTGGCCTTGTCGCTTGTTGTAGGCGGTATCTTTTTATCGTTAACTATTCTTCTAAAACAGCGCCTCTTAAAATATTTAGCTCTTCTCTTTTGTATGGTCGCCTTAGGGGGAATTGTGGCACAGCTTCGCAGTCATTATGTTTCGGCGCCTATTTTAGAAACTGATTCCATGTTCGTGGATTTAGAGGCTAGGGTTGTAAATTATGAGAATAGAGGTGATCAAGGCATACGGTTGATCCTTGAGCCAATAATGGTGGAAGGTCGCCTTAAAGATGATGATTTTCCTGAAAAAATTCGCCTAACCATCAGAACAGATTTGGATAATAATGTCAGCTCTGGCTCCATTGTGAGTTTAAGAGCCTTGATTAGGCCGCCGCCACGCCCCGTGGTTTATGGCGGGCATGATTTTGCCCGCGATTCTTGGTTTGATGGTATCGGGGCGGTGGGGTTTAGTATCAGCCCAGTTAGGACACTGCAGCCCTCTAGCAATGTTAAGTTGCTGGTTAAAATTGAGCAAATGCGCAACAAATTAAGCGATGCGATGTATCAACGTTTGGGCGAGGGTAGTGGCGGTATCGCCGCGGCATTGGTGACGGGTAAGCGTGGCCGCATTGATGAAGAAGACGTTGAAAATCTACGTGATGCTGGCTTGGCCCATTTACTGGCTATTTCTGGCCTGCACATGGCATTAATTACTGGATTTGCTTTTTATCTGGTGCGGGCTCTGGTGGCTTTGCTGCCTGCCATTGCGCTAAGGTTTACATCAAAAAAAATCGCTGCCATTGGGGCATGGGTGGTGGGGCTTGGTTATTTTTTCTTAACTGGGCAAGGTGTGTCACCCGCTAGGGCCTTTATCATGGTGTCGGTGGTGTTCTTGGCGATGTTTTTAAATCGCCGCCCCATTTCTCTTAGGGTGGTGGCTTTTGCTGCTATGATCCTATTGTTGTTTCAGCCAGAAAGTCTTTTATCGGTTAGTTTTCAAATGTCTTTTGCTGCTGTTGTTGGGTTGGTGGTGTTTTTTGAGCAGTATCAAAAATGGAGCCATAGGCACAATGCGCAAGTGGAAACTAAAACACGACCATGGCAGCTGGCTTTTTATTTTTTGTCGGTGATCAGTTCAACCTTGGTGGCAGAATTAATGATCGCGCCCTTTTCTGCTTGGCACTTTTCAGATGTGAGCTTTTATGGTCTTATTTCAAATTTAATTGCCATACCTGTTATGGCGTTTTGGGTTATGCCGTGGCTTTTTGCAGGCAGTTTCTTCTGGTTTATAGGAGCTGGGGATGCTTTATTTACGCCTGCAAAATGGGGGCTGGATATTATTCGTGAAATAGCCGAATGGGTGGCAAATTTAGATGGTGCTGTCCTGCATATCAGCGTTATCAACGACTATGTAATGATCTTCTTTGTTTTAGGGTTGTTGTGGTTATTTATCTGGCAAAATACACAACTACGCTTGCTTAGATTAGTTCCTGTTGTTCTAAGCTTTTATCTGTTTTTTCAGCAAAACCCAGCCGATTTTGTCATGGGTGAGGAGGGGAAACTGATTGGCGTGATCGATAAAATTGATAACACAATTTGGGTGAATAATTTTAGATCAGAACGCTATACCCGCGAAACATGGCAAAGTCATTTCAGTTTTGAAATTGAAGATATTAATGATTACAATACACTGGCCGAAGGAGAGAGTAATCAAAGGGATAACACCGTTCGTTCTATGCGCTGCGCTAACCTTGGGTGCAAAATAACCTATGATCAGCGAGATATATATTGGTTGGCCTCGTTTGATTTGTTGTTTGATGCTTGTCAAAGAAATAACCTCATAATCACTGAGTTGTCAGTGCCGCGTTGGTGCAAAAGAAAAGGGGCGATTGTCTTAGACCGATGGGTGTTGAGGGATCAAGGTGCAAGTAGTATTTGGTTCCATAATGGTCATGGCGGCATGACCATCAAAACGGTTGCACAACAGCTTGGCAAGCGACCATGGGTTCGTTAAGAAAGCCTAGGCTCCAAGGGTCCTAGGGGAAATGGGGTCCATAGAGAAGTCTAGGCCTAAGAGGCACAAGTTCAACCATGATCCCGCGCTAGAAACAGAATATACAATAAGGCTTAGTAAAGACGCATTAATCCAACAAGTTTGCCTTGTATTTGAACACGGTGTGCAGGCAAAATTTGGGTTGAGTACTCTTTGTTAGCGGGCACAAGGGCAATTTGATCCCCTTTTTGACGCAAGGTTTTTAAGGTGGCTTCTTCACCATCAACAAGGGCAACAACACTGTCACCATTGTGGGCATTTTGACATTTTTGAATGATTGCCGTGTCACCATCTAGAATGCCTAAGTCAATCATACTATCGCCAGAAACTTCAAGGGCATAGTGATCACCACGGCCAAGCATTTCGGTTGGAACGGTGATGGTTTCGTCATTTTGTTCCAAGGCCTCAATCGGGAGACCAGCAGCAATTTTACCATGACGGGGAATTTGAACGCCACCTTCATTAGCAGGGCTGTTGATGCCAAAGTCATGGTCCCTAGATACTTGTGATGAAATGTTTTTACTATTAGCCACTGGTGAGGCACCAGTATTAAGCGTGGTGGCTTTAGAAGAGACACCCTCGGTCAGATCCGTTGGTAATTTCACAATTTCTAGGGCCCGGGCTCGGTTTGGCAGGCGCCTAATAAAGCCACGTTCTTCTAATGCTTTAATCAAGCGGTGAATACCTGATTTTGAGTGCAGCCCAAGCGCATCTTTCATTTCCTCAAAAGAAGGGGATACGCCAGTATCATCAAGGCGTGATTTAATGAATAATAACAAATCATGTTGCTTGGGTGTTAGCATGAAAAAACCTCTTTCAGTCGCATATGTTTCTCATATGTTCTCCAAAAGTTCCTGTTTTGTCAAGCCTTTTCTAAACCGCTCATTTAAAGCGGTAGAATACGAACCAATTGATCAGCTTGTTTTCGGCTTTCATGGGGCGGGCGCACGATCAAGCAATTAGCGGCAACAAGGCTGGTCAGCGCAGAGCTATCTTGTTGTTTGAGGGGTTGCACCCTGCGAATACCTGCACTATCTACCCAAGTGGTGGCGCGAAGGTAGGACTGTCGGGCACCATTATCCTCAAGCGGTTCAGATAGCATGGCGTTTTGTTTATCAGGAATTGGCTGTGGATGGCCCATAGAATATTTAATGGCAGGCAGCACGAACAAATAGGATGAAACAAAGGCCGAAACAGGATTTCCGGGTAGGCCAAAAACCGGTTTTCCTTCTAACATGCCAAACATAAGAGGCTTACCAGGGCGCATGGCTACTTTCCAAAATCCTGGCTCATAATCAAGGCTTTCAAGAGCTTTCAGAACATAATCATACTTACCAACAGAGGCACCGCCGACAGTAATGATGAAGTCACATTCTTTAGCAGCGGTACTTAAGATGTTGGAAATTTTCTCTAAGTCATCAGGGATAATGCCATAATCCACGGGATCCGCACCAGCCTGAACAAGGCTAGTAGACAGCATAGGCGTATTGGAATTTATGATTTGATTGCCTTCGACTGCTTCGCCTGCTTTTATTAGTTCATTGCCTGTGGAAATAAGGGCGACCTTTGGTTTGCGATAAACTGGTATTGGGTTGATATTGGCTGCAGCCAGCAAGGCGATGTTTCTAGCGCGGATAACTTGGCCTGCGGGTTGAATGATATCACCTTCTTCAAAATCTAAGCCCTTTTGGCGGATGTTTTTCCCTTTAGGTGTTTCTTCAATGATAAACACTTTATCTGGTTGATCATCCCGCATGCGGGTGTTTTCTTCTATGACAACGGTATCAGAACCATCTGGAATTTCACCACCGGTAAAAATACGCACCGCTTGTCCCGGTTGAAGGCTGCCTTCAAATGCGCTGCCCGCTGGGGCTTCGCCAATAACGTTAAGAATGGTTGGTAAATCGCCAACATCAGAAAAGCGAATGGCGTAACCATCCATCGCAGACATATTGGCTGGTGGCTGGTTTCTGGTTGATTTTAGGGCTTGTGATAAACTTCGTCCGAAGGCCTTATCAAGAGTAATTGTTTCGGTTGGGGCAAGGCTGATCTTTTCGAAAATTCTTGCTTGCGCGTCGTCAACAGTTAACATATCTTCTCACTTTAACTAAGCTTTATAAATTCCTGATTTTCCACCATCTTTAAACTTAAGGTGGGTGTCTTTTATGATGATGCCTTTGTCCACAGCTTTGCACATATCGTACAGGGTTAAGGCGGCTATTGAAGCGGCTGTTAAAGCCTCCATTTCAACACCTGTTTTGCCTTTTAAGCTAACCTTTGCGGTGATGATGGTATGATCTAGTTTTTCAGCTGGAAAGTCAAAATCAATACTGACCTTGCTCAGGGCTAATGGATGGCAAAGCGGAATTAAATCTGATGTTTTTTTTGCGGCCATAATACCTGCGATGCGGGCAGTGGCAATTACATCGCCCTTGGGTAGGTCATTATCTAAGATTAAGGCGCGAGTGCTTTCTTTCATTAATAGGGTGGTTTCGGCAATGGCTGTACGTTTGGTGATGTCCTTATCCGCCACATCAACCATTTCTGCCTGTCCCTGTTCATTTAGGTGGGTAAGCTTTGACTGCTCACTCATAAATGCCCCTTTTAGTAGCCAAATATTATGGCTGTTTTGTTTTCCACGTTCACCATGATTAACTGTTGAATAGGCAACAGACAAGGAAAAAGCGGTATTGATATTTAAGCATCCTAGGAGCTTAGAAAAAAACTGGTACGGAATATGCAGTGATACTGGCAAAGACAGACATAAGTTGGAAAAAATCCAGCTGATTAGTAAGGATGGAGATGTCAATTGCCTAGTGATATGCCATATTCACGTGTTGTAGGGAAAAATTTACCTGCCAGTAAAGCACTTGCTTTAAAACAAGCGTTGCGTTTCAAAAGTGCCGGACAGTCGCTTGCTGACGCTAGTATTAGTGTTCCTGCATTAAGATTGTTGGTCAGTTTGGCGGCGGCAATGCCATTGGTATTACAATCTGTCATGCAACTTGCTAGCCTTGAGGCTATTGTCAGCCAGCAGGTGATATATTTGTCATCGGGTATTTTGCTGGCGACGGGTCATAAGTTTTATACAGGCCTTTTCAAAAGCATCTTTAATTTTCAATTTACTGGTCACAGTTTGGTCGCTCTTGGATCATTAGCAGCTCTTGGTCTTTCCTTAATGGAATGGGCTAAATTAGGCAGCGCTGCGACAAGTGTTGGCTGGATGCTGTTACCTGCCTTGTCATTCCCCGTATTATTATCATCGCCTTTTATTTCTAAAATGGCCTTGTTTAAAGGCAAGCTTGGCGAAAGTGTTGATGATCTGCATGTTTTGCCGAAAGAAGCCCGCCCTAAGTCAGCAAAGGGGTTAGCAAAAAAGGTTCCTTTAGGCACCATCCGTCCGGGTGATATTATTAAGTTATTGCCAGGTGAAGTATGCCCTGTTGATGGGATTATCTCAGAAGGCATTGGTGATTTTTCAGGCGGCTGGGTTACGGGTGATACCTTACCACGGTCAAAAGCGCCGGGAGAAACAGTTTTCGCTGGTGAGCATAACTTAAACGGCACCTTGTCCATTCAGGCAACAAAAGCAGGTAATGGCAGTGCGCTATATGAAGCGATGCAATATTCAAAAAATGTCAAGCGCCGTCCATTTCTTGATCGCAGCCGCGCTATCATGATTAAACGATACACTTGGATGTTACTTTTAACCGCTATAGGTACTGCATTATTCACCGCGTTTCAAAAAACTAACCCTATATTAGCGCTTAACCAAGCCTTGATGATCTTGGCCCTTGGTGCGCCTGTTGGTCTTGGTTTGATGACCAGTTTCCCGCTGTTGGTTACCGCTAAAAAATTAGCCCGTTTTGGTGTTAATTTGCATGATGTGCGCATTGGTGACCGTATGCAAAAAATTTCGCAATTCATGTTGTCTCCGTTGGACTTTATCGTAAAACGCGGGCCCAGCATGGGGTTGGTGCAAACCTTGGATGGGGAATCGCAAATTGATCATATTAAAATGGCCTTTGCGATTATGAAGGCAAACAAGCACCCATTAACCAATTCTTTATTACAAGTGTTAAAGGTTTTGGAAGAAGACCTGACTGATTTACCAAGTTTTGATCGTGTTAAATCAATTCCAGGATATGGTGCTATTGCTGAAATGGGCGAGCGAAAGTTTATTTTGGGCAGCCCAACCTTGCTTAGTAAGTTGGGCGTTAAATATCGCCAATATGATAAATTGGCTTATGAGATTGAGAAAATTGGCCATACCGCCGTTTGGTTGGCAGAGGTGGGATTAAACAATCAGCCAAAAGCAATTTTTGAATTTGCTCCATCCATGAGACCATCGTCGGGTATAGCTTTAAAGGCCTTAAAAGACATGGATCTTGAGGTGTTAATGGCGCCGGGGCTTGCTGCTCATAAAATGGCAGCGTCTTTGAAGAATTTGAAAATAGATGGCTATATCAATGCGCAATCTGTTCAGGATATGATGAAGTCTGTGCTTATTCGCCAACAACGTGGCGATAGTGTGTGTTTTATTGGTTCTTCCATATTGGACATGGCTGCGATGCGGGCTGCTGATGTGTCAATTGCATCGGTTGATGGGCCAAAAATTGTCCGTGATCATGCGCCCATTACCATGCGTGTGCCAGACCCTGCTATTGTGACCAAAACTTTATCTATGTGCCGTTCGGCCAGCATGAAGTCATTTTCAAATCTATGGGCTATGTTCAGTTTTTCCGGTCTTGGTATCGCCATGACAATCTTAGGGCTGATGAGCACAAAGGTGATGATCGCTTTGGCCTTTATGTCATTATTTGCGGTGTTACTTAATGGTTTGTTGTTGCTGAAAGATTAATTTCAAAACCATATTATTTTTGAATTGTATCTTGAAGCATATGCCATAAAATGGCGGCATGAAGCATAATGTCGCCTTAACATTAAAAGAAAAAATTGCTTTGACGGGATTCGCTGGAATGGTGGTCTCGTCTTTGGCGTTAAGCGGGGTTTATCTGTCTCGAATAACAGATGAGCAGCAACCCAGTGACGACATTGTCAATTATGACCTTAGTCCTGACAATGAGGCACCGACAGGTGATGCTGTGGGTGAGGGTGCTAATAGTTTACCTGTTGAGGGAAGAGATGTTGTAACAGTCTCTCGGCAAAATCCGATTGATCGTGAACCAGCGTCAACCACTTCTTCACCGCGCAGTATAGAGCCCCCCTTATGGCGAAAGAATGCAGTACAGCCACCTGCATTAAACGGTAAAATTCCCTTAGCCATTGTTATTGACGACATGGGGCATGATATGGAAATGACCGATCAAATGGCAACTTTGCCAAGGCCTATGACCTTCTCCTTCTTACCATATATTTCTAATTTGCAAGAACAGGCTAAGACAGTTTCTGTGATGGGGCATGAATTGATGCTGCATTTACCAATGGAGCCTTCTGGAAGCAATAATCCCGGCCCTAACGCGCTGGTAAGGGATTTGCCCTATAACGAGACCTTGAAGCGGCTTAGATGGAATCTGGATCAGTTTGAGGGCTATGTGGGCATTAATAACCATATGGGTAGCCAATATACAACCAGCCGATCTTTTATGTTCCCGGTGTTGCAAGAGGTGCATAAACGCGAACTGTTATTTTTAGATTCAAGAACATCGGCGAATAGTGTCGGGATGAGCCTTTCCGAGGAGCTTGATATTCCAACCCTTGAACGCGATGTGTTTTTGGATAATGTGCGTGATTTAAAGCTGATTGAACGCCAACTTGAAACACTGGAAAAGTCAGCCCTGTCAAAAGGATATGGCATTGCCATTGGGCACCCTTATAATGAGACCTATCAAGCGCTAAGAAACTGGCTGCCAACACTGGATGAAAAGGGCTTTATATTATGGCCCATTTCAGCCTTTATTGATTATCAAGCAGAAAAAAAAGCGGGCCAATAAGACCCGCTTTTCATCAATGTCATTTATCGCTGATTGCTTACTGAGGAAGAACCTCAGGATTAACCAATTCTTGAACGCGACGGTTGTTCACTGAAACAGGAACTGCCTGTTGAACGGCATAGCTAAATTGGCCAAGAATATCATTTTCAATTTCTGTGGCTAATTGTTGCTGCAAGGCCATCATGCCAAGTGGGTCGCTTTCAGGGTGACCTGGGATTACGTCGGTTACACGCACAAGCACATAACCATCACCAGTAGCAGCGCGTTCCATATCAACCTTGCCCTTTTCAAGGGAGAACATCAAATTAGCAATGGTAGGTGAGACGTCACGCTGGTTTCTAATTTGATCACGAATGATAAGTGGCGTGTTAATGATGGTGCCGCCATATTCCAAAGCCAAAGTTTGTAGAGCAACACCGTCACGCGCCTTGGTTAAAGCTTCATCAGCACGTTCACCAGCAAGGCGCACTTGTTCTTGTGCCTTCCATGCCGCCGCGACTTCTTCTGTTACGGTTTCAAAAGCACGTACTTCAGGCGCAGTGATGTTATAAACCTGAACCAAATAGAAGGTATCAGCACTGGCTTCATAAACTTGAATGTCAGTGTCGATGGCATTGTCAAAGGCTTGGGCAAGAACCAAATCAATATCATCGGTGCGGATCAGGTTACCTTCTGGATCAAGCCCAGAACGGTCAATTGCCGGTACACGCACCAGATCAAGTTGAAGATCAGTGCTTAAGGTGTCCAATTCAGCGCCAGATGCTAGTTCGTCATCAACGCGGCCAATTAAATCATAAAGACCATCAGCGCCTTTACGGTTGCGAATGGCTTCAACTAGCTCTTCACGCACATCTTCTAACTCTTTGCTCTCACCAGCCTCAACAGCGGTAACGCGGAAGATATATGAACCAAGTAAGGTTTGTTGTGGACCGGTTAAATCATCAACGCCAGTTTCAAAAACAGTACTGGCAATTGATTGGTTATAATTATTGGCCACTTCGTCTTGTGTTAACGTACCGATGCTAATTTCCTCAGCGCCAAAGCCGGTTAATTCCGTGGCAAGGGTCATAAAGTCTTCACCAGCCTGAACACGATCATAAAAATCTTGTGCCGATTTTTCATCCATAAAGCTAACCATATCTAATGTGCGCTTTTCAGGGATGTTATATTCATCGATGCGAAGGTTATATTCTTCCTGAATGTCTTCTTCTGAAATGGTTAGGTCTTGAGTAAAGTCGCTAGATTTCAAGACAACATAAGCAATGTTACGATATTCAGGGGTCATGAACTGGCCGCTGTTGTTTTCGTGATATTGCTTTAAGGTTTCTTCATCGGCCTCAGGAACATCGGTGATGGCAGAGGCTGGAATACTCAAAATATCAGCGGTGCGTTGTTCTTTGCGGTAAACATATAATTCTTCAACCAAGCTTTGAGGGACAATTTTTGCCGCCGAAACAGTGTTTAACAATTGTTGACGGGCAAGGTCCGTACGCAAGGTGGCTTCGAAAGATTGCACGTTATAACCTGCTTGGGTTAGGGCAAATTCATAATTTTGTCGATTAAAGTTGCCTGAAAAGTCGTGAAAGGCTTCCATCTCGCGAATGCTGTCACGAATTTTTTCGTCAGTGCCACGAACGCCTAAAATACGCGCTTCTTCATCAAGGGCGGTGCGTTGTACCAATTCACCAAGTATGCTTTGATGTAAACCTAGTGACACAGCTTGTTGCTGCGTAAATTCAGGCCCGAATTGCTGTTGGTAAACACGCAGACGATTCTGGAAGGACTGTTGAAATTCAACGTCTGTCACCTCTGCTTCACCAACGGTCGCAACGGCGGTATTGGTTTGACGGAAGACATCACCAATGCCCCAAATCGCAAAACTGGCAATCAATAGACCTAATAAAAACAGTACAAAAAAGTTCCCTAAGAAACCACGTAGTGAGGATAACATGGAAAAGCCCCATCTTATTTATTATTGTTACAGTTAACACAAACCCCCATAGGCTAGTGTCATATAAAGCGCGGCATCATAGTCGCACATCTAAAAACGATCAAGCGATATTCTTGATATATTATCGACCATGGCCTTGGCTTTTATCTGGTCATTTGAAAAGCTTTTTGCTAGATAAGAAAAAATTTTTTTCGAGACGATCTTGAGATGGGAGATAAAA
>CAKZLM010000162.1 GCA_937126915.1 uncultured Alphaproteobacteria bacterium
AGAGCTCTTGGGCAAATAAAGGTTTTTCCACTTAGGCGTGCTTGCGGATCGTAAATGCTTTCACATTTATTGATTTTGTCCGTATTTATTATAATAGTCCTTAACCGTTTCACGCAGATCGTCATAGGAGCCTTGAAAATAATAAGGGCGAAGTGTTATGTAATGGTGAACTATGTTATAGGTGTTACTGTCAAGTATAAACCTGTAAATATCAAACGGCCTCTTCTTTCGCTTATCTCCGTATTCAATAATGAATGTCCAGTAACGAAGTTGCAGGCCTCCCTCGTCACAATCCTCAATCTTTTTAATATCAGACCAAGGAATAGATTTATCTCCAAAGGTCAATGTTTCCTTTGTCAATAACAATTCATCTGATGAAAATAATAATATTAAACCACGAAAAGTATAACGCAGACACATAATCACCACAAAGACGCCAAGTATATATATTGATGCTTCATCCGCGATCAGCAAAATCATCGAGAGAAAATTAAACATTAACCAGAAAACAAAATAATAAAACGTTTTAAAAGGTGATTTTTTATAAACTCTTACATCATCCACAGGAATTACCTTTTGTTGCATGCTGGCTGAGAAGAGTATCCCCATCCAGCACAACAAACAACCTTTACTTGTAAATTAGGGGTTCTATAGGCGCCCTTATGGCGCAACAGGCACCGACAAATTAGTCAGGGGTTTGCGTATGCAGGCAAGATCATATTTATGAGGGGTTGTCTGGTATTTAGCGTTGGTTATTTGGGACAATGGCATCGAGTCAGAAGCGTTTGGCGTTCGCAGAGGGGTGTTTGGGGTGGATGGGAGTTGCTTGGGGGCTAAGCGCGTTAACCTAGCCCACCGTGAAGCTTTCCCCACAGCCGCAGCGGCCTGTCTCGTTTGGATTGCTGAAGGTGAAACCAGTGGAAAATTTGGTGTCTTCATAATCCATCACAGTGCCAGCAATATAAGGCAATGAAGCCTTTTCCACATAAAGCTTAACGCCGGCTGTTTCGATCAGTTCTTCTTCAGTGCTGGCCTCTTCACACAGGTCAATGGTATAACCCATGCCCGAGCAGCCATAGGTGCGTGTGCCAAGACGAATGCCCGCATTGGGTTTGTCATGTTTTGCCAACAGCTCTTTAATTTGGGCAACAGCACGATCCGTGATTTGAATATTGGTCATGATGGTTTCTGTCCTTTCCCTAAATAAAGCCTAATTCAAGGCGCGCTTCTTCGGTCATTCGTGAAGGATCCCAAGGCGGTTCCCACACCAAATTAATATCAACATGGCTAATGCTTGGAATGCTTTCAAGGCGCAATTTTATCTCATCGGGCATGGTTTCGGCAACCGGACAATGCGGTGTTGTTAGGGTCATGGTCACCAATACCTTGGTTTCTTCATAAACCGAGACATCATAAATCAAGCCCAGCTCATAAATATTAACCGGAATTTCAGGGTCATAAATATCACGCAATACTTCAACACACTGTTCATCCAGTGGGCGCACATCATCGGCGGCGATGGTTTTGGGTTGCTCTCCCTCTTCCGCATTGGGATTATAGAAATTATCCAAAAAGTCGCGACCTGCGCTTTCGGTATATACGGGGCGTTCTTTTTTCTGTTCGTCAGTCATATCGGTCATTTCTTTATCGGTTCATTGAATTGGTTAAGCATCAAGGGCAAAAATGCGTTGCACCTTTGCCAAGCCATCAACCAAGCGATCGATGTCTTCTTCGTTATTATAAAGTCCAAACGAGGCGCGCACGGTGGCCGGTACATCATAGCGATCCATCACTGGTTGGGTGCAATGGTGGCCAGTGCGCACACAAATGCCCTCGCGGTCTAAAATGGTGCCAGCGTCATGGGGGTGAATGCCGTCCATAACGAACGAGCATATGGCCGCTTTATGCGGTGCGGTTCCTATTAGGCGCAGGCCATCAATGGCATTTAATTTTTCAGTGGCATAAGCCAGCAGTTGTTTCTCACGGGTCTCAATGGCAGCAAAACCAATGTTTGCGACATAATCAAGGGCCGCGCCAAAACCAATGCCACCCGCAATGTTGGGTGTGCCAGCCTCAAACTTTTGAGGTAAAATATTATAGGTGGTTTTCTCAAACGTCACGGTTTCGATCATGTCACCGCCGCCCTGCCATGGGGGCATTTTATCCAGCAAGGTTTCCTTACCATATAAAACACCAATGCCCGTTGGACCATAAATTTTGTGCGCGGAAAAGGTATAAAAATCCGCATCCAAATCTTGCACATCAACCGCCATATGGGGGGCCGCTTGGCAGCCATCCACCATCACAACGGCACCTGCATCGTGGGCCATTTGACTAATTTTTTTGATATTAACAATGGTGCCAAGGGTATTAGACACATGCACCATACCAACCAATTTAACCTCTGGCCCTAAAAGGGCGGCATAGGCATCCATATCAAGGCTGCCATCATCTAAAATTGGGATCATTTTGATGGTGAAACCCAGTTGGTCTCGCAATAATTGCCACGGCACGATGTTGGAATGATGTTCCATCTGGCTAAGTAACACAACATCGCCAGCGCGTAGGTTTTCACGGCCCCATGTTTGGGCCACTAAATTAATGCCTTCAGTAGCGCCGCGCACAAACAAGCATTCTTTTTCAGACGCCGCATTGATAAAGCGTTGCACCTTGCCACGGGTGGCTTCGTATGCTTCGGTGGCTTCTTGGCTAAATTTATAAATACCACGGTGGATGTTGGCGTAACAATGTGCATAAACCGCTTCAATAGTATCGATAACAGCCTGAGGTTTCTGCGCACTGGCACCACTGTCTAAAAATGTCAGCGGCTTGCCATAAACCTGTTCGCCTAAAATAGGAAAATCAGCGCGCACACGCGGCCAATCAACGCTGTTTTCAGCCGTTGTCTTCGCCGTGTTTATGGTTTGTGCAGCATCAGCCATGATCCATCACTTTCCAAACGTTACAAGGTTGCAGCAACATCAGAGATGGCGTTACCCATCCATTGATCGATGCTGATCATTAGTGCGTCCTTCAAGCCGTGTGAAAGCGGCATGTCTTCCACCACATCGCCCAAAAAGGCGCGTACCATAATGGCCTTAGCTTCTTCATAAGGGATGCCGCGTTGTTGTAGATAAAACAACGCTTTTTCATCCAACTCACCAACGGTGGCGCCGTGGCTGCATTTTACATCGTCGGCAAAGATTAACAGCTCTGGCTTGATGTTGGCTTCGGCGGTGCGATCCAGAAGAAGGTTTTTAGAAGCCATGTCAGCGTTGGTTAATTGCGCGTCTTTTTCTACCCGAATACGGCCTTGGAAGGTGGCGGTGCCCTGTTTGGCAACGACATTTTTAAAGACCTGATCACACTGAGCCTCAGGCACGGTGTGATACACACGGGTTAGGGTTTCAAAATTTTCAGAAGTGTTCACAAGCGAAGAACCACGGGCATCAAACTGGCTGTTTTTATCGGTTAAATGTACCTCAACACGGTGACGACCCGATCCAATGCCTTGCGCCACGGTGTGGTTTCCATAGGTGCCACCGGCAACAACCGCTTGTTCGGTTAGTGATAAAAAGCCTGCACTAGACCCACGGATGATATGCACTTGATGCAGTTCAGCGCCCGCAGCAACGTCAACCAAGGTTTCAGTGTGGCACCAACCGTTTGAAGTGGTGGCGTCAATTTCGTGCAGCAGGGTGGCTTTGGCGTCTGCTTCCACCATGATCACTTGGCGGTTTTGAAGGGTTTCCAAATCAGCACAGGCAATATGATGCTGGATATGGATGGTGCCAATGTCTTTACCTGCTGGTACACGCAGGCTTAGGGTGCCTGCCGCCAAGGCTTGGTTCATCAAGGATAAACTATCCAAATCAAATCGGTCATGGCTTACCGAGGCACCATCGGTGGTGGTCTCAACAACCAAACCTAAATCAGACAGCGCGGCAATGTCGGTGCCTTTTGCCAATTCGCCGTTCACCAATGTGATAGTGGCAGCAACGCCCTCAAGTGCTGCAGCATCAAAAGGGCTGGCAGATTGGCCGGCGTCAGCGCTATTGCTCGTCGCTGGCACATAATCTTTTTTGGTTAGTGCCTTAAGGTCGGTATAGCGCCAATCTTCCATGCGCTTTGTCGGCATGCCAAGGGCGTCAAGGCGGGTTAAGGCCGCCATGCGTTGGTCGGCATTGGGCAGGTTTTGAACGTGATTTTTATAATGGTCTAAAAGCATGTTTTGGTCTCTTTTGTCCGTTACGCAACGTGGGCATAACCCTTTTCTTCCAGCTCTACGGCCAATTCTTTGCCACCAGATTTTACAATGCGGCCATCGGCCAACACATGAACAAAATCAGGCACCACATAATCAAGCAGGCGTTGATAGTGGGTAATCATCAAGATGGCTTTATCCTCACTACGGATTGAGTTGATGCCTTCCGAAATAATGCGCAGGGCATCAATATCCAAACCACTGTCGGTTTCATCTAAAAGCGCCAGAGTGGGGTTCAACACTTTCATTTGCACCATTTCATTGCGTTTTTTCTCACCGCCCGAAAAGCCAACGTTAACGCCGCGTTTCAACATGTCATTACTCATGCCCAAATCACTGGCTGCTGCACGAAGAATTTTCAAAAAGTCACCGGCGTTCAGCTCTTTTTCACCACGGTAACGACGCATCGCATTCAAGGCGGTTTTCAAAAAATTCATGTTAGAGACACCCGGAATTTCCACTGGATATTGGAAACCAAGGAACAGGCCTTCTGCAGCGCGCTCATGGGGGTCAAGTTCTAACAAATCTTTGCCGTTAAAGGTGACGCTGCCTGAGGTAATCTCATAACCATCGCGGCCTGATAAAGCATTGCCAAGGGTTGATTTACCCGCACCATTGGGGCCCATGATGGCATGCACTTCGCCAGCGTTAATGGTCAGCGATAGGCCTTTTAAGATTTCTTTGTCACCAACTGTAACATGGAGGTCTTTAATGTCTAATAAACTCATTGCTTTTCTTCCTTATCCAACACTGCCTTCAAGGCT
>CAKZLM010000163.1 GCA_937126915.1 uncultured Alphaproteobacteria bacterium
GCGCTTAATCCAAACAAATTTGGCACTGGACGTTAAGCGATTAAAAATCTGATTATAATTTAAATCAGGCATAACCTGAACCAAACGGTCCGCTAATTCTGCAGCATTTTTAACCGCGCGCGGGTCAGCATACAGCGATTGCATTTCCATATTGGTTGCCAGCACAACACCATTGCGATCAACGATGTCCGAACGGCTGGCAAGCTGTGGCAACACGGTTCGGTCCCGTTTCACCACCTCAACCAACTGCATTGCCAAACCAAGATCCAAGGCTCGAAGCGCTAAAAAACTGAACCCAACAGCGAAAAGAACCATGGCACCAATTAAACGCTGACGGGCCATTTCTAGCCCCTCACGCCGCTTGCCATCTAATTTTCTAACTGTTGTTCGCTCCACCTTTTTGTTTCCTCATTTTAGACTTTGTCTTTTTTATCATTATTGTGATTTATGGCCGATTGCTGGGGTCTATCGCCTCATCCACCACGGTTGTTGCTACCACCCCAGAGGTAACATCATTTATCGCCCCAAAAATATCTGGATAACCACCACGATCAGATATGCTTGCCCAATGCGGCTTTAACCGTGGTGAAGGCACAATAAAATCAGCCACCGCAATGATCGGGCTGTCGACATCTTTACGGAATGGGATGTCTTCAATACTAGCCATGATTTGATCAGCCTGTGTTGGGCGCAAGGTTAAATAGCGCAGGGTCACATCCTGCACATAATCAGGACTATTAAGATATGACCACTCAGCCTCTAAAACCCGAATGGCTTTTTGATCCTCAACATATTGTTGATGTAGTTTTGAAATCAGCAGGTCTTTATCATTGACCTTATTTTTCATCTGCATCACAACCAAACCAATGGTTAGCAAAAGAACAACGCCGATTAAATGACTAAACTTCATGATGCTATTCCCCCTTTCCACTGTTTGAATTCTGGTCCAATTTAACACCACCCCTTAAGCGCGATGACCGTGCCCGTGGATTACTATTCTCTTCATGCTTTGATGGTTTGATGGCACCCTTTTTCAGTAATTTAAAAACAGGATCAGGCCCCACTGCCCCCTGGTCAGGCAAATGGCGCGACCCACGTGCAGCCGTCCCACTTTTTTCAATAAGATAATTCTTTACAATGCGATCTTCTAAGCTGTGGAAACTAACCACCGCCAAACGACCACCGGGCCGCAACAAGGTTTCAGCTGCCTCAAGGCCACGCCCTAACTCACCCAGCTCATCATTAACGTAAATTCTAAGCGCTTGAAAAACGCGCGTCGCTGGATGAATGGTTTTTGCACCTTTTTTGCGGAAAAATCCGATAGCACCTGCAACAATAGTGGCTAGCTGCGATGTCCGTTCAATTGACTCTTCCTCACGCGCCTTGACAATGGCACGGGCGATGGGACGAGATTTTCGCTCTTCCCCATATTGATAAAAAATATCAGCCAGCGCCTCTTCTTCATAAGTGTTAATCACATCAGCCGCCGATTTGCCCGATTGCGCCATACGCATATCCAAAGGCCCATCTGACATGAATGAAAAGCCACGTTCAGCCTCATCAATTTGCATGGAGGACACGCCAATGTCTAAGGCCACCCCATCAACTGCCTCAACCCCTTCTTTCGCCAAAAGTGAGACCATATCGGAATAACAGCCTTCCAAAACCTTTAGACGGCCATCAAATTCTTTTTCCATTTCACGGGCAATACCAATGGCACGTGGATCACGGTCAATACCATAAACCGAGCAATTGGCGCTCTCTAGAATAGCGCGGCTATAGCCACCAGCGCCAAAAGTACCATCAACAATGATGTCGCCATCCATAGGGTTAAGGACAGCCAACACCTCTTCCAATAAGACAGAAATGTGCGGGCTGTTGGTATGGTCTTGCTGCGTCATGGTCAGTCCCCTTCACCTCGTCTGGTGTTTAAGGGGCCCAATTTCATTGCACTTTGAAGGGCTTTTTCTTTCATGCCACGACGATAGTCGGCATAGCGATCTGGGTTCCAAATTTCAAACTTATCACGCAAGCCTACAATAATAGCCTCGCCCGTGATACCCGCCTCATCCAGCATGAATTGAGGGATTTTAATGCGATGTTTGCTATCAAACTCCACATCCTCAGACTGACCATAAATTTCGTTCACCATATAATCATATTCGTCTGAATAAGGGCCAAATTGCGCCTCAATACGGTCAGAAAGACGCGCCAGCATGCTGCTGTCACCGCCCTGAATGCAGGGATGTTTCAGGGAGGGCACAATGGTAACCGATGATTTGTGATCAGTGGGAAGCGCATCACGAATGGCTGCTGGAATCGTGACACGACCAGCGCTATCAACCTTATTGGTTGCATTTGAACGAAAAATGGGCATGCCCCACTCCCCAACCATTGTGTTTATTGCTCCCTGCGTTCTTGACCACCCCACAACGCGATGGAGCTATCAGGAACCTAATAGGAATAACATGGGAGTTTTTGGGCGTCAAGAATAGTAATATGGGAAAAATTGGGAATAACTATGTGGATATTGTGCAAAAACAGCGCCTTAGGCACCGACGGTTTTTACTTTTTGGAAGAGGTTTTATGGTGAGAAACAGTCCGCATTACACCATATATTGAGCCACAATTCGCAAACCACACTAGATATACGCCAATTTATTGATCGCGCCCTCTGGCCCATTTTTGCCAACATCGCCCGATTGTGATTGTGGATAACTTTTTTTGGATGGGGATAAAGAGATATAAAAAAGATGCTTTTTCCACAAAAAAAGGGCCAGCGCAGACACGCCAGCCCCATTTCAATCCCATTTTATCCCAAAATTTAGGTCATGAGTCGCTTATTGATTCTTACTCAACAAGGACTCCGTATCACAATGCCAACAACCATGATCAAATCCTGTATCGGCGCCAATTGGACTGCCCGGCGGCACACTTGGCCCACCTGTAGCCATCATAACATTGGTGCCTTTACGCTCGATAAAGCGCTTAATGGCATCACCTAGGCTGCGTTCATGGGCCATCTGGATGTCATCGTCGGTGCGGTTACGCGATAAATCGCGCATCAATTGTCGAAGATGCGATTCAGCCCTCAGCGCCACGCCATGATTGGCACTACCGCGCCCAGCGTTAAAGTTCACAGCACCAACAGCCGCCGCGCCACTTTGACCGGCAGACAATCCTTGCGCTGCTAAATTAATCAACTGATTAACATAGCGCGATTGAATCACACGGCGAATTTCGGTTAAACGTGCACTTTCACGGCGCGGTGCATCAAAGACCTTATCCGTGATTGCTTGCAACACATCTTCAAAACCGGGCAAGTCTTGATTGCGGCTTTTAAATTCCACCAATCGACCTGCACGGGCAGGATGGAGCAATTCATTTAAGGTCATGCCCGCAGCAACTTCGGTTGCGCCAAACAAATCAAACGCTGGCGCAATTTTACTGCCAAACATTTCGCGGGTAATTTGAACCTCACCCCAGCCACCGTTGCGCGGTGTTAATAACTCAAGCACCTCATCACGCAAATCATAAACGGAAGGATCAAGTGTGTTGACCAGAGCCTCAAGGGCGCGTTGCTGACGCTCAGGCGAGGCAATTTTATTATATGATTGACCATCCCCCTTGGTACCATAAGTAAAGTCCATACCACCCAGTGACTTAGCTGCAGCTTGAATTTGGAATCGATGATACAAATAAACAGGCACGATCACATCACGCAAATCAGCCAAGGCCTGACCCTCTTTAATATTATCAATGCCAAAGTTTGATAGCGCAATTTCACGCACCTTCATGTGGTGGTTAAGGCTGTCAATGGGATCATTACCAGTATCCCAAAGGGCACCATAAATGTGGCCTGTGCCCGCTGCACGACTATGCTGGTCAGCTACAAATCGCAAACCCTTAGCCGCTGCTTCTTCCAAAATTTTATCGGTTTCAGCAATGGCATCTACCCCATCTGGGAAATCACTATAGAGATATTTTACGGTAAAATCGTCCCATGGGCCCATGCCAACGCCATATGCATCAGACAAATCAAGTTTGCCATCAACAATATCAACGTGTGGCGCTGGATAATCCATCACACTAGCACGATCTTGGGTAGAAGCCCCCATGTTATGAGCAAAGCCAAGGGTGTGACCAACCTCGTGCGCAGACAATTGACGAATACGCGACAAGGCGACCTCAACAGGGTCATTGGCACCGCCCTTATTGGTTTGCGATGTTCCGACCAGTCCTTCGAAAATTTTAATATCTTGCCGAACCCGCAAAGATCCCAACAACACATTGCCTTTAATAATCTCACCCGTGCGCGGATCTTGAATGGACCCACCATACGACCAGCCACGGGTTTGGCGATGTACCCAATTAATAATGTTATAGCGAATGTCTTGTGGATGCGCATCTTCAGGCAACACTTTCACTTGGAAAGCATCAATAAAGCCTGCCTTTTCAAAAGCATCATTCCACCACATGGCGCCATCAATCAGGGCTTGGCGAATAGGCTCAGGGGCACCATTATCGACATAATAGACAATCGGCTCTTTTACCGCCGAACGCTCTGCAGTTGGGTCAACCTTCTCAAGACGATGACGAGCCGCCATTTTAATGATCATGCTTTCGCCAAGGGGTGCCGAATAATCTTGGTAACTATCATTATTAACCGCAGACCATGGCTTGGCCGGGCGCACCTCAAAGCCATCTGCAGGTAAGGCAATAAAACTGTGATGGGTTTTTAACGTAACATTTTCAGAATCTGGTGTTGTTTGCCGCACTTCGCCTCCGGGGCCAGATACATCAAATGTGATGGTGGCATCCAGTTCAACATTCTGCGGAAAGGCCAAGCTATCCATTGTATTAACGATGCTGCGGTTCTTATCCAAACGGGCGGTGCCTTGACGGGCCCGCTTTAAACGGTTTGCAATGCCGTGGCTATCGCGGGTTAAAAAGCTGGTCATATCAACAAGGATACTGCCATCATCATGGGTTTCTGCCACCTTGCCAGACCAAAGCCAAGAACGGGCAAAACTGTTTTCAACCGACCGCTTTTCCGCCGCATTATCTGAACTGGCGCGAAAGCGGGTGTTCACTTCTTCAATAACAACCTTATCCCCGAACTGGCGAATTTTAATCAGCTTATTAGCACCTTGCTGCCCGCGATCAAGGCCAACAGGGTTGGACCCCAAGCCAGCGGTTAAATAAGACGCATAAATCAGTTCCATGTTGACGCCATCTGCATCCGCTTTTGGCAGTTTAAACATCACCTGTCCTGTTTGATGGTTTTGATAAATATCAATCAGGCCTTCTTTGACCTCAAACTTTTCAACAGCTTTTTCAAATCTGGCAGTATCGGATAAGCTAGGTGATGTTGATAAGGCAATGGATGACACGCCCAATGCCAAAGATAACACCAATGTTTTTATGGGTGATTTTAGTAATTTTTTAGACATTTATTCCTCCCTAACAACCACAAACAAGAGATACTTCCCCAAGCACCAACGGTGGTCAATTCTTTCAGGAAAAGAGACCATATTCACCATCAAAGCGCAAGAAAAAAGCCACCGACAATTTTATTTGTCGATAGCTTTCGTTTTTTCACCATGGCTTATATTTTAAGCCGATAATGCCTCTTCGACCGCCACACGGTCCATTATCAACAGCAAGCGCTTTACGCTATCGGTTCCATGTTTAAAAGGCATCACCAGAGCATGAAGTTCAGAAGACTTATGATTGGTCAAAACACCTTTAAAAAAATAAGGTTTTTTCTGCTGTCGAACCCAATCAAACAGGCTAACAAAGTCACTATATTGAGGCTTATGAAAAATACTATCGGTAATATTAAGATCAGCCGTAATATCTTCTAAATCACTGCCACGATACATTAAACGGTAATCAGTGAACGAACCAACCTCAACATCTACCATCATCACAGACGACAGAAAGCCCGCAATATCAGAGGGCTTTAAATGGCTGCAATCTGGCAAATCATAGCCATCACATTGCGACTGCCAAAATGAATATATTGACCGACACTTATCCGTTTCCAAGCTATCAAAACTTGGATTTTCACAACTAAAAAATCTATCCCACATATTGTTATCTTTTTAAATTATAATTGTTTTAAATTTATATCATATTATTTTACAATACTGGGTGTGGGTATCACACTTTTTATAAAATGCAATCAAAAAACACTTTTAAGTTTTGTTACCAAAAAGTAACTATCGCATAAAATTTAGTTAAAATTTTATCTAAGACTGTACCACCGTCAACGAAATGATCACAAAAGCCCCACTACTCAAGGTTTTTATTTATTTCCTCGACCATTTTTTTAGCATCAGCAAATAGCATCATGGTGTTATCACGGAAGAAAAGTTCGTTATTCACACCCGCATAGCCTGATCCCATTGAGCGTTTTACAAACAATACAGTTTTAGCTTTTTCAACATCTAAGATAGGCATGCCAAAAATAGGGCTAGACGAATCGGTTTTTGCCGCTGGGTTGGTCACATCATTGGCACCAATTACAAACGCCACATCGGCGGTTGGGAATTGATTGTTAATGTCTTCCAATTCAAACACTTCATCATAAGGCACATTTGCTTCTGCCAACAAGACATTCATATGGCCCGGCATGCGCCCTGCCACGGGGTGAATAGCATAAGAAACCTTCACACCTTCAGCTTTTAAAATATCTGCCATTTCACGAAGCGCATGTTGAGCCTGTGCCACTGCCATGCCATAGCCCGGCACAATGATCACACTGCCCGCATTTTTCATAATGAAGGCGGCATCATCGGCACTGCCCTGTTTAACGGGGCGGGTTTCAACCTCACCCCCTGCAGCACCAGCATCATCACCTCCAAAGCCACCTAAAATGACCGAAAAGAACGAACGGTTCATGCCCTTACACATAATATAACTAAGGATCGCCCCCGACGACCCCACCAGCGCACCGGTCACTATTAACGCGTTGTTTTGCAGTGTAAATCCAATACCTGCCGCAGCCCATCCTGAGTATGAATTCAACATAGACACCACCACAGGCATATCCGCGCCGCCAATGGGAATAATTAATAAAAACCCAATGACAAAGCTAAGACCCGTTATCAACCAAAAGGCATCAACACCGAAATAGTCCAGTTCTCGCGCCGCCGCAAATTGGGCAATTAACAAAATAATCACGGCACCAATGACAGCATTCACAACATGCCTTCCCGGTAATAAAATCGGCGCGCCAGACATGCGACCATCCAACTTTAAAAATGCGATGATCGACCCTGAAAAGGTGATCGCCCCAATAGCAATACCCAAACTCATTTCGATGCGGCTGGCGGTAAATATACGCCCTGTTTCATCGACAATATTATAGGCTGATGGTTCTAAGTAAGCCGCAGCAGCCACCAACACCGCCGCCAAACCCACCAAGGAATGGAACGCTGCCACCAGTTGCGGCATCGATGTCATGGCGATTTTATTAGCGGTGATTAAACCAATGGCGCCACCAATTGCCAAGGCACCCAATATCCATTCATATGAGACAATCGAGGGATTTAAGATGGTGGTCACAATGGCAATCACCATACCCACCATACCAAAGAAATTTCCTCGGCGGCTGGTATCAGGGCTGGATAACCCACGTAACGACATAATGAATAAAACGGCTGCAATCAAATAAGCAACGGCGGTAAGGTCCATTTGATATTGTGTCATGTGTCCGCCCCCTTATTTCTTTTTCTTATACATGGCCAGCATGCGCTGGGTTACGGCAAAACCACCGAAAATATTCACCGCTGCCAAGCCAATGGCAATGGCGCCTAATATTTTTGAAAGACTAGCCCCCTCAGGACCCGCGGCGATAAGGGCCCCAACAATAATCACACTAGAAATAGCATTTGTGACAGACATCAAAGGCGTATGCAAAGCGGGTGTAACCGACCAAACCACATAATAGCCAACAAAAATGGCCAGCACAAAAATTGATAATTGCTGGACAAAGGGACTGATCGTCATTGACGTAATTAATTCCATCTTACTTTTCTCCCCACCCCGTTTAGGCTTTATAAAATCATCTGTGGTTTACTGCTTGTGTTACTGATACCCCTCATGCACAATTTTTCCGTCATGGGTTAAAACGGTTGCTTTGATAATATCATCCTCCCAATCCCAATTGATGGTGCCTTCTTCTGATAAAATCAGTTGCAAAAAGGTTAGCAAGTTTTTGGCATATAGCTCGCTGGTATCGGCGGCTAGGCGGCTTGGCAAGTTTAATGGCCCCAATATTTTAACGCCGCCCACGTCTACCGTTTCACCTGGTACACAGCCCTCAACATTACCGCCTTGTGGTGCTGCCATATCCATAATCACGCTGCCCGGCTTCATTGATTTCACCATTTCTGCCGTCACCAATCGCGGTGCAGGGCGACCTGGAATTAAGGCAGTGGTGATAATAATATCTTGCTTTGGAATGGTTTCGGCAATCAAGGCCGCTTGTTTGGCCTTATAGGCATCAGACATTTCTTTGGCATAACCACCCGCGGTTTCAGCAGCGGCGGTTTCGTCATCCTCAACCATGACAAATTTACCGCCCAAGCTCTCCACTTGCTCTTTAGCGGCCATGCGCACATCGGTGGCACTAACAATGGCACCCAGTCGTTTTGCCGTGGCAATGGCTTGCAAGCCAGCAACCCCTGCCCCCATTACAAACACACGCGCTGGCGCAACTGTACCTGCAGCGGTCATCATCATTGGGAAGGCGCGACCATAATCATGGGCAGCATCCAACACCGCCTTATAGCCAGCCAAGTTTGCTTGTGATGATAAAATATCCATTGATTGGGCGCGGGTAATGCGTGGCATTAATTCCATTGCTACCGCTGTCACCCCTTGCTTGGCATAGGCCTTAACGCCATCAGCATCACCAGCAGGGTTTAGGGCTGAAATAAGAATGGCCCCCTTTTTCATCATTGCCAATTCATCTGCACCGCCATCACCCTTACCACGCAGGGGGCGCTGAACTTTCATCACAATGTCGGCATTTTTTAAGGCAGCGGCTGCATCTTTAGCAAGGGTGGCACCTGCATCACTATAATGATCATCTAAAATGCTGGCTGATACACCAGCGCCCTTTTCGACAATGACACTAAGGCCCGCAGCAACCATTTTTTTAACAGTATTCGGCGTTGCCGCAACACGGCTTTCACCAGCGGTTGTTTCTTTAATTATGGCTAACTTCATAAAAGCCCCTCCCCAATTGCCCAGGCTTTAGACATAGCACAAAAACACAAAAAATAAAAAAGACCGCAAATTTTACTTTGCAGCCTTTTAAAATTTATGGGGCTAAAATACCCAATACAATGAATGTGACAACCAAAATAGCAACCGTTGATTTGACCGTCATTCCTATGAAACTGCCGTAGGTATCGGCTTTCGTTTCAAAGAAGTCATCTTTCTTTCCAGCCATATGACATCCTTTCCCTAATAAATTGGCTTTCCCTAATAAGTTAGGCCCTCTCTACTGATAATTTGAGCTTAAGATAGACTGTTTTAGAGATCAGCGCAACTATGGTTGGTGAAATATTATTACTTTTTACATGTCGGTGCCCACTTGCTGAAAATAGCTCTTTCAGGCAATAGAAAAATACGATACTGTATCAAAATAAGACACAATTAGGATAACAACCACCCATGACTCGCACCATTTTAATCGTTGACGACGAAGCAACCCAATTAATGCTGATGCAATCGGTGGTAACCCGTTTGGGCTATAAAGCCAAAACCGCTGAAAATGGTATGGTGGCGCTGGACATTCTCTTAAAACCCAAATGCGATGTTGATTTGGTGATCCTTGACCTTAGCATGCCAGAACTTTCAGGCATTGATGTGCTTAACCGTCTTAAGCCACAACGCCCAGACCTGCCGGTTATCATCCTCACTGCCCATGCCAGCGTTAATAAAGTGGTTGATGCCATGCAGGCAGGCGCGTCTGATTTTATTTCAAAACCAGCCAGTGCGGAACGCATTCGTGTGGCGATGGAAAACGCCTTTTCAAAATCAGCAGGGGATTATGTTGGCGAGTTAGAGCCCGTTAAAGAAGCCTTTAGTAGCGCCAGCTCTGGCAGCTTTAAATCAATCATCGGTAACAGCACCAGCTTATCAGAAGCCATTCGCATTGCGCAAAAGGCCGCCACAACCTCTATCCCCATTCTTATTGGCGGTGAAAGTGGTACAGGTAAAGAGGTCTTTGCCAAAGCCATTCATCAGGCCAGCCCCCGCGCCAAACAATCTTTTGTTGCGGTTAACTGTGGTGCTATCCCTGAAAACCTAGTGGAAAGCATTTTATTCGGTCATGAAAAGGGCGCTTTTACAGGTGCCAATGACCGCCACTTTGGTAAGTTTGAAGAGGCCAGCGGCGGCACGCTTTTCTTAGACGAAATTGGCGAGCTACCCCTTGATATTCAGGTTAAACTTTTACGCGCCATTCAAGAAGGCGAGATTGAACGCGTTGGCGGCAATGAAACCATCAAGGTGGATATTCGCTTGCTTTCAGCCACCAACCGCGACCTATCAAAGGCCGTTGACGAAGGACAGTTCCGGGAAGATTTATTTTATCGCTTAAACGTCTTTCCCTTATCTCTACCGCCACTTCGCCAGCGCGATGGCGATGTCATTTTGTTGACCAATCACTTCATTGACATCATTTCAAAAGGCGAAGGCATTAAACCCAAAAAGCTGGCACCTGCAACCAAAGCGCTGATTGAGGCCTATCACTGGCCTGGCAATATCAGGCAATTACAAAATGCTGTGTTTCGCGCCGTGGTCTTGTCTGAGGGTAGCACCTTAGAGCCTGAGGACTTCCCGCAATTAACCACTGCACCCGCCCTCACCGCCTCACCAGATAACAGCCTTGCTGCCACTTCTGTCGGCGCCTCAAACGGTCAAGGCATTGCTTTAACACAGGGTGATGGTCACATCCGCCCCTTTGAAGACATTGAAAAAGACATTATCCAACAAAGCATCAACCATTATAACGGCAAATTATCAGAAGTAGCCCGCCGCCTAGGGCTAGGCCGTTCAACCCTATACCGAAAAATGGACACCTACGGCATTAGTAAAAAGTGATTGAATGGGGACAGCTAACAAAACAGTAGCAACTTTATTTATCCTTATAGTAGCATGCTGCTGTCAGGTATATCCGATCCTTTGTTACTCTTCACGCTTGCCAAACACATAACCCGCTAAAGAACCAAGAATAACTCCTGCGCTAGGATTCAACTTTTCGAAGATTGATAGACCGACAATAGCACCAATAATCGTCACCAGACAAATGCCCATAAACCATCGCTCAGATGTATTATTTTTTCGAGTATGATCTATTACGTTTATGAGTAAGTTTTCGATTCCTTTTACAGCCTCAGGGTTCATTAAAAGCTCGATGAAAGTTGGTCCTGCTTTTGAATTTATAGTTGTCTTATCCCCTTGCTCTTCAGATGAGCTTTGTGAATTCACATCGCTCTCGTCTTTTTTGTTTTCATCTGTCACATTTATCCTCCACTAATCATTAAACTCCATGATAACAGGGTCTTGATTATTAAATCACCATCTGATCCAAATATCGACTCCAAAATCACGATTACAAAGCCATGCAATTGTAGTTTTGCATCTCCAATGGAATAAGCTATTTCATTGAAATATTCAGGTTTAAGCTTTTGACTCCCAGACTTTCCTGTTGGCAATATTGCTTTGGACTTGGCACTATTCTTATTTCAATTAATTCCTTCACGTAGGCTAAACTGAAGACTCATCTATACACCAGTACCAATTTTAGAAAATTTATACTTTTCTATAAAACATGCCGCAGGCGCGCATTGTTTTCACAATTTTTGTTTGTTTCCCGATCGGGCTTTCGCCCTCCGATGAAACGCGCTGAAGGCTCGGAATTGCTTTCGCAATTCGATGGAGCGAGTTCTATGCTCGCGGTGAAAACCGCGACAGCCCTGAGCGCGCCTCATGTGACGACCAAAGGGAGGATACGGAGGCAACAAAAAAAGCCACCGACAGTTATTTGTCCGTGGCTTTTTTCTTATCTTTAATTTTTGGAAGTGCGCCTTATCTTTATTCTGTGGCGCCGGGTAGGTCGCCGCCTTCGATGGCGTGTAGGTAAACATCCAATAGCGCCTCTTCTTCTTGGCGCTCATGGGTTTCCATTTTGCGCAAACGGATCACTTTACGCATAATTTTTGGCTCAAACCCAGCAGATTTTGCTTCCTTGTAAACCTCGCTAATATCATCAGCGATGGCTTTTTTTTCAACTTCCAAACGTTCAATACGTTCGATGAAAGATCTTAAAATATCGCCAGCTA
>CAKZLM010000164.1 GCA_937126915.1 uncultured Alphaproteobacteria bacterium
AAGGCAGTTTTGAGGGTGGTGAGGGCACCGACTATCCTTATCCCCTTTATCAAAAACCACCTGAATTGGTATCGGTCAATTTGGGTCAGTTTCGATCTGATTTAAATGGTCGCCGCATTGCTGGTGCAGTGGTTAATGGTCAATTGGTCCCGTTTGCTGATCGCGCCAAAATTAACCGTGGCGAATTAGCCAACCGTGATCTTGAATTGGTTTGGGTAAAAGACCGTGTGGCGGCCTTCTTCCTTCATATTCAGGGTTCAGGGCGCATTAAAATGCCCGATGGCAGTTTCCATAAGGTGGGTTACAGCAGCCAAAACGGTCATGTTTATAAAGCCATTGGCGCAGTGCTGCGTGATTGGGGTGAGTTAGCGCCCGATAACATTTCAATGGGCACCATTCGCCAATGGTTGGATGAAAACCCTGACCGTGTTGATGAACTGTTGCATGAAAACCCGTCTTATATTTTCTTTCGCTCGCTTGAAACCAGTGGCCCTGTCGGCTCGCAAGGGGTGGTGTTAACGCCGGGTCGATCTTTAGCGGTTGACCGTCGACACATTCCCTTATCAGCGCCGATTTATTTAAGCGGCACCTATCCTGATGCCAGCAACCCTATGGGCGAGGCCTTGCCATTTAATCGTTTGGTGGTGGCACAAGACACGGGCGGTGCCATTCGCGGTGAAATGCGCGGCGATGTGTTTTGGGGCATGGGTGAAGATGCTGAGATAATTGCAGGTCATATGCAAAACCCCGCAACCTTTTTTATGTTGTTGCCCAATGCATTGGCAACACGTTTGGTCGGTGATAAGGCAGCATCATGACCAGCGGCAAAAAGAAAAAGGGCGCTTTATCGTCTGATGATAAGGCGGTATGGCAGGCGGTGGCTGAAACCGTTGCCCCATTGAAAAACCGCCCCTCAGCAGAAATTCTCAATGAAGCCATACAAGTTAAGGCGCAAAAAATTAAACACAAAATTCGCCATCAAGAGATTCAATCAGCACCGCGGGTGTCGTTGGATGATTTGCCGCGCCCACAAGGTAATTTTGATCGAAAAACCCATCGTAAATTGGCCAAGGGCCAAAAACAATTAGATGGTGTGATTGATCTGCATGGTCTTAGTCGTGAGCAGGCTTATCAAACGCTTATCCAAAAAATTCCCGCCGCACGGGCCAGTGGCGCACGTTGTTTGTTGGTGGTAACAGGCAAGGGCAGTGCGCGCTTTGCCCAAATGGACCCAGTGCCAATTGGTCAGCGTAAATATCAGGACTTTCAGCTTGAAGGCGGGGTGCTAAAGCAGAATGTGCCGTCTTGGCTGCGTGACCATCGTTTAAGCCCGCATGTATCCAGCTTTGAAACGTCGCATAAAAACCACGGCGGTGATGGTGCTTTATATGTGATGCTGCGCAAAATAAAACGGG
>CAKZLM010000165.1 GCA_937126915.1 uncultured Alphaproteobacteria bacterium
AGGCTATGATCAAGAAGTGGCTGGCGTTCAATTGAACCGTTTTTGTGCCTCTGGTCTTGAAGCGGTAAACACGGCAGCGGCTAAGGTTGCCTCTGGCCAAGCAGACATGATGATCGCTGGTGGTGTTGAAGCCATGAGCCGCGTTCCCATGGGGTCAGACGGCGGGGCATGGCCGGTTGATCCTGATGTGGCGTTCCCTAGCTATTTTGTGCCGCAAGGCATTTCAGCTGATTTGATCGCCACTAAATATGGTTATAGCCGTGATGATGTTGATGCCTATTCTGTGGAAAGCCAAAAGCGCGCCGCAAAAGCATGGGCTGAAAAGCGTTTTGATGGATCAATTGTGCCTGTGAAAGACGTCATGGGTGCGGTATTGTTGGATCATGATGAAATGGTTCGTGCAGACGCTGATATGCAATCACTGGGCGCTTTAAAACCATCATTCCTTCAAATGGGTGAAAGCTATGGTTTTGATAGTGTGGCTTTACAAAAATACCCTGAGATAGAAAAAATCAATCACGTTCACCATGCGGGTAACTCGTCAGGTATTGTTGATGGCTCGGCTGGTGTTTTGTTGGGATCAAAAGAAATTGGTGAAAAATTAGGTCTCAAACCCCGCGCCCGCATTCGTGCGGCCGCCTCTATCGGGTCAGAACCCACCATCATGTTAACGGGTCCAAGCTTCGCCGCTGAAAAAGTCTTAAAGCGGGCTGGTATGGATAAATCAGACATTGATGTGTGGGAGCTGAACGAAGCCTTTGCTTCTGTGGTTTTACGTTTCATGGATGCGTTAAGCATTGATCATTCTGACATTAATGTGAACGGCGGCGCCATCGCTATGGGTCACCCATTAGGTGCCACGGGTGCGATGGTTCTGGGTATTGTTCTTGATGAGTTAGAGCGCAGCGGCAAAGAAACGGCCCTTGCGACCCTCTGTATTGGTGCTGGTATGGGCACCGCCACCATCATTGAACGCGTTTAAGGTTAAGGGAGACATTAAGAATGAGTAAAACAATTAACTTTGACCTGAACGATGGCATTGCAACGCTAACCATTGATGTGCCAGGTCAATCAATGAATGTGGTGACCGCTGATTTTATTTCTGATCTTGCGTCTGCGTTGGAAAAAATTAAAACCGATGACAGCATCAAGGGTGCGATCATTACATCGGGCAAGCAGGGTGATTTCATGGCGGGCGCTGACTTGCGCATGTTGGGCGAAATGACAGGCAGCTTGGTTGATGCCACCCCTGAACAACGCTTTGAAGCAGCTTTTGGTTATTCTAAACTGCTGCGTGAGATTGAAACCTCAGGTAAGCCTTTTGTGGCAGCGGTAAATGGTTTGGCTCTTGGTGGCGGGCTAGAGCTGGCTTTGGCCTGTCATTATCGCCTTGTGGCTGATAGTCCCAAGATCAAACTTGGCTTGCCAGAAGTGATGGTTGGCCTATTGCCAGGTGCTGGCGGTATTCAGCGTTTGATGCGTTTGATGGGTATGCAAATGACCCTTCAATATGCCTCGACCGGTAAAAACATGTCGCCACAAGAAGCGGTTGGCTTTCAAGTGTTTCACGGCATGCATCCAGCAGATCAATTGTTGGATAAGGCCAAGGAATGGTTAAATGGCAAACCAGGGGCGATCCAGCCTTGGGATAAAAAAGGCTTTAAAATTCCCGGTGGTGCTGGGGCCATGCATCCAACCGCTGTGCAAACCATGATCGGTGCCAATGCCATGGCACAAGATAAATCAATGCATAATTATCCCGCTATTCAGGCGATTTTGGCCTGTGTTTATCAAGGGGGCATTGTACCATTTGACACCGCCATCCGTTATGACAGCAAGCGTTTTGCGCAATTGCTGGAAGGCGATGTTGCCCCTGCCATGATCCGCACCTTGTTCGTCAATAAAATGGCGGCAGAACGCGGTAAAGATCGCCCCAAAGGCATTGAGAAAAATGTTGTTAAGAAATTGGGCGTTTTGGGTGCTGGTTTGATGGGTGCTGGTATTGCTTATGTGTCTGCCAAGGCGGGCATGGACGTGGTGTTGTTGGATAACAACCAAGAAAATGCGGAAAAAGGCAAGGCCTATACCGAAAAGCTGAATGATAAAGGCATGAAGCGCGGTAAACTAAGCCCCGAAAAGGCCCAAGCTATGTTGGACCGTATTACGCCTACAACTGATTATACCATGCTTGAAGGCTGTGATTTGGTGATTGAGGCGGTGTTTGAAGATATGGACATTAAAGCCGATGTAACTAAGAAAACCGAAGCGGTCATTCCTGCCAGCACGGTTTATGCGTCGAATACCTCAACCTTGCCAATCACTGACTTAGCAAAAGCGTTCAGCCGTGAAGAAGACTTTATCGGTATTCACTTCTTCTCGCCGGTTGATAAAATGCCATTGGTTGAGATTATCATGGGTAAAAACACAGGCGATAAAGCCCTTGCGCATGCCCTTGATTATGTGAGCCAAATTAAGAAAACCCCGATCGTTGTGAATGATAGCCGTGGTTTCTACACCAGCCGTTGCTTTGGTACCTACGTTCAAGAGGGTTATGCCATGGTACAGGAAGGTATTAAGCCTGCCTTGATTGAAAATGCAGGTAAAATGGTTGGTATGCCTGTTGGCCCATTGGCCGTGGGTGACGAAGTGGCCATTGACCTGTCCTATAAAATTGGCATGGCAACCCGCAAGGCCTTGGGAGATAAATATGTCCCAACACCTGCAGATAGCTTTGTTGAGAAAATGGTGGTTGATCTAGAACGTTTTGGTCGCAAAAACGCTAAAGGCTCTTATGTCTACCCAGAAGATGGTTCCAAGAAATATCTATGGCCTGAATTGGGTGATCATTTCCCGCTTGCTGATGATCAACCAAGTGTTGACGAGGTGAAACAACGTTTCTTATACCGCCAAGCGGTGGAAGTAGCCCGTTGTTATGAAGAAGGTGTTTTGAATGACAGCCCTTCGGGTGATGTGGGTGCCATCTTTGGATGGGGTTTTGCGCCTTGGACGGGTGGACCGCTCAGCTTTATCGACACCGTTGGTGCTGATGAGTTTGTGCGCAATGCTGACATACTGGCCGAAAAACACGGCCCACGCTTTACGCCGCCACAATTGCTACGCGATATGGCCGCAAAGGGTGAAACTTTCTACTAAGATAACATCAAGAATTTAGGCTCTGATAAAAATTTGTGAAAAAGGCACGATCAATCCCGATGGTGCCTTTTTTGCTGACTCACTAATATTAAGTCTGCTTTATAGATCATTAAGATAAAGGTTAGGTCGGTCTTCGTCGGTGTCTCACAGTGGGCATTGCAGCCTTACGTCCGAGTAATTGACCAAAGGGCACGGACGTCTATGAGATTATGAGTGTTGTTGGGTGAGCGCGATGCCTTAGTGGAAGGGGGTGCTGGCTGGACGCTGACATTATGCTTTGTGAAAATGAGGCTGCCAGTGCTGCGGGTGATGGTTGAGGTTAGGACCAATTGGGTTTGTGCTTCAAAATCGGCTTTGTCCTCAGTTGGGATGAGGTTCATTTCAAGCGATGATAAATCAATGGTCTCAAGGTTTTCTGGCAACTGGGTCTGCAAACTATGCAGTAAAATAGGCCGTAAATCTGCCAAGAAATAATCATGAACCCGAGCAAACGGCATGTCCATTTGCAGCTCAAAAACAAGGGGTGCCAACCCGTCAGATTGACCTTCAATTTGTGGGTCGTTGGGTAAAACGATAATGGGCAGGCTGGTTTCAGATTGCATTTTGGGCCACCTTTTGATTTGATAGCCCTAACCTAATGGTCAAAAGAGAGAAGTGCAATATGCAACAACATCACCATACAATTGCGGTGGCCACCAAGGGCGCGGGGCTTTACGATATCAGTCGTGAGGTGGCAGCGATGCTTTCAAAATCAAACCTGCAAGATGGGCTGTTAACGTTGTTGGTGCAACACACGTCCGCCAGTTTGGTGATCCAAGAAAATGCTGACCCTGATGTGCAATATGATCTACAGCAGTTTTTTACCCGTCTCGTTAGCCGTGATCAAAGCCTCTATCGCCATACTATGGAAGGGCCTGATGACATGCCCGCGCATATCCGGTCAGCTTTAACGCAAACGTCGCTGTCTATTCCGTTTGAGGGTGGGCGTTTATTGCTTGGCACGTGGCAGGGCATTTATCTGTTCGAACATCGTGATGCACCCCATCATCGCCGAATAGCAGCGCATGTTTTTGGTGACTAACAAACAATCAATAATAAAAGGCCACTATCCTGTTAAGATCGTGGCCTTTTATTATTTTTAGATAATCGCTTGATTAGAAATCATAAATGATGCTGGCGCGGGTGATGGTGTCCAGCTTTGAGGTGCCAAGAGGTACCTTACTGTCATACGACAATTCCAGCGAAAAACGCGCGGTTAGAGCCGAAGAAAACTTGGTTCTAAAGTCGGTGGTGGTGTTAATGGTGATACGGTTGGAACCAAAGGTTGATTCTGTATCGTTGCCGATATTCATATCTGGCTTGAACCAATAGCGTACGTTTGAGTTCAGGGTCGCAACCACATCGCTTTCTGTCGGGCCGTTTTCTAGTTTGTTTTGACGCAAACCAGGGCCACCCTCAATCGACCATTTAAGATCAGGTTGGTCAAAAACAGTGTAACCCAAACCGATACTTTCGGTGAAGCGATAATCAAAACCTGAGAATTTATCATATTCACCACGCACCTTACCAAAGGCGTAACCACGGTCCCAGTTACGGTAAAACACCTGATAGTCACCAACTGCACGTTCTTTGTTTTGGGTGCCATTGGCGCGGGCAAAATCAAGGTCGATGTTGAGGCTGTGTTCCCAGGCGCTGTTGAAATCGCGGGTAATTTCAAAGCCTGCTGCCAGCGCTTGCGCATCGGTATCACCTGAGGTGGTAGAGAAACCAAGTTCGGCCGAGCCTTTCCATTTGTCAAAATTTAAAAAGTCGGCATGGTCACTAACGACAGAACCAATTTGGAAGTTATTCTGCGGCGTGTCGGTTTTGGCCTCTTTGTAAACCGCTAAATTAGCAATGAAGGCATCAATTTCATCGGCAATAGATGGATAAAGGTTTTTGGCGTAATCACCAACTTCCTGACGTTTCTCAGGGAAACTTGAAAGAATAAGATCGATGGTGCTTAAAAAGCGTTGTTTATCACCGCTATTAAGGGCGGTTTGCAACATTTGTTGCTCGTTTGGGGCAACGGTTGATTGCGCGAAAGCCGTGCTTGAAAGGGCCATAGGGGATAAGAAGAGAGTAGTGGCAAAGATGAGGGGTGATGGTTTTAGCATCAAAATTGTTCCTATTCATTGGTTTTTCAGTGGGTCTAACGTTAATATTGGTCATGGCAAATTTTTATGAAACTGTCTAGAAAAAGTTACGCTTTGAAAAATTAGCTGTTAATAATGGCTCTATCGTCATAATATTGCTTGAGTTTTAGGTAAATTATGACAATTGTAGATTAAAGAAGTTATTTGGGTACTTTTTTGAGCTTATCTCTATGCTTGAAATTTAAAGGACGTACACTTTGAGTAAGCCTGAAATACACTATGAGGTCCTAGGAGGGAATGGGAATTCATGGACGATTGTTGACATTGCGCATGATGAGAAGAGTGCGCGAGAGGAAGCAACGCGCGTATTTGCCACTGGGAAATTTCCTGCGGTTAAGGTTTTAAAAGAAAAATACGACCCGAAGCACAACACCTACACCACTATTGAAATTTTCTTCCAAGGCCGCAAGGTTAAGAAGTCTAAATTTGAAAGCACCTCTAACTTTCCTTGTTGGAAGCCAGCAGATTTATATTCCTATGAAGGTCGCCGCACCATTGGCCTATCCTTTAAATCGGTGTTGGAAAGCTGGCAAATAAGCCCAACTGAATTAATTCACCATGCTGAATATTATTATAAGCTTGATAATACCGGCACCATGGTTCAAAGCGCGGTGCAACGTGCCGCGGTATCACAGGTTTCTGGCACTGACACGTCTGTTCAGGAACGCATGAAGCAAATTTATAGCGTGATTGACCAAGCGGTTGAACGCCTTAAAAAAGTTGAGCCCTTAGCGCCTAAATTTAAAGGTGATATTAGTGAGGTATTAGCCCAGTTAGAGGGTAAAACGGGTGGTGAGTTTTTACTGATTTGCACGATCACCCAGCATTTTAAATCATTGGACACCATTCGCCAAAAGTTAGCCGCTATCCTAGAGATGGTTTATAACGAGCAAAATGAAATGCTCCTAAAAATCTCCGATAATATGGTGTCTGAATATTTAGGCCATGCCTCTACCTTAATGGAATTGTTGGGCAAGAAACAAGGGTTGGGAGAGGCCTTGCTAACGGTGGCTTATCTTATCCGTGGTGAGTTACGGGATAAATTTGCTAAAGCAGGCGAGCCTATTGATCGCGAGTTAGAAATTATTGATAGCTTCTTTGCCAGCGGATTGTTCCCTAACACCCGTGCAATGCTGATTAGTCGTATCACTAAAGAATTAGAAGGCGGTAGCAAACTAGCCGATGGATATTTAATCCATGAGATGAAATTATTATCAGACTTAATTGGTTTGTTGCGCCGAGAAGGCAGCGAAGACGCCAATGAGGCAGGCCTTGTTGAGACCGCCAAAGTTCGTGTAAACCGCTATTTAAACAACGAATTCATGGCAGAATTTTTATCCAAAGCAGCCAATCCCATTGAAGAGATTTTACGCCTGATGTCATTGGAGAAATATGTCATGGGCGAAAACAATAAACGTAAGGTCGGCTCTTATCTTGTGCCGGTGGTTTTGGCCACAGATAACGAGGTCTATTTCAGTGGCGTAGATGGCAAATATTTGGAGCGCATGCAAGAGCTGAATAAGGCCCAGCGCGCTGTTATTAAGTCAAATATCCCCGATAGTCATAAAGAAAATGTGGTGCCAAAGTTGGATGAATATTGCTTTGGCATCATGAACAAGGCCAAGATTATTAAACGCATTGACGCCAACGCTAAAAGCGGTACAGATGCGGGGCAAAAACTTTTGGAAATGCTGTCTAAGGGTTATTTCACCGAAGGAAATTCAGCTAAAATTGCGCGTAAAATAACTCGTAAATATATGAAAGAGCCGGGCTTCTTGGAAGACTGTATTGATGCACCAACCGAACAAGAACGCGTCAGAAAACTGCTTGGCTTCCGCGACCTTCTCTTCAAAGCGGGTATGGCTGACGTTTAGGGCCAACATCTAGGAAAGATGCCTAGAGCCTATGGTCAAATTATCATATTTTAAGGGCGTCGAGATCAGCCAATTGTTTTGAACATACCATTGTGGAATAGCAGCGGGTTTTTCTCATTCACACCGTGATGGGTGACCTTGCCAATAAACAAAATATGATCGCCGCCATCAATGGCTTTATGAAAATCGCATTCAAAAAAGGCGCTGGCCCCCATGATGATGGGTGCGCCGTTTTTGCCTTCAAGGCAGGGCGTATCAAGAAACCGTTCTTCTTGGCTGGCAAATTTTAGCGCTAAATCTTGTTGGTGATCAGACAGGATCGAGACATTGAACGGGCGCTTTTGTTCAAAGGCACTAACACTTTCGGCTTGTTTATCCAGTGACCATAAGACAAGCGGCGGGTTTAATGATAGCGAGGCAAAGCTGTTAATGGTTAAGCCATAACGATGGCCTTGATCATCGCGCATGGCAACAATGGCAACCCCTGTTGCCCATTTGCCCAAACCATTGCGAAACAATTTTGACTGTTCATCAGACAATTGCTGGTCGGGGGTGATAAAAGTTGCGAATTCTTTTTCTAGAGGCATAAAGGGGTCTCGTTCTTTGCGCAGCTATCAGTGTGTGGATCTTTTTATCCTTATCGCGCCCCCAACAATAACACAAGCATATTTGCCTTTAGGTCCAATGTTGGTGGTGATGATGGTCATAGAAATAGGGGAGAATGATTGCTCACTCTCCCCCTTTCATACTGTCTTTCGGACCTTTTGGATTTATTTGCGATAATCCAATGGCGGCTCGCGATCCCCTAAAAGCGAGAAATATTTAAAGTTTGGACCACGACGATCCATAAACTCTTTTCTAGCAGCATCACGCAGGTCTTTATTGGTAAACAGCTCAATGCCCATCAGGGTCATGGCTTGGGCGGCATTATTAGCTCCCTTATATCCAATGCTGGTGCCTGCGGCAGCTACCGCTTGCCAGCTATGACCCGCTGTTCCCGGTACATAAGTGGCAGTGCGCAACCCAACGGTTGGAACCGCAATAGAAACGTCAGCCACATCGGTTGAACCGAAACCAAGACCCGTGCTGTATGGCATGATCTCTTTTTCAGAACCCAGCTTCAAGCGCGGTGAGTTTAGGCTTTCATAAATGGTTTCAGCAAATTTTTGCTCTTCAGCGTTATATTCTACGCCGCCTACTTTGGTGAGTTTTTCTTGCATTACTTTTTGCAAGGTTTCATTGACCACAACGGCGTGGTTACCGTGGATAATTTCCCATTTCACCTCAGTGCCAGTACCCATCGCGGCCCCCTTAGCGGCATCTTCAAGACGGGTCCACAAGCTGTCCACCGTCATGGCATTTGGATGGCGCAGATAATAAAATACCTCAGCAAAATCAGGGGTCACGTTTGGCGCGTTGCCGCCTTCGGTGATCACATAGTGAATGCGGGTTTCCATCGGCACGTGTTCGCGCATCATGTTAACCATATAGTTCATTGATTCAACCGCATCTAATGATGAGCGTGCCTTATCAGGCGCACCTGCCGCGTGGGCGCTTGTGCCGTAAAAACGGAACTTAGCCGAACGGTTGGCAAGGGTTGTCCATGCACCGGCAGAGTTACTGTCGCCAGCATGCCAGTGGATAACAGTGTCAACATCGTCAAATAGCCCCGCGCGCACCATATAAACCTTACCACTGCCACCTTCTTCGGCTGGGGTGCCATAAAGGCGAACGCGGCCGGGTGTGCCAGTTTCTTCTAACCATTTAGCAAGGGCAAGGGCAGCATGGGTAGATCCTGCACCAAACAAGTTGTGACCACAAGCATGGCCAGCCGCTTTGGTCGGGATTAATTTACGAACAGGGGTGGCGTCTTGGGTAATACCGGGCAGGGCATCAAACTCTGCCAAAATACCAATGATAGGGCCGCCACTGCCATATTCTGCAACGAAGGCGGTTGGAATGTCAGCAACGCCCGCATTAATTTTGAAACCTGCATCAGCTAGTGTTTTTTGCAAAAGGGCCGAGCTTTCGGTTTCTTGGTAGCCCACCTCAGCCAAATCCCAAAGACGTTGGGCGATGCTGGCGGTTTGCTGATATTGATCCTGAATTTGTTTAATCACATCATCAGGGGTGATGTCATTGGCAGTAGCCCCGCCAACAGCTGTTAAAGACATCGCAAACAGCGATGCCCCAACGGCTAGTTTTTTCAAAAGTTTAGTACTCATAACGTTTCCCTCATTATATTGTGTGTCGTTATTTTAATAAATCGGTGATGAACATGCTCATAGCGGCCGCTTGGAAGTCGCGGTTACCTTTCTTGCGGAAACCATGGCCTTCGTCCATTGCCATTAAGAACCAAGTTGGAATGCCATTGGCTTTTAAGGCCGCCAACATTTGTTCAGATTCGGTGTAAGGTACGCGTGGATCATTATATCCTTGGATGATAAACATTGGCTTAGTCATTTTGTCCACATGCATGTTGGGTGAGATGTTCATCAAATGCTCACGCATGGCAGGATCACGCTCGTCACCATATTCATTGCGGCGGTGATCACGGCGATAAGATCGGGTGTTTTCCAAGAAGGTCACAAAGTTGGAAATGCCCACCACATCAATGGCCCCTTTCAAGCGATCGGCATAATGAACCATACCTGCCAAAACCATATAACCACCATATGATCCACCATAAAGCATGACATTGTTTTCATCCAAATCAGGCTGGGTAGCAATCCAGTCTAGCAAGGTGCCAATGTCTTTGACGCTGTCTTCTCGCTTGAAGCCATTGTCCATCAAATGATAGCTTTTGCCATAGCCTGTGGAACCACGCACATTAGGCTGAATAACCGCCACACCTAACTCATTGGCCCAATATTGATAGGTCGACGAAAAGCTAGGACGCGCTTGCCCTTCTGGTCCGCCATGGATGCGAATGATCACGGGGTGAGGGCCTTCTGATTTTGGCTTTAAGACAAAGGCAGGAACCTCTAATCCGTCAAAGCTTTTGTAGCGTACCAAACTTGGCTCTGGGAAGTTGTCTGTGTCTAAACCGCCAACCTCGCTTTTGGTCCATCGGATGGTTTGTAAGCTAGCTAGGTCAAACACATAGACATCGGTAGGTGATGTTGCACGGTTCAGGCTAAAGGCGATTTTGGCACCATTGTCGTCAAATTCAGGCGTTGAAATGATACCAGCAGGCAAGTCTGGTCCTTCTACTTTACCATTATCGCCGGTGGTGCGTAGGTGCAGTTTTGATAGGCCATCTTCGTTAGTGGTAAAGGCATAAAAGCGACCATCTTTTGAGACAGAAACGCCAGCCACATCCCAGTTAATATCGCCACTTAGCAAGGTTTTTTGGCCCGTGGCAATGTCATAGCTGTATAGCTTGGTGAAATCTGTCCCCACATTGCTGCGCACATATAGAATATTTTGTTTAGCGGCAAAGGTTCCAAAGCTACTGCCTGGTCCATCACCCATATCAACGGGGGTTGAGGTACCAGTGGCAACATCAACCACATGCAAATATACTTTGGCAGAGCCAACAGCGTTTACCACCAAAAGCTTACTGCCATCATAGTTAAAGGAGATAGGGTTCCAGTAGCCAGTGCTGCCTTCAGGTGATTGGAAAAGTAGCTTAAAGCTGCCTGATTTGGTTGGGTCAGCACCATAAACATCCCAATGCTTGCCATCACGACGGTTTGAGGCAAAAGCGATCATGCTGCCATCTTTTGACCAAGTGGCCGATGAATTGCGGAACGTACCGTCGGTGATCATGTGGCTTTTGCCGCTGGTCATATCATGGAAGAACAGTTGATAATCCTCAGCCCCGCCAACATCGCGCTGATAAACAAAACCGTTTAAGCCTGATTTTTTCGGCGCGTATTCGGCCCCGCTAACAGGTTCGTTAAAAAAGGTCACTTGGTTTCTAGCACCCAGTGGTTCTGCCACATGATGCACTTGTGACACCTGTCCAAAGCGTGTGTTGATCAAAAGGCTGCCATCGGGCACCCAGCTTGAAAAGCTTGCTGAACGTGTGTTTTGATATTGTCTCAGGCGTTCGGTCACTTCCATTGGGATGTCTGGAATATTTTCCATAACCAAATTGCCCATGGTGACGCGCTCTTGCAGGGCCATGGCGGCACCGCTTACCATCATGCCAGCCACGATGGTGCCTTTAATCAATGTTTTGAACATGTTGTTTCCTCCCCCAATTCAACAAACATAAGGATAGCAGGATAGGCCCCCGTTACTAAGACTGCAATAAAAAAAGCCCCACACCTAAATGCAGGGCTTTTTCCTAAGATATTGGTTTAAGGAATATTAGAGACTACTATAAATGGCGCCAACAAAGCGTTCGGCGCTGATAAAGTTCCAGCTCCATTTTTCAGCATAATCATTGGCGGGACCAGCGGCGTTCACCTGCTCTAAAGACATGCCGTTGCCTTTCATTTCAGCAACACGGTCGCGCACGGTTTGGATCATGTCGCGGTAGGCTTGAAGGTCACCTTTGTTGGCGATAGGGCCATGGCCCGGAATGATCATGGTGTCATCATTAGATAGCGTTAGTACCGCATCAATGGCGTTTAGGGCACCATCAACCGAGCCGCCAGAGTTCACATCAATGAACGGGAAGCGACCGTTGAAGAAGGTGTCGCCCATATGAACGATATTATATTCTGCAAAATGGATGATGCTGTCACCATCAGTGTGGGCGTTGCTGATATGAATAGAACGCGCTTCGGTACCATTTAGGTGGAATGACAATTCATCGTTAAAGGTGATCACAGGCAGAGCGTCTTTACGGATCATGTCCATTTCGCCCTTGGCTACACGGTCCATGTCGCTGGCTTTCATGCGAACGCGAACATTATCATGGGCCACAATGATGGAGCCTTCTTTACCTAAATTTTCGTTACCACCGGTGTGGTCACCATGCCAGTGGGTATTAATGACAAACTTAACGGGTTGATCTGAAATGCCAGCAAGGGCTGCTTTAATTTTGTCGGTCAAAGGTGCGAATTGGTCATCAATAAGGAAGATACCATCTTCACCAATAGAGGCGCCAATGTTACCGCCGCGCCCAAACAGCGCGTATATGCCGCCGCGTAATTCTTGTACTTCGATGGTAACATCATCCATGTTGTTTTGTGCCTTAGCACCAAAGCTGATGGCTGACGCCAACATGGTAGTACCCAATGCAATTTTTTTAATCAGTGAAGTCATTTGTGGTCTCCCCAAAAGGTTATTCCCTATCCCTGTTCTGATAAAGGGTCTCAGATTTTCTTTGTTTAGTCAAATTGCCTAAAGTTTGGTGCTCGTTTTTCCATGAAAGAACTCATAGCCTCAAACGCCTCTGGTGACTTTAAGCAAGCGTCAAATTCAATATATTCTTTTTCGATAACGGCCCAAATGTCATCTTTATTGGCGCGCATCATCGCCTTTGTACGACGAAGGGCGCTGGCTGGTTTATCGGCCATTGTTTGGGCCATTTTTTCGGTGACAGTTTTGAGGTCATCTGCAGAACAAACCACATTGACCAAGCCATAATCTTTGGCTTTTTCGGCGTTTATAGCGGTGCTTAACATTAATAATTCTGACGCCCTAATATGCCCCATCATTTGAGGTAAAATAACCGACGAGCCAAATTCAGGCACCAAACCTAAATCACTGAACGGCATTTTTAAAAGGGCATTGTCGCTGGCGATTACATAATCACAATGCAGCAACATCGTCGTGCCAATACCAATGGCCAGACCATTAACCGAGGCTATGACGGGTTTCGGGCAATCAAACAGCGCCTTCATAAAATTACGAACACCATCAGCATTACGGTCTTGTGCTTGGTTGGCGGCTAAAAAATCTGCCAAATCATTACCTGCGGTAAAGCTGTCATTAACTCCTGTGATAACAACCACCCGCACCGATTTATCAGCGCCCGCTTGGGTCAAGGCATCCGCCATGGTTTGATACATCACTTGTGTCAGGGCGTTTTTCTTATCAGGGCGGTTAATGGTAATGGTCAAAACATCCTGCTCAATGTTGGTTTGGATGTCAGTGGTCATAGAAGGCTCCCATTTGTTATGATCAAGTTTTAATGAATCAACGCTTCATGATTTCGCCACAGAATGGCCCCAAAGAAAAGACACTTTTTCGTTAAGAAGGCTTTTAAGGGCATATTTTTTCCTTTAAGAATAGAAAAAAGCAGGTAAACCTGTAATCTAAACGCCCAAAGGGTGAGATTATTTTGAGGGAACTATAAAAAACATGAAAAAAACCATCGCAGTATTTTTTGGCGGGCAAAGCGTTGAACATGATGTCAGCATTTTATCGGGGCTACAATTTTTAGAAGCCATCGATGATGACCTTTATGACAGCTTTCCTGTTTATGTGGCGCCAAATGGTTGCTGGTATATTGGAGATGCCTTGCGCTCGCGTGATTTTTATCCCCTTGACGAAACCAACGCTGGGCAATTGACACAAGTATATTTAGGCTTGGGAGAGCGTGATTATCGCCAATCCCGCCCGATGCTAGACTTTGATCAAAAAGGCCTGTTTGGCACCAAGCATTTATCAAAACCGTTTGATTGTGCAGTAACAGCCTTGCACGGAACCAATGGCGAAGATGGTAGCTTTCAAGGTATGATGCAGTTTGCGGGCATTCCTGTAGCGGGTTGCCAGACCCTTAGCAGCGCCGCCACCATGGACAAGGCCTTTACCAAGCAAATTTTAAAATCGTTTGATGTACCTGTTTTGGGTCATCATCTGGTTCGTCGCCCCCCTAAAGGACATCATATTGATGATAAATTGGCCCTTGATGGCATGTTGGCTGATTTGGGCGATAACCCATGGCCGATTTTTGTCAAGCCACGCTCACTAGGCAGTTCGGTCGGGGTTAGTAAAGCTGAAAATGCAGAAGATTATATCGCCGCCCTCCTCAAAGTATTCCGTCTTGATGAGTGGGCAATTGTGGAACCATTTGTGCCTAATTTGGTGGAATATAATGTTGCTGTTCGCCGTGAAGACGGCGATGTGTTTACCAGTGTGATTGAACGTCCACAGCGCGCCAGCGAATTTTTGGACTTTTCTGCTAAATATCGCAGTGGTGATGGCAAAGGCAGCAAGGGCGGCGCTAAATCAGCTCCAGCATCAGAGGGAATGGCCAGTTTAAACCGTGTTTTGAACCCAGAAGAATTAACCGATCGTCAAATTGATATCATTACCACATCTGCCAAAAAAGCAGCAGATGCCTTGATGTTGTCAGGGTCGGTTCGCATTGACTTTTTATGTGATGAAAAAACTGGTGATCTGTGGCTAAACGAAATTAACACCATTCCGGGCTCTTTCGCGTGGTATTTATGGGTCGATGCCCAGCCGCCGATGCCCTTCACCGAATTAACCACCAAAATTATTCAGGAAGGTTTCGACCTTGCCAGCCAGCGTCTTAATGACACCAGCGCCAAAACCGGTGCGGCGACCATTTTTAAGCGTTAATTGTTTGACCAACCCCTTGATTAGAAGTGCTAACCATGGAGCCATCTAA
>CAKZLM010000166.1 GCA_937126915.1 uncultured Alphaproteobacteria bacterium
CGGTACCTTCTTTATATTTGGCTGATTGCGAGCAATAAGAACAATCTTCTGCACAGCCACCTGTTTTAATCGAAATTAGCTGGCTTAACTGCACCTTATTGGGATCATGATACAAACGATGAACGCCAGCGGCCTCAAAGACCAAATCCATTAATGGCTTATCAAACAGGGCTAGAATTTCTGGCATGGCCCAATCGTGGCGCACGTCTTGTGGCTCAATCTGTGTTTCAGGTTTATTCATGGTGTTCCTCTATGTTTTTCTATCTTTTAAGCCAAAAAGCGCCGATGATCAACAACCACAGTTGGGGCCGTGTACATGATTGTGGTGCATGCTTTGAACATATTTCTTCATTTTCTTCATCAGCATCTTACGTTTCATGCTGCTGACATAATCCAGAAAGGTTTTGCCATCTAAATAATCCATTTCATGTTGGATAACCTGTGCTAAAAAACCACTGGCCTTAAGGGTATGGCTGTTTCCTTGTACATCTTGATACTGTACTTCAATGTTGGCAGGCCGCGTTATCTCAGCTGAAATACCAGGATAGCTGCGCGATGCCTCTTCAATGGTTTGTGTTTCTTCTGATACTTCAATCAATTCTGGATTAATCATCGCTAAAGGATTATTTTTGCCATCCTCCTGCAAATCAATCACAATAATGCGCTTTAAAATATCAACCATATTGGCGCCAATACCAACGGCATGTTCGCGGTATAAAACCTCAAACATTTGGTCAACGGTATCTTGTAATTTATCATCAAACACATCGACCTTTTCAGCCACTTTTTTAAAAACTGGGTCCGGTGCCATCACTAATTTCAAGGTCATTATTATCTTCCTTATGCCGTTTGAGAGGCGACTATAGCAGAAACTTACAAAAACACAGTAAACATTTAATCCACAGAGTTTTTCCGAAAACTCTACATCGAAGCATGAAAATAGTCGCTGTTTCTATTGACATTAATCTTTAATTATCAGAACGTACTTGAGAACAAATTAAAACAAGAGGGAGTTTTATACCAATGCAAAGTTCAGCCATAAGAACCGCTATAATCGGTCTTCTCATTGCCTTAGCTGGTTACGTTTTCAAAGATCAGCTGGTTTCTGACACATCTGCACTACCTTATTACATTGTTAGCGGCCTTGGGTTGCTTGTCTTTTTACGTGGCCTTATGCAACATTTAGGCGGCAACAAAACAGAAAGTGGACGCCCTCTAGCTGATGAAACTCTTCTCACTGTTTTAGCGCGCATGACCAATGCCGACAGCAACATTAAAACAGTTGAAGTAAACACCGTGAAGGCGGTCTTTAAAAAAGCAACGGGCAGCGATGTTACTGATGCCGAAGTTCGCGTTGCGGCTCGTGGTGATGTGTTTGAAAACATTTCTTTTGATAAACACCTAAGCAATCTTTCTGGTCGCTTAAGCAAAGATGAAAAATGCACCATTTGCAAATCAATGGTTGAGGTTATTCAGTCTGATGGTGATGTCAATGTGATGGAAGTAGGCTTCTTCAATGACGTTTGCAAATCCTTAAACATGGATGCCTCTGACGTTGCTGATTTGGTGAAATAACCCAATCACAGATAATATTTTCTACGATTAAATTACCGCTGCATGCTTTTGCAGCGGTCTTTTTTTGGGTAACCTACTTTAAAGCGTAATATCAAATTGATCGGCAAGATCGTTTAGGATTTTATCAACCGCAGGGTAAAGAGATATTCCTTCTTTTAATTGCCGCTGGCGTTGTTGCCACGCACGATGCCCTGGCACCCGCACAGGGTTTTCAGAATTTACGTCGCCTGCCGTTAACATCATTTGGGCCAGCGCCGCGGTTTGGCGCTTGAAAGCGTCAAGCCCTGCAAACTTTTCAGGATCAAATAGTTGCAGATAAACCGTATTGGCTTCGCCATCTTGATCGCCCTCACCATCGGCGCGGCCATAACCTGACAGCCCCGTGGTCAACATTTCAGACATCAATGAAAAGGCAAACCCCTTATAACCATGATCCATGCCACCAACAGGCTGCATGCTGCCGCCATCGCTCATCACCGCGGGATCATCCGTGGCGTGGCCTTGCTTATCTTTTAGGACAGCACGGTCCATTTTCTTGTTTTCACGCAGAGCGCGTTTAACATACCCACCCGCAGTAATGCTGGTGCTAACATCAATGATAAAGGGCCCATCATTAGCCGCTGGTGCCCCCATAGCAAAAGGGTTGGTCGATAAAATACCCTTTATCCCACCGTGGGGGCTAACCTTATGTTCTGACGCGGTCACACAAGTAATCAAGCCAGCAAGACCCGCCTCAATCAAGCGCGGCATATAGGCCGCTTGGCAGGCAATATGCTGCGAGCGTTTAATAACAACCGTCACCATGCCTTGGGTTTTAACCCGTGACATTGCCTCATCTAGGGCGCGGCGCATCACATAAGGGCCCGGCAAAAACCCCGCATCCCAAACCATAACCGCGGGCAGATCAGCTATCACCTCAAGGGAGGCGTCGGTTTTAGTTTCTTGTTTTTGCAGCCAATCAATATTCAAACCCAACAGTTGCAGACCATGGGTGGTGTAACCCATCAAGTCCGCCTCTAGAAAGGTTTCTGCCATGGCAGAGGCTTGAGCCACTGAAAATCCTGCTTTGATCAATATTGTTTCAACCGCCTGACGTAGTTTTTCATAAGGATAAACGGTCATCATTGATCGCCCTTAATGCTATCAATCATATAATTTTCCAACTGCATGGTAATCCTTGGGGTGGCTTGGTTGCTATTACAAAAACTAACCAGCGACAGGTTTAAATCGGGATAGCGGGTGTAATAGGTGGTAAAGCCAACCCAACTGCCAGTATGATTGATACGCTGATAGCCTTTATGCTCACCAACAAACACCCCAAAAGCATATTTACGCCCATCGCCAACATCCATATCATAAGGGTTTAAAACCAAACCCATCAATGCCTTGGGGTCTCTGCCCAGTTTATTATCATACCAGTTTTGATCCCACTTAATAAAGTCATCCATGCTGGTATAAACACCACCGTCACCCACCCAGCTAAGATTGGTCATATAAATTTTATAGGTCCCATCTTCCAGTCGCCAATAACCATCAACGCGGTCCGGTACAATGTCATTCACATCATCATTAAAAAAGGTTTTGGTCATACCAAGGGGGTTAAAAATATTGATATCAGCATACTGCCTTAAAGTCATGCCAGACACTTTTTTTACCACTTGTGACAACAGAAAATAAGCCGTGTTTGAATAGGCCCACTTGGTTTCTGGGGTCGCAAACAGGGGAATGTTTTTGGCGCGCTGATAAAACTCATCAATGGTTAAATAATCTTGATTCCCCAAACGCAAGTCTTTGCCATCAGCGGTTTTTAAGGCCTCAAGACCCGGTTCATAATCGGGAATGCCGCTAACATGATACACCATTTGGCGTACCGTTACTTTGTGCCCATAATCCATCACATCGGGCAAATAAGTGTGAATATCGGCATCAAGATCAAGCTTGCCGTCTTCTGCCAAAAGGGCAATGGCCATGGCGGTAAACTGCTTAGACAATGACCCTGTACGGAAAATCCCCTTGCTGCTTAGGGGAATGCCATGTTCCAAATTAGCAGCACCATATGATTGATTAAGGATATAAGCACCATCCTTTATGACCCCAACAGAGCAACCCGGCGTTTGCTCATGAACGCCTTTTTCAGCAAATTTTTCATCCAAAACCGCCTTCAAGGCATCAACATCCATATCCTCAGCCTTGGCAGCACTACTGCTTAATAGTAACGCAACAGACAAAGACGTTAGCGCCGTTTTGACAACATACCCCATAAGAAAACACTCCCCTAAATAACTTTAAGGAAGTGTATCAGTGCTTATAATTTCTGCAAGCAGATGTTTTTAGTGACGGAAGTGACGCATGCCTGTGAAGACCATGGCAAGGCCCGCTTCATCAGCTGCATCAATCACATCTTGGTCACGCATGCTGCCACCCGGTTGGATAACCGCTGTGGCACCAGCTTCCGCCGCCGCCAACAATCCATCGGCAAATGGGAAGAAGGCATCAGACGCCACAACAGAACCCTGGGCCAAGCTTTCAGCATCACCCGCCATTTCAGCTGCTTCGCCAGCGCGAATGGCTGCAATGCGTGAACTGTCGCGGCGGTTCATTTGGCCCGCACCAATGCCCACGGTCATATTATCACGCACATACACAATAGCGTTTGATTTGACATGCTTTGCCACTTGGAAGGCAAACAACATGTCTGACAATTCCTGTTCAGACGGTTGGCGTTTGGTCACCACCTTCAAATCATCCATGGTTATGCGACCGGTGTCACGGTTTTGCACCAAATATCCACCCGACACTTGTTTCACCATTGGCACACCTGATGCTGGATCAGCCAAGCCATCGGTGGTTAAAAGGCGCAAATTTTTCTTAGCCGCCAAAATGGCTTTTGCTTCATCGCTGGCGCTTGGCGCAATGATAACCTCAGTGAAGATTTTAATAATTTCTTCTGCGGTTTGGGCGTCCAATTCTTGGTTCAAGGCAATGATGCCGCCAAAGGCCGAAACTGGATCACATTTAAGCGCTTTTTGATAGGCATCAACCAAGCTATCGCCCATTGCCACACCGCATGGGTTGGCGTGTTTGATAATCGCCACAGTTGGAGTCGCAGGATCAAATTCACTGACCAATTCAAATGCCGCATCTGTATCGTTCAAATTGTTATAGCTTAATTCTTTACCCTGATGCTGGGTCGCGGTTGAAATACCTGGACGCTGTTCAGCATTTTTGTAGAAAGCCGCCACTTGGTGCGGGTTTTCACCATAACGACATTCTTGCACTTTCTCGCCCGCAAAAACCATGCGATCTGGGAATGTTTGATCGGTTTGACCAGCAAACCATGTGGCAATGGCAGCATCATAAGAACCAGTACGGCTGTAGGCTTTTGCGGCCAGTTTTTGACGAGTAGCCAACTGGGTGGCGCCGTCATTTTCTTTCATTTCTGCCAACACCTGATCATAATCAGATGGGTCAACCACGATGGTCACAAATTTGTGGTTCTTAGCGGCAGAACGCACCATCGCAGGGCCACCGATATCAATATTTTCAATGCAGGTATCAAAATCAGCGCCTGATTTAACCGTCGCTTCAAACGGGTAAAGGTTAATCGCTACCAAATCAATCGGACCAATGCCGTGCTCGTCCATTGAAGCCACATGATCATCCTTATCACGCAGGGCCAAAATGCCACCGTGAATGGTTGGGTGCAAGGTTTTAACACGACCATCCATCATTTCTGGAAAGCCGGTGTGTTCAGACACTTCTTTCACAGCCACACCAGCCTCGCGCAATTGCTTGGCAGAACCGCCAGTTGATAAAATTTCAACACCCATGTCAGCAAGGGCTTTACCAAATTCAATTAACCCAGCTTTATCAGATACAGATAAAAGGGCGCGACGGACTTTAACAGCTTGGCTCATGATAGGGACCTTCGTAATCAATAAGAACGATTTAAAGAAACGACTCATTTGGGGGGAAACGGTCGTGAATTACCTGCGCGTGTAGGCGAAATTGGCGAAAAAATCAACCCCTTTAGGGCATTTTACATCAACAAATTGGGGATAAAATCAGCAATATTAATCGCGGGTATCTAGACGCTTGAATGACCAGTTAAATTTAGCTTCGGTGGACCCCTCCGCTGCCACTAAAATGATTAAATTACTGCGTTGGGTTTTCATTTCTTTATTATAATAACGCCCTTCGGCCAATTGTATCTCACCGCCCTTGGCACGGAACAACCAACCCCGACCCGATGGTGAGCGTAAAATAATCGCCTTGCCTTCACGGGTCAGGCTAGCGGTTACCTTGGGATGCAGATGAAAACGCACGGCAATAGCGCGTGGCTGGGCCTTTTTAAAGCGCGCAAAGGTGCCTTCCATTATTTGGCTAAGGCTATCTTCACCGCGCAAATCTTCCCCCCCTGCCGATAAGAAAAGTCTGCGTTCTTGGCGAATTTTCTGACCATCAACATGCCCTTCAAACGCTGCTGACAACCAAAGGCCATGCTCGTTTGCTTGGCGTTCAAACCAAGTGGTTTCACCGCCCCCTTTGATGCGGTTTTGGCTATCAATTTGACCGGGCGATTTTTCATCCATAAAAATGGTAGAATGATAGGGAGCTGTTCGACAAAGCGCATGTTGCTGGGCAGGGCCCGTGCTCCAACCTGGGCGATTACCCCCTGTATTGACAACCAAACGATCCCGACCGTCAGAAAACTCCATCGCCAAAGGTGCCAATGTACCTTTATCGGATAAATTAAATGGCGGCGGTGGGCCCACATCAACAATCACCAATGACTTATTGGCTTGCATGCGTTGAAACCCTGATAATGACGCATTATCAATAGGCTTGCCTTTCGCTTCTGCCATTAAATAAACCTTTTCAAGACCTTCTGCATCGGCCTCAAACGCGCCTTGGAACTGGGCAAAGCCACCATCGCCATGGCATTGCGCCTTCAAATAAGGCACCATGCGGTCTAAGACCTGCTGCAACCAAGCAGGTAAGTCACGGTTTTGCAAAACAATGATTGATTTGAGCGTGATCAACAGTTTAGCTGCCGCCATCACATCAATAACCGAGCGACTTTTAAAGCCGCCATCTGCCATCACTAAGCGCCCTAAGGCATTAAGAAGAAGCTTCATTCCGCGATCATAACGATTATCATTAAAGGGCAATAACATGCCTGATAAGATCAATCCGATAAGGGCGCGAATGCGGGGCAGGCCATCAGGGCCACGCATCACACTGCGGTCTAGATGTCGGGCTTGGCGGGCCAGCGAGTTTAAAACCTTGCTGCGATACACTTGGTCATCACTGGCTAAAATAAGAGGGGCATGTAAAATCCAATAAAGAATGCGATCGCCAATTAAGTCTTGTCGCCACGAACGGGCATTCCATTCGCCATAATAGTTCAACCATTGCCGCATTAAGCCCTCAGCACGGGCGCGGGCGCGCGGTTTATCGGCCATCATGTCTAAATCGGCTAACCAGCAAAAGCTTTGTGACCAGCCATAAAAGGCCTCTGGACCAACTTCTGATTCAACCCACAAATCTTGTGCATCGACATCCACTTGGAAGCCTGCATGGGTGAACTGACCATCAACATAATCAGCACCCTTTTTCATCGATCCCATCCATGGGTTATCGGGGCTAGCGATTAAGCGTAGGGGATGTTTTCCTTTTAGGCCAAAGCGGCTGAAACCACTGTTATAGCGCCATAGGGAAAGGCGGCCTTTCAGGTCCCTGAAAAAGCGCGCTATCTTATTTCGCGGTTGAGGTCTGACTAACTTACCGTCCATACCGCTGTTCTTCCCCTTTTCCATTCACCCCTAATCACAAACCATTGATGATAGGATTGTGATGCTGTTTTAAGCCTTGTCGCCTTTTAATGTGGCAATATTACGAGCATAATGATCACTGCCGCCTTTAAAGGTTGCTGTGCCTGCCACCAACATGTCAGCACCCGCCGCAATGGCAAGCGGTGCGGTGTCAAAATTAATACCGCCATCCACTTCCAAATCAATATCGCGGCCTGTGGCATCAATCATTTGACGTAAGGTTTTAATTTTTTCTAATTGGCTGTGAATAAAGCTTTGCCCACCAAAACCGGGGTTCACACTCATCACCAAAATAAGATCAATATCATCCATCAAATGATCCAGCACTGATACAGGCGTCGCGGGGTTCAACACAATTCCTGCCTTTTTACCAAGGCTTTTGATCATTTGAACGGTGCGATGGGGGTGGGCACCCGCTTCTGGATGAAAGCTGATGATATCAGCCCCCGCTTCGGCAAACTGCTGCACATAAGGGTCAACCGGTGAAATCATCAAATGCACATCAAACGGCTTATCACTCCATGGTCTAAGCGCCTTCACAACATCTGGACCGATGGTGATGTTGGGCACAAAATGACCATCCATCACATCAATATGAATAAGGTCTGCGCCAGCTTCATCAATGGCTTTCACCTCTTCGCCTAAACGGGCAAAATCAGCAGATAAAATAGACGGTGAAATGCGTGTGTTCTTTTGCATAGCAAAGCAGCCTTTTATGGTTGGATGCAGCGGCCCTAAAATAGCCAAAGTCATCACAAAAAATTATCAACATGAAAGCATTGGCAACTACATACTGTTCAACGCTTTATAATGCAAGACCAGCATAATGATAAAAAGCCCATCAGGGAACAAATTTTTGAACTGATTCCTTGGCAAGCGATTGTTATTGTTTTAGTCTTTGGCATAATGATAATAAAAATCATCTCTGGTTGAGGAAACAGAATGGCTTCGCAGGCATCAAACACCCAAAATAAAAGCCCTATTTTGCCCGAAAATGTGCGCCGCTTTTTTCGCAATTCTTTTTGGCGCCTATCAGGCATCAGCCTGTTTCTTTTAGCCATTGCTATCATTGTGGCACTTTTAAGTTTTCACCCTGATGACCCCACTGCCAACCAAGCCACCGATGCGCCGGCACAAAATTTATTAGGGGTTTATGGCAGCTATCCCGCCGATATTTTATTGCAAACCCTTGGTCTTGGCAGCATCGGGTTATTATTATGCTTGTTTTCATGGGGGTTTCGCCTAATCAGCTTAAAACCCCTGCCATGGATTTGGGGTAATCTGATTGCCCTGCCTTTTTTCACCACCTTTTTGTGCGCGTTTTTCGCCAGCTTTATCCCCCCAGAAAGCTGGCCCTTAAATAGTGGATTGGGGGGCTTTTTGGGTGCCAGCCTCTATCGTCTATTGGATGAAAGCATCTTTAGCCTGATCCAATATTATCTTCCGTCTTATGTTTTGGGCGGGGTGTTTTTCCTTATTGCCGCCGCTATCGCACCCTTAACCCTTGGCCTTGACAAGGCTGAATGGCTAACCATGCGCAACCATATCCAGCATTGGTTTGCCATGGCGTGGCATTATTTGGTGGTAGCTTCCTATGCCTGCGCAACGGCCATTTACAATGGCACGCAACGCCTAAAAGGCAAACCTAACAGTGTTAGAGCCAGCAAAACACCCACAAAAAAGCCAACTCCCCGCTTAAAAGAAGTCGTGGTTGAAGACCCGCCTGCAAAGGCTGAAAGCAAAAAACGTGTTAGTACCCGCAAAGCCCCTAAAAAGGGCAAACGCGCCGCTGATGAACAACAAACCACCTTTGAATTTGCCAACAAAGACGGTTTCCAATTGCCACAATTAAGCCTATTGAAGGCTGAAAAAGCGTCTAACATTATTCGTCAATCTGATGATGCGTTGGAGCAAAACGCACGCCTCCTTGAAAGCGTACTTGAAGACTTTAGCATCAAGGGGGACATTCAGAATGTGCGCCCTGGACCCGTGGTGACACTTTATGAACTTGAGCCAGCACCGGGACTGAAAGCATCGCGTGTTATTGGCTTGGCTGATGACATTGCCCGCTCAATGAGTGCCTTATCCGCCCGTGTTGCCGTGATACCCGGTAAAAACCTTATTGGTATTGAACTACCCAACACCGACCGTGAAATCGTTTATTTGCGCGAATTACTGGCCTCTAATGAGTTTGAAAAGCATCAAGGCCGTTTACCAATGATTTTAGGCAAGGACATTGGTGGTGGCCCTGTTATTGCTGACTTGGCAACCATGCCTCACTTGCTGGTGGCAGGTACTACGGGTTCTGGTAAATCGGTGGGTATTAACACCATGATCTTGTCCTTGCTTTATCGCTTTGCACCTGAGGACTGTAAATTCATTATGATCGACCCCAAAATGCTTGAATTATCAGTTTATGATGATATTCCGCATTTGTTAACTCCAGTTGTTACGGAACCGAAAAAAGCAGTTGTTGCCCTGAAATGGGCTGTGCGTGAAATGGAAGAGCGTTATCGTGCCATGTCGAAAATTGGTGTGCGTAACCATACCGCCTTCAATGAAATGGTTCGTGAAGCCCAACAAAAAGGTGAACCCATCACCCGCCGCGTTCAAACGGGGTTTGATAAAGAAACCGGCAACCCTGTTTATGAAATGCAGGAATTTGACTTTATGCCCTTGCCCTTAATCGTCATCATCATTGATGAAATGGCTGATTTGATGCAAACCGCGGGTAAAGAAGTTGAGGCCGCGGTTCAACGCTTGGCGCAAATGGCCCGTGCTGCTGGCCTTCATATGATTATGGCAACCCAGCGCCCCTCAGTGGATGTGATCACAGGAACCATTAAGGCCAACTTCCCCACCCGCATCAGTTTCCAAGTAACCTCAAAAATTGATAGTCGCACCATTTTAGGCGAGCAAGGTGCGGAACAACTGTTAGGCAAGGGTGATATGCTGTTTATGGCAGGTGGCGGTCAAACCACACGTGTTCATGGCCCGTTTGTCTCTGACCAAGAGGTAGAAGACGTTGTATCCTTTTTGAAAAAACAGGGAGCGCCTGAATATAAATCTGAAATCACCGAAGAGCCAGAAGAGGGCTATGAAGTGCTGGGCGCACCTAGCGCCAGCGGCGGCGGTGATAGTGACGGTGGAGATGAAAACAGCCTGTTTGACCAAGCGGTGGCCATTGTCGTTAATGATGGCAAGGCCTCAACCAGCTATATCCAACGGCGCTTGCGAATTGGCTATAACCGCGCCGCTGATCTGATAGAACGCATGGAAAGCGAGGGCATTATTTCTGCAGCCAATCATGCCGGTAAACGTGAAATTTTAGCCCGTCGCCCTGATGAATTTGAAGATTAAGACAAAGGCCCACGCCCTGTTCAGCTTGAATTCATCTGATTGGGCTATTATGTGATGATATAATGATAATATTTGACAGCGAGTAACCATCATGATTTTTGTTCAGCGATTATTAAAATATTTGACCTTAGCTGCCCTTATTATGATAACGGGTGTCGCCCTTGGTGCCTTGATGGCAAGTGCCTCTGCCCATCCTTCAGGTGCTGCTCAACAAGATGTTGAACCCGTTAAAACCGTACAGGTTCCCCTGCGCGCAGATGCCTACACCATGCGCCTTGAGGCAGTTGAAGCCTATCTTAATTCCATTGATACCTTATCGGGTAACTTCATCCAGCAAGCGCCCAATGGCAACCTTAGCCGTGGCACCTTACTGCTAAAAAAACCCGGTCACGTACGCTTTGAATATAGCGATGATGTCCCTTTATTAATTGTCGCTGACGGTGAAACCCTTAATCTGATTGATTATGAATTATCAGAAATTACCAAATGGCCTGTGATGGACACGCCACTTGCTTTCCTTTTGGAAGATCAAATTCAGCTGGATGACCGGGTTGAATTAAGCTTTTCAGGAACCGAAGACATTGCCAATATTATCAGCGTTTCCGCCTCTGACCCGAAAAAACCAGAACAGGGCACCCTGACCCTTATTTTTGAAAGCAAATATAAAGAAAACTCGGACATTGAGTTTGATATTAGCCTACGAGCATGGCAAGTGAAAGATGCCCAAGGGGGGCTAACCACGGTTTCTTTAAGCAACCTGGTCCTTAACCAGCCGTTACCAGAGAAGGCTTGGGATTTTAAAGATCCGCGCGGGGAACGCGCCACTCGTCGCCGTACCCGTTAAGGTCAGGCATCCCCACACAAGCTAAATAAAACCCCAAATGAGTTTGAGATTCTATCTAAATCCAAAAAATAATTGTCGATGCTTATTTGAAAAAGTCATTGCCAAATCTCGAAACATCCTCTAATTGATAATGATTATCACTTTCAATGAGGTTGTGTCATATGTCTTTTCGTCAAGCGCTTTATTGGTGTCACTTATGTGCCGCTGTTGTGGCTGGTGTTATCATTTTAACCATGTCAGCCACAGGTGTTATTCTCACCTATGAAAAACAAATGATTGAGATGGCAGAGCCCATCGTTAGCTATACAAAGCCCATTCAGCCGTTGGCCCTTGATACCATCATCAGCGACGCCAAAGAGGCAAAATCTGAAGCGGCACCCAGCACTATCACACTGCATAATGATCCAGAAAAAGCCATCGAAGTACGTTATGGTCGTAGTGGGCGTCTATATTTTGATCCCTATAGTGGGGAAAATTTAGGTGAAGGCCCTGAGGGCCTGAGAAGTTTTTTAAGCACTACCATGCAATTTCATCGCTGGTTTGCTTTACAAGGTGAAGCCCGGAACACAGGACGCTTTTTCACCAATATTGCAAATTTGATTTTCCTCTTCATTCTGGTATCTGGCCTATATTTATGGTTGCCGCGGGTGTTTAAGTGGCAAAATTTTAAGAAAGTGTTATTTTTTCAAAAGACCAAAACCACCAAAGCGCGTGATTTTAACTGGCATCATGTGATGGGCATTTGGTCGGCGATCCCTTTGATTATCATCGTCGCAACAGGTACGGTGTTTTATTATAAATGGGCCAATGATTTGATTTACCAATTAGCCGGTGAAGCCCCCCCTGTTCGTGGACGCAGTAGTGCTATCGACACACCCGCAACCCCAATAGATGGCCCATTGCCGATACAAAGCCTGTTGGAGCAAGCCCTAAACCAACTTGAAATAAACGAGACCTCTTGGCGTACCATTAGTTTTAACTTACCTAACGACACAAGCCAAACCATGGCCTTTAATATTTATGGCGGTTATGGCGGTGAAATTACCAAACGCAGCAGCTTAACCCTTGATCGCACCTCTGGCGGTCTTGAAAGCTGGCAAACCTTTGGCGACAACACCCCAGGCCGCCAAGCTCGGCTTTATGTTCGCTTTTTACACACAGGTGAATCATTAGGGCTGGTGGGTCAAACCCTTGCAGGGATTGTATCTTTGGCAGCATTATTCCTAATTTGGACAGGCATTGCCCTTGCTTGGCGCAAATATATCCGTCCCTTGTTAAATAACCGTAATAATAAAACACAGCAGCAAAGCCAACCGTAAGGTCACGGGCCTTAAGACAGAAAAATTCGACCCATTAAGTGCCCCATTAAAATGAGCCACTATCATAGTTGGGTGTCGTCTAACCACATACCCGGGATGATGGGTATGTCGATGTTCGTCGGTGCCTATAACTTGCTTTCAATGGCGTCCCAAATGAGGCTTGAGAGATTACTGCCATTGAAGCGATCAATTTCTTGAATGCCTGTGGGCGAGGTGACGTTAATTTCAGTCATATAATCACCGATCACATCAATACCGACGAAGATCAGCCCTTTCTCTTTCAAAACGGGGCCAATACGGTCGCAAATTTCTTTTTCACGCTGGGTCAAATCACTGGCTTCTGCGCGGCCGCCCACATGCATATTTGATCGCGCCTCTCCTTCGGCTGGGACACGGTTAATCGCCCCAACGGGCATACCATCAACCAAAATAATGCGTTTATCACCTTGACGAACCGCGGGAAGATATTGTTGCACCATCACCGGTTCACGGCTTTGAGTGGTAAACATTTCCAACAAAGAATTAAGGTTTTGATCATCTTCACGCAAACGGAAAACACCCGCACCGCCATTGCCATACAAAGGTTTGACGATAATGTCTTTATAGCGATCACGAAAAGCCACAATGTCTTCAATACGGTGACAAATAAGCGTAGGTGGCATCAGGTCTTGAAATTCTGTCACAAATAATTTTTCAGGGGCATTACGCACCTCGCCGGGATGATTAACCACCAGCGTTTCAGGGTGAACCTTTTCCAACAAATGGGTTGCAGTGATGTAAGCCATATCAAAAGGCGGGTCTTGACGCATTAAAATCACATCAATGTCTTTAAGGGACACAACACGTTCTTGCCCCATCGAATAAAAGTCGTCTGGCACGCGTCTAAATTCCACTGGTCGCATACGGGCTGTTACCTCACCATCTAAATAGGCCAGATCGCTGTAGAGATAATGATAAAGCTCATGGCCACGCGATTGCGCTTCAAGGGCCAAGGCAAAGGTGCTGTCACCATCAATATTGACGGTCGACATCGGATCCATTTGAATGGCCACTTTCAATGACTTGCTCATAATATGCTTCCTTAAAGGCTTATATTTGGGGCGATATGCTAGCGCGTGTAACCATTATAAGAGATCATATATCCTATAAGATGACGACCAATAAAATAATTACGCCTTTAAAATAATGACTTCGTCCTTAAATTCAATCAGATATTAAAATTCTCAGCTAAATCATATCGATGAATTTTTATGCTGACCAAGCGGCCTTAACGTGACGCACAGAAAACAAACCGCTCACCAATATCGCATCGAACCTCATGGCGTGATCGTGATAAGACTTATGTTCACTGACAAAATATTCTGCCGCGCGGGTAATTCGCTGGCGTTGTTTTAAAGTGATGCTCTCAGCAGCTTCTTGATCGGTTTTTCGCGCCTTGACCTCACAAAAAACCAAAACATTCCCCTTTTTGGCAATCAAATCCACTTCACCCACAGACCGTTTATAGCGGGTTGCTAAAACACGATAGCCTTTTAGCATTAACAATAAAAAAACAATCTTTTCAGCCCAAATTCCCTTTTTGAACGCCTTTTTTCTATTGATAAGACGTTTTTTTGCATAGTTTTTTGGGTTTTGAATGGTTTTTTTCATCAATTGTTGCTTTTTTCGACTTCTTTGATCTCTAACGCTCGTTGATAAACATCCCGCTTTGGCAGCGATAATTGCTCTGCCACCAACTGCGAGGCATCCTTTACCCGCATGGTTTTGAGATTTTCACGCAACAAATCATCCATGGTACTAGCATCCGGCTTAATTTTCTCACCCGGTGTCACCACCAGCACGATTTCACCCCGAATGCGGTCACGCGCGGCAAATTCATCCAAGCAGTTAGAAATAGTGTCTTGGACAACTTCTTGATGCAGCTTGGTTAATTCTCTGCACACTGCCATAGGGCGTTCGGCTCCATAAACATCGACCATCGCTTTTAACGTTTTGAGCAAGCGATTTGGGCTTTCATAGAAAACCAAGGTGGCAGGAAGACCATTCCATTGGGCCAAACTATCCAGACGGGCTTTTTCTTTTACTGGCAGAAAACCTGCAAACAAAAATTTATCCGTGGGTAAGCCCGATAACATAATAGCCGTGGTCACCGCACAAGCCCCCGGCATGGCATCAACATAAAAGCCTGCCTCCCTTACTTCTGCCACCAATTTATATCCGGGATCGGATATCATCGGGGTGCCCGCATCACTAACCAAGGCAATGGCCTCACCCTTTTGAAGGCGGGCGAGAATTTTAGGGCGCACATCGGCGGCATTATGCTCATGATACGAAAAAGTCGGTGTTTTAATGCCATAGGCAGATAATAATTTGGCGGTCACACGTGTATCTTCACAGGCAATGGCATCGACGCGACGCAAAATTTCTTTGCCGCGCTCGGTCATATCTTTTAAGTTACCAATTGGGGTGGCGGTCACATAAAGGCCTGATTTCAACGATACGGTTTGTGTCGGTGATGGAATTTCAACAGGCTTTTGATTGTTTTCATCCATAGGATTGCTTAAACTCTTAATCTAGCAGCACCGCATCGCGGACACAGTGTGATTTAAAAACCAATGATAGACCAGTTTCATATGAAGATCAAAACCGCAATAACGTGTTTTCTTGTTTTAATTCTTTCGGCTTGTGGCGCTGAAGATTTCGGTCTCGACATTTCCCGCGAGGTGCCACAACAACAAATCGCCAACGAACTGCCACAAACCGTCGAAACCGCGGATAATGACCGCACTGATGAACTGACCCTGCCTGAGCAGATTGACGAGATTAAAATTGGCCTTATCTTACCCTTATCGGGGGAAGCCGCTGATACGGGCAACGCCTTACTAGATGCCGTTACCCTTGCAATGGCCGATTTAAAAGACCCGCGCCTGCATCTGTTCCCCGCTGATAGCCTTGGCACACCTGAAGGGGCGGCAGCAGCAGCCCGAAAACTAATAGGGCACGGCGTTAGCATCGTCATCGGGCCCTTATTTTCACAATCAGTCGAGGGGGCAGCCCCCATTTTGCGCCAAGCCAACATTAAGTTGTTATCTTTCTCAAACAATCAAACCATTGCAGGCGATGGTACCTACATCACTGGCTTTACCCCTGACCAAGAAGTTGACCGAATCATTCGCTACGCCCACGATCAAGGCTACGATAAGTTTGCAGCCCTTATCCCCGAAGGCGCTTATGGCGATGAAGTTTTAGAAAGTCTAAGCAACACAGTTTTAGATTCAAACAGCATGATCACAGGGCTTGAAACCTATGTTCAAGATGCTGACTTGATTAATGAACCCGCACGCCGATTGGCTGATTATGATCGCCGCCGCAAAGCCTATTTGGATGAAGTGAATTACTTAGAAAGCCTTGACGATGATTTGGCTGATCAAATTTTGGGTGATTATAAAAACCGCGAAACCCTAGGCGGCGTGTCTTTTGAGGCGTTACTCCTACCCGAAGGCGGTGCCCTCTTAAAATCATTGGCGCCTGTGCTGCCGTTTTATGAAATTCATCCTGAAAACATTAAGTTTTTAGGCACAGGCCTGTGGGATGATTTAAGCCTAACGCGCGAGCCACCCTTAATGAACGGTTGGTTTGCCAGCATCCCGCGTGAGGGGTTGATCCGTTTCAGCAACCGTTTTGAAGAATTATTTGGCTATATCCCGCCGCGCATTGCGGCTTTGGGTTATGACGTTGCTGCCTTGGTTGGTGTGATGGCCCGTGACCCACGACCCAGCTATCGCTTTAGCCGATCCCAAATTGAAAACCCTAATGGATATCAGGGTTTTACAGGAGTGTTTCGTTTTACCGAAAATGGCCTGACGGAACGTCAATTGGCGGTAATGATGATAACCGAAAACGGCATTGAAACCATTGATCCTGCCCTGACCACCTTTGAGCCATTACGTCAATATGTGTCGCAAAACCGCATCCAACAAGGGCAACCCGGCGGGCGTTAATTTAAGCCCTTTTTCATCATCACTTAACAGCCCTTCATCAACCAAGGTTGCCACCGCGTCTTGATTGATGATGTCATTTAAATCATATCCCGAAAGCGTCCTAAACAGTGTTTTGTCTAAACCACTAACCATTCTTAAACCCATCAACACCATTTCTTCGGCACGGTCTTTGGCATCAATCTCTTGCCATTCTTTCACGCCATGTCCCTTTGCCGCCACGGCCTTTAACCAATGTTCAGGCTTTTTATGGTTCATTAAACCAACACAGCCCTTTGACGATGGCAGGCGACCATGGGCACCAGGCCCTAACCCCACATAATAACGCCCTTGCCAATAACCCTTATTATGCAAGCTTTCAAAGCCGGGGCGGGCATAGTTTGATATTTCATACATAGTTAACCCCGCCGCCGCGGTCATCTCATTGGTTAGTTGATATAAATCGGCTGCCAAATCTTCATTCGGCAATTGGAACTTGCCCTTATGATATTGACCATAAAAGGCCGTACCCGGCTCGATGGTTAATTGATAAAGCGAGAGATGATCCCCCGCTAAATTAAGCGCAAACTCTAATTCATCACGCCACGCATCAAGGGTTTGCTCAGGCCGCGCATAAATTAAATCAAAGCTATAACGCTCAAAGGTTTCACGGGCTAATTTAATCGCTGCAATGGCTTCATCAGCACCGTGAAGGCGGCCCAAAAATTTTAAGGCATCATCTTGAAAAGATTGAACGCCTACCGAAACACGGTTCACCCCAGCACGGCGAAAGGCTTGAAACTTTGCCGCCTCAACACTGTTCGGGTTGGCCTCAAGGGTAATTTCAATATCATCAGGGTGTATATTAAACACCGCCGCTGCACGATCAATAATCGCCTTGGTCACATCAGCAGGCATAAGACTGGGTGTGCCACCGCCAAAGAAAATGCTGACCAATTGATGACCGTCTAAGGTTTTTATCTGATGCTCTAATTCAGCCTCATACGACTGAAGAAACGCCGCGCTATCAAAACTGTCGCGCACATGACTGTTGAAATCACAATAAGGGCATTTCTTGGCGCAAAAAGGCCAATGAATATAGAGGCCAATATCTTTGGCACTTAACGTTTGCGTGGTGGGATTAGGGGTCATTATCTAGCAGGCTTAAAGCGTGTGAAATTTTTCAAAGCATGCCTTGATCATTTGATCAAATGCACGGGCGCGGTGGCTCATGTCATGCTTTTTGGCGGATTCCATTTCAGCAAAGGTGATGTCATATCCTTCTGGAATAAAAATTGGGTCATAGCCAAAACCCTTATCACCCCGCATCGGCCACGTTAGGGTGCCATGCACTTTACCCTCAAAATGTTCCACATGGCCATCGGGCCACGCCAACGACAAAGCACAAACGAAAAAGGCCGCGGGATCTTTATCACCCAATTCACCCATCAAACGTTCCATCGCCGCGTTAAAATCTTTATTGGGCCCCGCATAGCGCGCTGAATGAATACCCGGTTTGTTACCAAGGGCAGGCACACATAATCCACTATCATCAGACAAGGCTGGCATATTGCCGCCGCGTGCCGCCGCCAAGGACTTAATATCAGCATTTGCCAAAAAGGTTTCACCATCCTCAACCGGTTCAGGCAAGCCCAGTTCAGAAACCGATGAAACATTCAAACCAAAAGGGGCCAATAGGTCGCCAATTTCACGCACCTTGCCTTGATTATGGCTGGCAACAATTAAGGACTTTTCTGTTAATTGACGAACCATGCTGATCCCCTTTTGCTTTTTTATCATTTAGCCAATGGCTTGATCTTGCGCCTTGAAAATATCATCACAGCCAATGCGCGCCAACCGTAAGAAGCGCAAAAACTCTTCTTCTGTGAAAGCTTCTTCTTCCGCTGTCGCTTGAATTTCAACAATCTTGCCAGTGCGGGTAAGAACGAAATTAGCATCAGTGTCAGCCGCGCTGTCTTCTGGATAATCCAAATCAAGCACCGCATGGCCTTCATACAAACCACAGGAAATTGCCGCCACCTGATCTATCAACGGGTTTTCTGTGATTTTGCCTTCATCTATCATTTTTTGGATGCAAATAGCCAAGGCAACATATGCGCCGCTGATGCTGGCGGTGCGGGTGCCACCGTCGGCTTGGATAACATCACAATCAAGACGGATTTGACATTCGCCTAATTTTTGTAAGTCTACAACTGCGCGCAAGGCACGCCCGATCAGTCGTTGAATTTCTTGCGTCCGGCCTGATTGCTTGCCCTTAGCCGCCTCACGTGGCATACGACCGTGGGTTGAACGTGGCAACATACCATATTCTGCCGTAACCCAGCCTTTGCCCGTGTCTCGCAAAAAAGAGGGGGCCCGATCTTCAAGGGTGGCTGTGCATAACACATGGGTATTGCCAAATTTCACCATGCAAGAGCCCTCAGCATGTAACGAAAAGCCGGGGATCATTTCAATATCTCGCATTTGATCTTTTGATCTGCCAGAAGGTCTCATTACTCAAATCCTTTTACAAATTTATAAATTTTTAGTTGTTTTGCTCCCTGTGTTTTAACGCGCTTTCTAAGTTTGGTCCAGCCTATTAAACCTCAAACACAGCAATCTGTTGACCTTGCGGCCTCGGATGCTTAAATAGAGATCAACACCTAATGATATGAGGATTGCCCCAATGGACATTAGTGAAATCGATCATCGGTCTCGCGATATTTTCCGTGAAGTGGTTGAGAGCTATTTAAGCTCTGGCGACCCGGTTGGGTCACGCACCTTATCAAAAATTTCGAACATCGGCCTTAGTGCCGCCAGCATTCGAAACATCATGGCAGATCTTGAAGATATGGGATTACTTTATTCACCCCATACCAGCGCGGGCCGCCTACCCACCGAAACAGGGCTTCGCATGTTTGTCGATGGCTTGTTGCAAATGGGTGACCTAACCCGTGAAGAACGTGAAAGCATTCAAATTCAATGCAATGCCAAGGGCCGCCCAAGCGAAGAAGTGATGGCAGAGGCGGGCACCATGCTATCGGGCCTTTCGGCCTGTGCCAGCGTGGTGTTGGTGCCAAAGCATAATGCGCCCTTAAAGCATATTGAATTTATCAATTTAAACCACCATCAAGGTTTGGTGGTGTTGGTATTGGATGATGGCAGCGTTGAAAACCGTGTGATTAATTTACCTGCTGGCCTGCCACCTTCTGCCCTGCAACAAGCCAGTAATTATCTCAATGCCAAACTGCAGGGGCGCACCCTTAATGAAGCGCGCGAAGCCATTGAACATGACCTTGCCGCCATGCAAACTGAACTGGATAATCTAACCCAACAAGTGGTCAAAGCGGGGGTGGCAGAATGGTCTGACGATCATGACCGTAATGCTTCGCTGATTGTGAGGGGGCGATCAAATTTAATTGAAAACACATCAGCCCTTGAAAATTTGGAACTGGTACGCCAACTATTTGATGACCTCGAGAAAAAACGCGATTTGGTCAGGTTTCTTGATCTAGTCAAAGGCGGTGACGGGGTGAAGATATTTATTGGTGCCGAAAACAAGTTGTTTTCTTTATCGGGAAGCAGCGTTATTGTCTCGCCGTTTAAAAACGAATCGGGCAAGGTTTTAGGCGCCGTTGGGGTCATTGGGCCAACCCGTCTCAATTATGGCCGCATCATACCCATGGTGGATTATACCGCCAAAATGATTAGTAAGATTTTATAGCAATAGGACACATGTCATGAGCAAAAAAGACAACAACCAACAAGCAGAAGAACAACAAGAAAAAGACAATGTGGTTGATGATGCCGCGAAAAACATTGGCGCTGAGGCTGATCAAATGGCTGATGCGAACACAAGTGATGACGCCGCTGATGCGCAAGATGACCCCATTGCCGCACTTGAAAAAGAAGTGGCAGACCTTAAAGAGCGTTTGATGCGCAGCATGGCTGAAACCGAAAATGTTCGCCGCCGCGCTGAACGTGACAAAGAAGATGCTGGTCAATATGCCATCGCCAACTTTGCCCGTGATGTTTTGAACATTGCCGATAACTTAGATCGCACCATGCAAGCCGCCAGTGATGAAATTAAGGCCGATGAAAATTTCAAGACCTTCATTGAAGGCGTTGATATGACCAACCGCGAAATTTTATCAACCATGGAACGCCACGGCATTAAACGCGTGGAGCCAGCACCAGGTGACAAGTTTGATCACAATCTTCACCAAGCCATGTTTAAAGCACCAAACCCTGAGTTTGAGAAAAACACCATCATGCAAGTGGTTTCCGCAGGATATGTCATCAAAGATCGCCTACTGCGCCCCGCTATGGTTGGCGTATCAGAAGGCGGCGACAAACCAGCCGTCGATGAAACGGTTTAGGTAGTTTCCCGATCGGGCTTTTGCCCTCCGATGAAACGCGCTGATGGATCGGAATTGCTTTCACAATTCGATAGAACTTGTTTATTAACGACCTCCCCTAATCCATTAAGCCCTTAACGGGGGCTTGGATGGTGAGGGGGGCGTGGTCGACAAAAGTGAAGGTGAGCGAAATTGTCTCACCAATTTTTAGTTTGCTGGTGCCCATTAACATGCCGTGCCATGCACCGCGCTCAAAGGTTAGCTCTCCGCCCACTGGCACAACTGCATGATTGCGATGTTCCATACGGCGCACGCCATCAACATTGGTGCTTTCATGGATCATGATATTCTTCACCACGGAGCTGGATATCGCTTTCAGAACATGGGGCTGGTCCGCCTTATTTATCATGGTGAAATAAAGCGCTGCCGGTCGCCCTGGAACCGTATTGGCCCGCACCACAGCATTTTCAACCGAAATATCTTGCGCCATAGCAGCAACAGGCATCGATATGAAAAGGCTAACGATCAAAATGATTAAAAATTTAGGCATAAGGGTCTCTTTGGTTGTTGTTTCCCGCTGCGGTTATCACCTACGCGATGAAACGCGCTCAAGGCTGAATCGGCTTTCGCCTCTTTATAAATTATCTTAATCATAAAAAAATACACAAAAATGTGATTCTTTTTGTCGCAACCTCTTGCAGGGCGCGGCGTCTCCCCCTATATAGCCCCTTAAGAGGGCCGCTGAATAGTCATTTTCACGACCTTAGAAAAAATGTAAAAATCCACGGGGCTCCTAAAACGCTTTCAAAGGTTTTATTAGCTCGCATTAACGGAGATAGTATAATGGGTAAAGTCATTGGTATTGACCTTGGCACAACAAATTCTTGTATTGCCATCATGGACGGCTCTAAGCCAAAAGTAATTGAAAATTCAGAAGGTGCCCGCACCACACCATCTATGGTTGGTTTCACCGACGACGAGCGCTTGGTTGGTCAGGCTGCTAAACGTCAAGCGGTAACAAACCCGTCGGACACCTTATTTGCGATTAAGCGTTTGATCGGTCGCCCGTTCAACGACCCAACCACCAAAAAAGACATCGAAATGGTGCCTTACAACATCATCAAAGCTGATAATGGTGATGCCTGGGTTGAAGCCAAAGGCGAAAAATATAGCCCCAGCCAAGTGTCTGCTTTCATCCTTCAAAAAATGAAAGAAACCGCAGAGAGCTATTTGGGTGAAGGTGTTGACCAAGCCGTTATCACCGTTCCTGCTTACTTTAACGATGCACAACGCCAAGCAACCAAAGACGCTGGTAAAATTGCTGGTCTTGAAGTTCTTCGCATTATCAACGAACCAACCGCTGCTGCCCTTGCTTATGGCTTGGACAAAGAAGATGGTCACACCATCGCAGTGTTTGACCTTGGCGGTGGTACCTTTGACGTATCAATCCTAGAAATTGGCGATGGCGTATTTGAAGTAAAATCAACCAACGGTGATACGTTCCTTGGTGGTGAAGACTTTGACATGCGCTTGGTTGATTATTTAGCCGACGAATTTAAAAAAGAAAACGGCATCGACCTGCGCAGTGACAGCTTGGCCCTACAACGCCTAAAAGAAGCGGCAGAAAAAGCCAAAATTGAATTGTCATCTTCTACCCAAACTGAAGTAAACTTGCCATTCATCACCGCTGATGCGTCGGGCCCGAAACACTTGCAGTTAAAACTAACTCGCTCAAAACTAGAAGCGTTGGTTGAAGACCTTATCAAGCGCACGCTTGAGCCATGCAAAAAAGCCCTAAAAGATGCGGGCCTTGCTGCTGGTGAAATTGATGACGTTGTGATGGTTGGTGGTATGACCCGCATGCCTAAAGTGATCGAAGTGGTAAAAGAGTTTTTCGGTCGTGAACCGCACCGCGGTGTGAACCCTGACGAAGTGGTGGCCATGGGTGCTGCTATTCAAGCGGGCGTTCTACAAGGTGATGTGAAAGACGTTCTTCTTCTTGACGTAACACCATTGTCTTTGGGTATTGAAACCATGGGCGGCGTGTTCACTCGTTTGATCGAGCGTAACACCACCATCCCGGCCAAGAAAAGCCAAGTGTTCTCAACCGCAGAAGACAACCAAAATGCCGTTACCATTCGCGTCTTCCAAGGTGAGCGTGAAATGGCCGCTGACAACAAAATGTTGGGCCAGTTTGATTTGGTTGGCATTCCTGCCGCACCACGCGGTGTGCCACAAATTGAGGTAACCTTTGACATTGATGCCAACGGTATTGTCAACGTATCTGCAAAAGATAAAGGCACTGGTAAAGAACACCAAATTCGCATCCAAGCATCAGGTGGTTTGTCTGATGATGATATTGAGAAAATGGTTCGTGACGCCGAAGCCAATGCTGAAGACGATAAAAAACGCCGCGAAGCTGCTGAAGCGAAAAACCAAGGTGAAGCCATGGTTCACAGCATTGAAAAGCAACTGAGCGAGCATGGTGACAAAATTGGTGCTGATGACAAAGAAGCCATCGAAAAAGCGGTTGCTGATCTAAAAACTGCTTTGGAAGGTGATGACCTTGAAGACATCAAAGCCAAGAGCGAAGCCTTGCAACAAGTGGCAATGAAATTGGGTGAAGAAATTTACAAAGCCCAACAAGCCGAAGGTGAAGGCGCTGCCCCAGAAGCAGATGCTAGCGCTGGCGATGACAATGCCGACGATGGTGTTGTTGATGCAGACTTCGAAGAAGTTGACGACGAGAAAAAAGACAAATAAGTGTCCAAGTCGTGATCTTCTCATGCAATAATGACAAGGCCGCCTCGAGGAGCTGAAAAGGTTTCTCGGGGCGGTGCTGTTTTAAGAATTTATCATAAAGGTGGGCCGAACTTGGTTCGGTAGATATAATGGCCAAAAGAGACTATTACGAAATTCTAGGGGTATCTAAAGGCGCATCGGCGGATGAAATGAAAAAGGCTTTCCGCAAAAAAGCCATGCAATATCACCCAGATCGCAATCCCGATGACCCCGAAGCAGAAGTAAAATTCAAAGAAATTGGCGAAGCCTATGACGTTTTAAAAGACGATCAAAAGCGCGCTGCCTATGATCAATATGGTCATGCTGCCTTTGAAGGGGGAAGCCCCGGCGGCGGCCATGGCGCTGGTGGTTTTGACTTTGGGTCATTCTCTGATGTTTTTGAAGACCTATTTGGTGACTTCATGGGTGGCGGTGGCGGTCGCAGGGGCGGTGGCAACCGTGCCCAACGCGGTGCCGATCTACGCTACAACATGGAAATTACCCTTGAAGAGGCCTTTGCTGGTAAAGACACCACCATCACCGTTCCATCAACCGCCGAATGTGGCAGTTGTGATGGCAGCGGTGCCGAACCGGGATCATCACCTGAAGTATGCCCAACCTGCCACGGTCATGGTAAAGTTCGTGCCCAACAGGGATTTTTCATGGTCGAGCGCACCTGTAACCAATGTCGCGGGCAGGGCCAAGTGATCAGCAAGCCCTGTAAGTCTTGCGATGGTGTCGGCCGTGTTGAAAAAGAAAAAACCCTGTCTGTTAAAATCCCTGCGGGGGTTGAAGACGGTATGCGCATCCGTTTAGCCGGAGAAGGCGAAGCTGGATACCGCGGTGGCCCCGCTGGTGATCTTTATATTTTTATTAGCATTGAAGAACATGGTCTTTTCCAACGCGATGGCGCCATGGTGTTTTTGGCCATGCCATTGCCCATGACAACGGCCATTTTAGGCGGCGAAATTGAAGTACCCACAATTGATGGTAAGCGTGCTAAATTAAAAATTCCTGATGGCACCCAAACCCACTCACAATTCCGCCTGCGCGGCAAAGGCATGCCTGAAGTTAACAGCCAGTTGATTGGCGATATGATCGTCGAAGTGCGCCTTGAAACGCCTGTTAATTTGACCAAAAAGCAAAAACAATTGCTAGAAGAATTTTCTGACATAAAAGCCGATAATAGCCCCAACTCAAAAGGCTTTTTCTCGCGCGTGAAAGAAATATTCAGCTAAGTAAAGACACTTTAAGAAAGACTATTTAATGGACTTAACCCCGCGCCCGCTTGGCCTAAAAAGCGATGACACCCTACGTTTAGTAAGTTGGAATATTAACAGTGTTAGGGCGCGGATCCACCATGTAGAACATTTAATTGAGACCTATCAACCTGATGTCATTTGCCTACAAGAAACCAAGGCGATGGACGATGTTTTTCCATCAAAAATATTTCAAAAATTGGGTTATGAGCATCGCGCATTGCATGGACAAAAAAGTCATCACGGGGTTGCCACCTTATCACGCATAAAGCACACCAATGAAGCCAAGATTAACTGGTGTGAAAAAGGTGACGCCCGCCATGTTCAAGTGGATGTGGGCGGTTTTGAATTGCATAACTTTTATGTGCCAGCCGGCGGTGATGAACCCGATGTCACCATCAATGAAAAGTTTGCCCATAAAATGCAGTTTTTAGCTGAGATGGAAACATGGGCAGGGTCGCTTAACAAGCCAACCATCATGCTGGGTGATTTGAACATTGCCCCCTTAGAGCATGACGTTTGGTCGCATAAGGCGCTTTTAAAAGTAGTCAGCCACACCCCCGTTGAAGTGGAAGCCATGAACCGTATTTTCAAAGCCCACGACTGGGTTGATGCGGTGCGGCATTTTTATGATGATGATAGCACCAAATTATACACCTGGTGGTCTTATCGTGCCCGTGACTGGAAAGCCGCAAACAAAGGCCGGCGTCTGGACCATATTTGGGTATCAAACAGCTTAAAACCTGCCCTTAAAGACGCGACTATCGCCACCAACTTGCGCGGCGTTGAAAAACCATCAGATCACGCACCAATCATTCTTGATTTGGATAAATCCAAGCTACCTGACGCTTAATAGTGGCGATTTAAACGATAACCACCCTGTTCGGTAATGATGATGCGTTTGGCGCTGTTTTTTACCTCGATTTTTTGACGCAAACGATAAATGTGGGTTTCCAATGTATGGGTCGTGACGCCCGCATTATACCCCCAAACATCGTTGAGTAATTCTTCACGAGTAACTGACTTTTCTTCAGCGCGATAAAGATATTTTAGAATATTAGCTTCTTTTTCCGTTAAACGAATTTTTGATTTATCGTCGAATTCTAATATTTTTTGCGCAGGTCGAAAGCGATAAGGGCCAACGGTTAACACTGCATCTTCGCTTTGTTCATACATGCGTAAGTGCGCCCGCACCCGTGCCATTAGAATAGAAAAATTAAAGGGCTTTGTGACATAATCATTGGCACCAGAATCAAGACCGAGAATGGTATCGGCATCGGTGCTGGCCCCTGTTAGCATGATGATCGGAACCTTAATATCGCTTTTTCGTAACATGCGGCACACTTCACGACCGTCAAAATCTGGCAGGCCAACGTCAAGAATGATCAGATCAAATTCTTCTGCTTTGGCTTGTTTAATGGCATCAGCACCATTTTCAATTCCAACAACATCAAATTCATCATAAATGGCAAATTGATCGGTTAAGGCTTCACGCAAATCTACCTCATCATCAACCAACATAATCCGTTTTTTTGTACTCATTCTTAATCCTCGACCCAACCCACATACACTGTCATCTTATATTGTATGTATATTATATAGCTTATCACACTTTTAAAATAAGCCTGACCCTAGTGATAAACAAGAGGGCCACACTCATTTCACCCCAAATTGCAACCATCCTACCCCTAAGATCACTAAAACCTTGTGCAATTGCTGCAATCATCATATCTATGAAGCAATTGATTAATCAACCACCTTTATCAATGAATGGACCCAAGAGCCACTATGGGCAATAGAGAAAACAACAGCTTTCCCATTGATGCCGCCACCCTTACGCAGTCGCGTTTATGGCAAGAATTGCGCTTGGGCCGCCCGGTTTTGTTACGCCACAACCACCAACAGGTTCTTTATGGTGCCGCAGAAACCCTTGATGCTGAAATGTATCAGTGGATGCAAAGACAGCTTTCTAATGGTGCACAGACCA
>CAKZLM010000167.1 GCA_937126915.1 uncultured Alphaproteobacteria bacterium
CCTTTCATACGCCATTTGCCATATGTTGGGGCCTCCCGGTGCGGATAATCAATAATTTTTCAAGAATGATACAAGGAAGCATACAATGACAACAAGAGCAGACCGCATAAAGCTTTTTAAAAAGCTAGCCAAAGAACGCATTCTCATTCTTGATGGTGCCATGGGTACGGCCTTGCAAAAATTAAAATTGCAAGAAGAAGATTATCGCAAAATCGCCCTAGAAGACCATGCTAATGAGTTAAAGGGCAATGCCGATGCCATGAACATCTCAAACCCTGATGTTATTAAAGGTGTGTATCTTGAGTATCTAAAGGCAGGCGCCGACATTATTGAGACCAATACGTTTTCGTGCACGCCCATTAGCCAGGCGGATTATGGCCTTGAAGACCAAGCCTATGAATTGGCTTTTCATGGTGCCAAGCTGGCCCGTGAAGCGGCCGATGAAATGACAGAGATTGACCCCACAAAACCGCGTTTTGTGGCTGGGGCGATGGGGCCAACCAACCGCACATTGTCAGTGTCGCCAAAGGTGGAAGACCCTGGATACCGCGCCGTTGTGTTTGATGAAATGAAAGAGGCTTACCGCCAAAATGCCAGTGGCTTGCTTGATGGTGGGGCTGATTATTTATTGATCGAAACTATCTTTGACACCTTAAATGCCAAGGCGGCGATCATGGCGGTTGAGGAATTGAAAGTTGAGCGCGGGGAGGATATCGAGGTTGCCTTGTCAGTGACCGTTACGGATAAATCAGGTCGCACCCTTTCAGGCCAAACGGTTGAGGCTTTCTGGTATTCTATTCGCCATGCAAAACCTCTAACGGTGGGTATGAATTGTGCCTTTGGTGCCGCTGATTTACGCCCCTTCATTACGGCCCTTGCCAATAAAGCAGATACACTTATTTGTGCCTATCCCAATGCTGGCTTGCCTAATGAATTGGGTGCTTACACCGAAACCCCTGAGATGACGGCCTCTGAATTATGTCAATGGGCTGAGGCAGGTATATTGAACGTGGTTGGTGGGTGCTGTGGTACGACACCAGCCCATATTGCTGCCATTGCCAAGGCAATGACGGATTATGCGCCGCGCACCGTGCCTGCACAACCTACTGAAATTCGCTTATCTGGCTTAGAGCCAATGATCGCCTCTGTTTAATCGTTTAAGAGTTTAAGGAAAGACCATGTCGGAACAACCGCGTTTTATTATTGTTGGTGAGCGAACAAACGTTGCGGGCAGTGCCAAATTTAAAAAACTAATTCAAAATGAAGATTATGAAGCGGCCCTAGATGTGGCCCGCGAACAGGTCGAAAATGGCGCGCAAATCATTGATATCAACTTTGATGATGCCTTGCTTGATGCCGAAAGTGCGATGCCGCGCTTTTTGAACCTGATTGCCTCAGAACCAGATATTGCCCGTGTTCCTGTGATGATTGACTCGTCTAAATGGTCGGTCATTGAAGCAGGCCTTAAATGTGTGCAAGGTAAGGCAGTTGTAAACTCAATTTCCTTAAAAGAAGGTGAGGCGCCATTTATCGAGCAAGCCACCAAAATTAAGCAATACGGGGCCGCTGCTGTTGTAATGGCGTTTGATGAAGAAGGCCAAGCAGACACCACCGAGCGCAAATATGAAATTTGCAAACGCGCCTATGACCTGTTGGTTGAAAAGGTCGGCTTCCCGCCGGAAGATATTATCTTTGACCCCAACGTTTTTGCAGTGGCAACAGGTATTGAAGAGCATGATAATTATGCCGTAAACTTCATTGAGGCAACACGCCTGATCCGCGAAAACTTGCCGCACGCGCATGTTTCGGGCGGTATTTCAAATGTTAGTTTCTCGTTCCGTGGCAACAATGCCATTCGTGAAGCAATGCACTCTGTCTTTCTTTATCATGCCATTGAGGCGGGCTTGGATATGGGCATTGTAAACGCAGGCATGTTAACGGTTTATTCTGAAATCCCCGCTGACCTAAAAGAATTGGTCGAAGATGTGATCTTAAACCGTTGCCCAGATGCGACCGAGCGTTTGGTTGATGTGGCTGATCAATATCGTGCCAATGCTACCAAGCGTGAAGAAGACCTGTCATGGCGCGAACAAGATGTTGATAAGCGCCTTGAGCATGCCTTGGTTAAAGGTATCAATACCTACATCGAAGAGGACACCGAAGAGGCACGCCAAAAATATGGTCGCCCGATTAATGTCATCGAAGGCCCGTTGATGGGGGGTATGAATGTGGTTGGTGACCTGTTTGGATCAGGCCAAATGTTCTTGCCACAGGTGGTGAAGTCTGCCCGTGTGATGAAGCAATCGGTGGCTTATCTTGAACCTTATTTGGAAGCCGAAAAAACCGCTGATAGTAAGCCAAAGGGTAAGATTTTGATGGCGACGGTGAAGGGTGACGTTCACGACATTGGTAAAAACATCGTTGGTGTGGTTTTGCAATGTAATAATTATGACGTTATTGATATGGGTGTGATGGTGCCGTGGCAAAATATTTTGGAAAAAGCCAAAGAAGAAAATGTTGATATTATCGGCTTATCTGGCTTGATCACCCCATCCTTGGATGAAATGGTCACGGTGGCTGAAGAGATGGAGCGTGCTGGTTTCACCGTGCCCCTAATGATTGGTGGTGCCACCACCTCAAAAATGCACACGGCCCTTAAAATTGCCCCTAAATACAGTGGCTGCACCCATTATGTATTAGATGCCAGCCGCGCGGTTAATGTGGCGGGTAATTTATTAAGTGAAACTGGTGCTGAAGATTATATGGCAGGCATTGCGGCTGACTATCAAGAGATGCGAGATAAGCGTGCTGATAATGGTGGTAAAAGCGTGGTTCCTTTAGCCACAGCCCGTGACAATGCTCAAAAAGTAAACTGGGATGGGTACACGCCACCCAAGCCAAGCTTTACTGGCGTTAAAGTGTTTGAAGATTACAGCGTTGAAGAATTGGTGGATTATATTGACTGGACACCGTTCTTTAGAACGTGGGAATTAAAAGGCAACTACCCAGCCATTCTGGACGATGAAAAATATGGCGAAACTGCACGCTCATTATATGACGATGCCCATGCCATGATCCAAAAAATCATTGATGAAAAATGGCTGTCCCCTAAAGCTGTGGTAGGTTTCTGGCCAGCTAACACGGATGGCGATGATGTCATTCTTTATCAGGATGATAGTCGTGATAAAGAGCGTGAAACCCTTTATATGTTGCGACAACAGGTGGAAAAACGCGCGGGCCGTGCCAATGATTGCTTGGCTGATGTGGTGGCCCCTGTAGGCACCGGCTTGGCTGATTATGTTGGTGGTTTTGTGGTGACTGTTGGCACAGCAGATGATCAGCTTGCGGCCTTTGACGCGGCAAAAGATGATTATAACTCTATTTTGCTAAAAGCCATTTCTGACCGCTTTGCTGAGGCCTTTGCCGAGCGTATGCACCAACGGGTTCGTAAAGAATTTTGGGGCTATGCCGCTGATGAAACTTTGACCAATGCTGAATTGGTGAAAGAAACCTATCAAGGTATTCGCCCAGCCCCTGGTTACCCTGCCAACCCAGATCATAGTGAGAAAATCACCTTGTTCAAATTGTTGGATGCTGAAAATAATACCGGCGTTACCCTTACCGAAAGCTTTGCCATGACACCTGTTTCAAGCGTGTCTGGTTTATATTTCAGCCATCCTGAAAGCCATTATTTTGGTGTCGGTAAAATTGGCAAAGACCAAGTGGAAGATTATGCCAAACGCAAAGGCGTTTCGCTTGGGCAGGCCGAACAATGGTTGCGTCCAAATCTTGGTTATGACGATTAATTAAATCGTTTCTTTGATTACAGGATAATTGAGGCTGGGAATGGTTGTTTCGTTTCCAGCCTCAGGTTTATCAGGTATTAGCAGGGACAGTATGAGCGAGATAAAAGCCATAGCACTGCCCATTAAAAACACCAAAGATGGGTCTTTCAGCCAAATTAACCCAAACAGGGCAGGGATCACAACTGCGGCAATATGATTGATCGAAAAACTGACAGATGCGGTGGCGGCAATGTCGCGTGGGTCGGCAATTTTTTGGAAATAGCTTTTCATTGCAATGGCAAGGGCAAAGAAAATATGATCAATCACATATAAGACACTGGCCATTTCTGGCGTGTCGACAAAGGCATACCCACCAAACACAAGAATTAAGCCAATATATTCCAGCACCAAAGCGCGGCGTTCACCCCAGCGTGACACAAAACGACCAATTTTGGGTGCAGCCCATAAGCTGATCACATAATTGGCAAGATACAGCCCTGTCACAGTGGCGGCATCCATGCCAAATTTTTCGACCAATAAAAAGCCAGCAAATACCACAAAAATTTGACGTCGTGCCCCTGACATGAAGGTCAGTGCATAAAACAACCAATAGCGTTTGCGTAATATGATTTGTTGGTGCTGTGGGACCTTTGAAGGGAACAGCGGATAGCGCCACCAGACATAGACCACGATCACAGCGGTGAGCCCGCCGCCAAACCAATAGACCGCGGCGGAGGGCAGGCCCAGAACCCGCCAGCACAAGGCGACCATGGCCATGGCCAACAGGCCGACACCAGCGCGCACGGCGGCCATCTGGCCCAGTA
>CAKZLM010000168.1 GCA_937126915.1 uncultured Alphaproteobacteria bacterium
GAAAACGAGGCCTGATAAATAAAAAGCAGCCACCAATTGATGGTGCCCAAAAACAAAAAAAGCCCGACATCACACTGTACAGGGCTTTTCTTACGAGATTTTTTGATCAACGGTTAGAAACGGAAACGCACCGTTGCTGAAACATTGAAAGAATCAGTCAAGGTTGACCACTCTTTGGTTGCTTTAAGCGAGGCCACAGCAGTACCCATGATCAAAGCAATACCGCCGCCCGCATTATAAGTGCGTTTTTCAAGCGCTGGCGACAACAAACCAAAGGTCACATCACTGGCAACAAAGCCCGTGTTAAAGGTTTGTGCCTCATCCTTCAACTGTTCTGTTGCACCACCTTCTAGCGAGAACATCATGTTAAATTCAGCGCCTTCAACAACGGCATCAAGGCGTGAACCAGCATGTACTTTCATGCTGTTTGATGACCGCTTATCCATGCGCATGTTAACGCCATCACCACCGCCTATTTCATTAAAGCTTTTTTCATTAAGGGTTGTGTAATTGGCGTTACCAAAAATGGTCCAGCCAAAGTTTTTGGTGATAGCAAGGCGATAACCACTGGTAATATGGCTAACCATTTGCGTTCCGGTCCAACTGGCTTCTGGCGTTCTTACCAACTCGCCCACCACCACACGGCGTTCAGAATCGTATGAGTTAAAGCCAAACCCAACCGACATATCAGTGAAGAAACCACCCTTATTATAGCTGGCATAGGTGCTTAAAAGGGTTGAAAAGGCCAACAAATTATCATCAAATCGGCCGTCGTCTTGGAAGCTTGAAATGCCGTGAACAAGGCTAACACCAACGGCATCTAGGCCAAACAAGGCGCGATCATACCCCAGCGCAATACCAAACGTATCACCGCCATGGCTTGAAAATTCGCCATCAGCTTTACGGTTAAACTCGTAAAAGAATTGCTGACCCCAAATACCATTATCTTCCAAATTAATCACATTACCTGACTCAGTAACGACAGTGCCCTCTTTACCTTCTACCAATAAACCAGCGTTTAATTGACGGATAGTGCCCAAACGATCACGTACAGCACCGTGCGAGAAAGTGCTTAAAGAATTAGCAATCTCACGCGTGGTACCCGTTAAAGGTTGCGGCATCATTTGGTTTAAAACATCGACAAACTCATCGCCAGTTTGAATGTTTGCAAGGGCTGCACCAAATTCAGCATCTGCGCGCAAGGCTTTCAAAGAGCCTTCATAAATAGCCGCACGGTTACCCGTTAGGCCCAATTCCGTCGCATCTTTACGACGCACGCTTAAAAGCAATTTGCCATTGGCGCCATCAGTACCTGAAAAGCGGCTTTCAAACAAATAGGTTTCCGCAACATTGACAATTGACGAGGCACCGCCAACGATCTCCAAATTACCCGCATTTAAAATTTCATAGATTTCATTTTCAAAGCCAAAACTATCAAATACAGTTTCAAGTTTGGTATCGCCGCTTAAGCTGGCCGTCCCAGTTACATTAAGGCCACCTAATTTACCACCTGATGGATCCAAGCGCACCTTAATTTGCGAGGCATTGGTGGCGGTAAAGCTTGCCACCGTGGTCGGTGTTTCAGTGGCGCGTAAATCCAGCGCTGACGCATCCAGCGATAAATTAACATTTTGTGCGTTCAGCATGGCACCGCGATAATCACTGCCATTGACAATGTTCATGCTGCCCGTGGAGCCAGCAAACTGAATGTCGCCTAGCATAGCCCCTTCATCAAATAGAACCGAATGATTGCCAGTGCTTAATAAAATATCACCGACAATACCGCCTTTGTTGGTAAAGGTGACATCACTATTGGCATTGGATAGATCGAAAGCAACAGCAACACCGCCCTCTTGTTGTGTGCGAACAGTAATGGTGCCTTCGTTATAAACGCTGGTCAAGGTGCCTGATAAATCACGCACACCATAAGCATTATTATTGTCCCCCGCAGCAACAACTTGAATAACACCTTCATTTCTAAAGCCGTTTAAGCTAGCGGTTTCGTTAATATGAACCGCTGTGGCATCACCGCCCGGACCAAAACCTTCAATCTTTCCATCAAAATCTTCATCAAGCGACGCCCGTGAAGAGGTGACAATCATCGATCCAGTTGAGGTGAAAGTTGGCGTTGATACATTGTCCCCAAGGTAAACGCCCATAGTGTCACCATCCGTAGCTTGGACATTAATTTCGCCTGAGTTGAAGATACCGCCAGCAATCGTTACGCTGCTTTCCTGTCCCGTAACTGCTGAACCTTCAATGATAATACCATTGGCGTCAACGCCGTTAAAGCCACCTGAGCCAGAAATTGTCCCTTCGTTGATCAAGCCATAATTAGAGACATCTGGTGTTGGCTCTTCGCTACCCTCAATATCATCAGCACTGGTATCAAGGGCGTGATTATTACCAATGGTGATATCACGGAAACTGCCGTCAAGTTGTTCTGTGGTGATCCAAAGGGCTGGCCCATCACCGCGGGAAGTAATTGTCCCGGCAAAATTACCAAGGTCCTCGGTGCTGCCCTTTAAGTTTAAAACACCGCCAGCAATGTCATTGCGAACGATAATGCCTGCTTCACCAACAAAGCCCTGTAATAACTCGCGTTTGCGATTGAAAAAAGCCTGACCGCCGACAACAATATTGCCACGGTTGACCAAAGAACCAGACACATAGCCATTGACATGAATGCCAACGCCACTTTCAGCGTTTACATTAATGACGCGGTTATTAATGATGCTACCTGTCAGGGTTGAGTTAAGCTGAATACCCTCAGCATTTTCACCCTGCATAAGGATAGAACCAGTGCTTTCAATGTCACCAACCATGACATCGTCAATCTTAATGCCAACACCATCGACCCCCTTAACCGCCAAGGTAGAGCCAGCGCCTAAGGTAATGTTACCGGTAAAACCATTGCTACCCGACAAAACAATACCAAAGTTGGCCCCTGTGGCATCTTCATCATTACGATCCGGCCCCAATTGAAGAAGATTGTTATTGGCAACATTACCCGTAATAGCGCCGTTAGATGTATCAATTAAAATACCGGTAACACCCGCTTCGCTAAAGTTTTCCATAACGCCGTCGTTGGTGAAGCTGTTGTTACTATCAACTGTCACCATCACGCCAGGGTCTTTAAGGACAATCTCACCACCAGAGGCAACCGTAATATCTCCCGGATTGGTGCCATCCGCTGTTGACGTTTTGATAGCCTCTTCAAGCTTGTCTTCAATGGTCACATCTTGTGACACGGCAGGATATGCAGCAAGAGCCATGACCATAGCGGTGGATAAACTGGTCGCTAGATAGGTTTTTCTTGTTTTAGACACTGTCGCCATGGTCGGTTCAGTCATTCGGTTTTAATCCTTGTATCATTTGCTCGTGGGCGCAAGTCAGTTATTGCACCACAACACGTTTACCGCGCTTTTAATGTATTGTCGGCAAAAAGCCAAGCCCGCAGTCATGAGATTCTTCTAAGAAAGCACTATTTCCGTCTAAATTTGTTCATATTACGGCAGGTTGGCTTTGCCTTTTATCAAAACAGCGCCAAACAATGACGCTGCCTGAATGTTCTCTTGTTTATCTTATTTCCAAGGTGGACCGAGGTACCAAGCCACTAATGAACGACGAAAACCCTTGGTGACCTCACCCGCCTTATGCTGCACCCAAGATGGGAAAATAACCCCCGTGCCAAAATCCTTAGGGGCCGTATTGGTATGAACACCATCACGGAAGAAATGCAGCTCACCTCCCTCATATTCACGAGGATCACTTATTTGTACAGACATGGATAACTTGCGAGTGAAATATTCACCAGGACCATAGTCCATGTGCCAATCATAAAACTGACCCGGTGTATATTCTGTCACTTGAATGGCATTATAGCCTTCTGAAATGTCATAACCATAATTGTTTTTGTTTACGTCTTCCATCACCCCATTTAAGCGATCAAACAACCATTGTGTTTCACTGTCAGGATATATCCATGAAACATCAGAATTTCGGACCATATGTTCTTCACTGCCTAACTTGCTGGTATGCATGTGTTGGGCACGCACGATGGTCGATTCAATTTTGGCCCGTTCACCCTGCTTAAAGATACTTGATACTACTGTATGATCTCTAAAATTTTTATAACGCTCTTCATTTGACATGTTTGGTTCCCCATGTTTTTTACCTTTGCGCAACATCTTTATCAAAACTTGGCTTTGACTCAAGCACGTTTTGTTGTCAGGATGTCATTTCATACATAGAAAGACTGTATTTTTGTTTTTTGGGGAGGAAAACAAATGAAAAAATCACTCATGTCACTTATGGCTTTAGGGCTAACTGCTGTTGCAGGATTGCCTTTCACAACCCTCGCTGATGACCACCAAAACAAGCTGGAAATGAACGATGTTTTTGCGTTGGAAATGGCGTCTGGTCCAGTTTTCTCACCTGATGGTAACAGCCTTATTTATCATCGTCGCAGTTTTGACATTATGACCGACCGCAGCCGTTCCAATATTTGGATTATGAATTCTGACGGTAGCAATCAACGCCCGCTTTTAAGTGGGAAAGACAATTATATAAGCGCCACCTTCTCGCCCGATGGAACGCGACTTGCCTATATCGCCACCCACGAAGGCCGCCCGCAAATTTATGTCCGCTGGATGGATAATGGCCAAACCGCCCGCATCACTGATCTACAATCATCGCCTTCAGGCCTCAGTTGGTCAGCGGATGGCGAGTATATTGCCTTTTCAACCTTTGTGGCAAGCTCTTCCAAGCCTTTTACAAGAACGCCCACCCCACCCAGCGGGGCCAAATGGGCACCGAAACCAAAAGTCATTGATAAAACCGTTTATCGCCGCGATGGCAGTGGATATGTGCGCGATGGCAACAGCCATTTGTTTGTAGTGCCCGCCACGGGCGGCACGCCGCGTCAATTGACCTCTGGCCCCTTCAACCACCGCGGCACGGCCCAATGGACCAGCGATGGGTCTGCCCTCATTTTTTCTGCCAATCGTTATGAAGATGGTGACTTCCAACCACGCAACAGCGAATTATACCGCGTTGCCTTGGATGGCGGTGAGATAACCCAACTAACTGACCGCAATGGTCCTGACAGTTCTCCCAAAATCTCCCCCGATGGTAAAATGTTGGCTTGGACTGGTTATGACGACACAGGTCTATCGTCGCTGAATAACAATATCTATGTGCGGCCCATCAACGGCGGCAGTATTAAAAACCTAACCGCTGACCTTGATCGCAGCGCTGGCAATGTACAATGGTCAGACGATGGTGATCACCTTTATTTCCAATATACTGATCATGGCATTCCGACCATTGCACGGGTTGATATGGACGGCGATATCGACGTTCTTAGCACCGACATGGGCGGTATGAGCATGGGACGCCCCTATGCCGCGGGCACCTTCACCGTTGGCAAGGATGACCAAGTTGCTTTTACCTACAACAACCCTGCACGCCCTGCTGATTTAGCGATTTTGGAGGGTGGTGATACCAAAGTTTTAACCCAGTTAAACGAAGATGTTTTAGGTCACAAACAAGTGGCCAGCATTAAAGAGATCACCACCAAATCAAGTGTTGACGGTCGCGAAATCCAAGGCTGGTTGGCCCTGCCACCAGGTTATGATCCAAGCAAGAAATATCCATTGTTGCTGGAAATTCACGGTGGTCCACACTCAGCTTATGGCCCGTCATGGTCAACCGAGGTACAATTGTTTGCTGCCGCTGGCTATGTGGTTCTTTACACCAACCCGCGCGGGTCAACCTCATATGGTGAAGAATTTGCCAATCTTATTCATCATTGCTACCCATGCGGTGATTATGACGACTTGATGGACTTGGTTGATGCCAGCATCGAAAGCGAATCCATTGATGAAAATAAGCTATATGTTACAGGTGGTTCTGGTGGCGGTGTGCTTACCAGCTGGATCATTGGAAAAACTAACCGCTTTAAAGCCGCTGTTGTTGCCAAGCCTGTGATCAACTGGACCAGTTTTGCCCTAACAGCTGATGGCTACACCATGTACACCAAATATTGGTTGGACGGTAACCCGTGGGACAATCATGACCATTATTGGAAACGCTCACCGCTTTCTTTGGTAGGAAACGTGGAAACACCAACCATGTTGCTAACGGGCGAGCAAGATTATCGCACTCCTATGTCCGAATCTGAACAATACTATCAAGCCCTGCGTTTGCGCAAAATTCCGTCTGTTTTGATCCGCATTCAAAACTCAAGTCACGGCATTGCCAGCAAACCAAGTAACTTGATCAACAAGGTGGCTTATATTTTGGAATGGTTTGACCGTTATAAATAACAAATAAGGACAGTTTTTCGATGACGTTCAATCGACGATCCTTCATGAAAGGGCTGGCAGCAACAGGTTTGTTGCCAGCTTTTTCTAGCTTGGCTCCCTCAGTATTGGCAACACCAACCGCACTGCGGGATAGCCATCAGCCTCTCTTAAAACCAAAACGTTTATCGTCGGGTGATACGGTGATGTTAGTCGCCCCTGCCACGGTGGAATATAACAAGTTAAGCTTAACCCTAGCTGTTGAATCGCTTGAGGCCCTTGGTCTAAAGGTTAAAATAGCCCCTAACGTGATGACCCGTTATGGCTATTTCCCAGCCAGCGACGAAGACCGCGCCGGCGACATTAACATGGCCTTTATAGATGAAGCTGTTTCAGCCGTAATTGCCTTAAAAGGCGGCTGGGGGTCTGCCAGAACACTACCCTATCTTAATTATGATGCCATCGCCGCCAACCCAAAAATTCTTTTAGGTTACAGCGACATCACGGCACTATTAAACGGCCTAAACCACAAAACTGGATTGGTCACCTTCCACGGCCCCAATGGTGGCAGTGCGTGGAGCCAATTTAGCGCCGATAATGTGCGCGATATTTTGTTTAATGGCAGTGCCCAAACCATGATCAACCCCGCTGATAAGGGTGAATATCTAACCAACCGCAGTAACCGCACCCAAACCATAGTTGGTGGCAAGGCAGAGGGTCATGTGGTTGGCGGTAATTTAACCGTGCTAACCGCCATTCAAGGCACGCCTTATTTCCCTAATGTGAAGGGTAAAATCCTACTGTTAGAAGACATTGGCGAAAATATTTACCGTGTTGATCGGATGCTTACTCAATTGGCCCTTGGCGGCATTCTAAACGACGCTGCTGGCGTTATTTTTGGCGGCTTTACCGATGTTAATGCGGGGCGCGGCTTAGGTAATTTCTCGCTAATGGATATTTTTGAACAACACATGACCCGCGCCAACAAACCCAGTTTTTATGGCGCCATGTTTGGCCATATCAAAGACAAACGCACCATGGCTATTGGCACTAAAATGGCGTTTGATGCCGACGCAGGCACCATCACCATGTTAGAAAGCGCGGTGTTGTAAACGCTTTTTTGGGGGGTATGATTTAAGTGGCACAGCAACGCACCTTAGGATTAATTGGCGGCCTTAGTTGGGAAAGCTCAAAATCCTATTATCAATGGCTTAATGAAGGGGTGAAAGACCGTCTTGGTGGTTTTCACTCAGCCGATTTAATCATGCACTCACTGGATTTTGCCGCAATCGAAGAAATGCAACGAGCTAATGATTGGGACGCTGCTACCCTAACCATGATCAACGCGGCTGAGGGATTAGAGCGCGCTGGTGCCAAGGGGTTGATCATATGTTCTAACACCATGCATAAATGCGCCAAAGCGGTGCAGGCGATGGTCGATATTCCACTTCTTCATGTGGCCGATAGCGTTGGCTTGGTGATGATGCGTGAGGGGTATAAAGCGCCCTTACTGCTTGGCACCAAGTTCACCATGGAAGAAGATTTTTACCACGCACGGCTTGAGCAAGAGTTTGGTTTTAAGGCCAGTACCCCTGATGACGATGACCGCCAAACTGTGCATGACATTATTTATGACGAATTATGCCAAGGGATTATCAGCGATGGTTCCCGCGCATCCTATCAGCAAATCATTGACAAGGCGGCAAAATCAGGCTCTGATTGCGTGATTTTGGGCTGTACCGAAATTGGCTTGCTGATTCAACAAAGTGATGTGGACCTTCCAGTTTTGGATACCACAGCTTATCATGTAAAAACAGCATTGGACTTTATGCTGTCTGAGTTTAAGGGGGAAACTTAATGAAAAAACTATTATTAACTGGGGTATGCGCCCTATCACTTATGGCTGGGGCCGCTGGAGCGTCCATGGCTGTTGCTGATGATCATCAATTCACGGGTCTTAAGGCTGAGGCAGCCGCTGGCGTAGAAAAGCGTTCAAAGCTGGTTCAAGAAATTGTTGACCAGTTATTCTCGTATTCTGAGTTGGGATTTCAGGAATTTGAAACCCGCGCTTATATGACCAACTTGCTTGAGAAAAACGGCTTTGAGGTTGAACAAGGCGTTTCTGGCATGCCAACCGCATGGTGGGCCAAGTGGGGTTCTGGCGAACCGGTGATTGCTCTTGGGTCTG
>CAKZLM010000169.1 GCA_937126915.1 uncultured Alphaproteobacteria bacterium
GATTTTCCAAAAGGTCAGTACAAAATCCAAAAAGGAGACACATTCTGGGGGCTAGAAAACAAATGGGGATTGAAACACGGGACCCTTCAAAAATGGATTATCATGGACAACTAGTGAGTCGTTAAAAAGATACAATTAGAGAAAGACAAAGCTAGGGCTAATATTGAAAATATAACAAACGCAAAAGATAATTTAGTGTGCTATTTTACATGGGAAGATGGTACTGAGCAACTAGGGGGAGAGCGGAAAGCTGGCAAAATTGCAGAAGAAAATATGCGCGTTCGTGTGGCCCTTGATGGAGTAACCACTAACGTTATGATGGCCGATAATGACTATCGTATTTCTTACATGAACAGAACCATGGTTCAAATGTTGCAAAATGCTGAGGCAGATATCCGTAAGGTATTGCCTAACTTTAACTCTTCACGTTTGATGGGTGAAAATATTGATGTGTTCCACAAGGATCCTTCGCATCAGCGCAGCATGCTTGAGCGTTTATCTGGAACCTATCAAACTGAAATTACGGTTGGCGTTCGTAAATTTAGCCTTGTTGCTAACCCAATTATTGATGCCGATGGCAATCGTCTTGGTTCAGTGGTTGAATGGTCAGATGTTACAAATGAGCGTAATACAGAAGAAGAATTGCGCAATGTTGTTGACGCGGCTGCTAACGGTGACTTCACGCAACGTGTACCACTTGAGAACAAAGAAGGCTTCTTGAAAGCCATGGCAACTGGTATCAACACCATTTCTGAAACCTGTGCTGAGGGCTTGAACGATATTGCTGATATGATGCAGGCCTTGTCACGTGGTGACCTGACCCAGCGTATCAACAATGACTTTGGCGGAACCTTTGCAAGGCTTCGTGAAGACTGTAACGAAACAGCTGATCGTTTGGCGGATATTGTTTCGCAAATCTACAACAGTGCGAGCGAAGTGTCCAATGCCGCGGGTGAAATTACATCTGGCTCTGCTGACTTGTCACACCGCACAGAAACACAGGCTTCTGCCTTGGAGGAAACAGCTGCTTCGATGGAAGAAATGGCAGCAACTGTTAAAAACAATGCTGATAACGCCATTAATGCCAATGATCTTGGAAACCAAGCCAGCAATGTTGCTGAAAAAGGTGGAAAAGTTGTTGCTAACGCGGTTGATGCAATGGCGCGCATTGAGGAAAGCTCTCAGAAAATCTCCGATATTATCGGTGTGATTGACGAGATCGCCTTCCAAACCAACCTATTGGCCTTGAACGCAGCTGTTGAGGCGGCCCGTGCAGGTGAAGCTGGTAAAGGCTTTGCGGTTGTGGCCTCTGAGGTACGTAACCTTGCCCAGCGTTCTTCTGAAGCAGCCAAAGATATTAAAGGCTTAATCGTTGATAGCTCTGTCCAAGTGAAGGATGGTGTTGAACTGGTTAATGAAGCCGGTAAGTCTTTGGATGAGATCGTCACATCTATCAAGCAAGTAACGGAATTAATTTCAGACATTGCTTCTGCTAGTAAAGAGCAGGCCAGCGGTGTTGAAGAAATTAATTCAGCCGTAACAGATATGGATGAAATGACCCAACAAAACAGCGCCTTGGTTGAGGAAAATGCTGCTGCGGCCCGTGCTCTTGAAGAGCAATCGGTTAACATGCATACGCAAGTTTCCTTCTTCAAAATCGATGGCGTTCAGAACTCACCTGCAGGCGGCCGTCAAGGCGGTGGTCGTGGTGGCTCTTCTGGTGGTGGTCAAAAAGCCATTCAGCAGCGCAAAGCAGCGCCCGCTAAAAATGCTCCAGCTGTCAGCGGTGATGATGACGATTGGAGTGAGTTCTAAGAAAGCTAATCATGAATGCGGGCCTCCTAACTATAGGGGGCCCCGTCATTTGTCTCTGAATAAAATTAAGATCTTTAGCCCTTGTTCTAGCGAGATGTCGATCAAATGGAAGACCGTGAATTTGCCTTTAGTAAATCTCAGTTTAATACCTTGGTTGATTTGGTATACCAAGAAACAGGCATTGTCTTAAAAGAGAAAAAATATGCCATGGTCTATGCGCGTTTGGTTAGACGTATACGCGCCCTAAAATTAAATTCTTTTCAAGAATATGTCGATTATTTAACAGGTCCAAATGGTAAAGATGAAATTGTTAGTTTCATCAATTCTATTACCACTAATTTGACAAAATTTTTCCGCGAAGATCATCAATTTGTCCATTTGCGTCAAACCTTTGCTGCAGAGTGTGTTGAATGGGCGAAAAAATCAGGCGACCGCCGTATTCGGATTTGGTCTGCAGGTTGTTCTATGGGGTTAGAACCATATTCTATTGCCATGGTGCTTTATGATTGCATTCCAGCGGTGCAAGATTGGGACATTAAAATATTGGCCACAGATATTGACACCAATGTCTTGGATATAGCCAAAGCAGGGGTCTATGATGCAAAGTTTTCTGATGATATTCCAGCAAATTATCGCAGCAAATTTATCACGAAATCGCCCGATAAGAAAAAGATATTAATTCATCCAAAATTGAAAGACATGATTCATTTTAAAAGCCTGAATCTGTTTTCAAATTGGCCAATGAAAGGGCCTTTTGATGCGATTTTTTGCCGAAATGTGATGATTTATTTTGATATTGAAAATAGAAAGAAACTGGTCAGCCGTTATAAATCTCTCATTAAGCCGGGCGGGTTTTTGTATTTGGGCCATTCTGAATCTTTATCAGGGCGAGAAGATGGATTAAGCCGCGATGGTCATGCAACCTTTAGAAAGCTTTGAGGTAATGGAAACTTGAGACCTCAACCAGGACAGAAAGGTTTTTTAAAGCATAATGCTGAACTTAGGGCGTCAAATAAACGCACCAAGTTTTTTGATAGTCGCTATGGGCATGTTGCTGTTAAAGTTATGCCTGGCGAATATTATGTTTGTGAAGAACCAGATGAAATGATTGTAACCGTTTTAGGGTCTTGTGTCGCAGCCTGCATTAGAAACCCTATCACGGGGGTTGGAGGGATGAACCATTTTATGTTGCCAGAGGGCGAGACGCCATCATGGGGAACCGCGGGTGCGGGCCTTCGATATGGTAACCATGCGATGGAAATGTTGATCAATAAGGTTTTGTCGTCTGGTTGCACGAGGGAACAATTGGAGGTTAAGGTATTTGGCGGTGCAAATGTTAACAACTCTGGCTCACATTCACGGGTCGGTGAAAAGAATGCTAACTTTGTACTTAAATATTTAGAGAATGAGGGCATTGCCATAGAAGCTGCAGATTTGGGAGGCGTGACACCGCGTCGCATTCATTACTTCCCAACAACAGGTAATGTAAAACGTCTGTTGTTACGTAGAGCTTCTGAACGCGTTGTCTTTAGTGATGAGCGTCGCTATCAACCGCCGAAGAAATCTGAAGAAGTGGCTGGTGAAATTGAATTATTTGATTAAGATGGAATGGTGAACAAATTAGCTGGGTTAATGACAAATGAATAAATATAAAGTCCTTATTGTTGATGATAGTCCTTTAATGCGTGAATTGTTGACCGCGATTATTAATGCTGCGCCTGACCTTGAGGTTGTTGGCACCGCCGCTAATCCCTTAATTGCGCGTGAAAAAATTAAAGAACTTAATCCTGACGTCGTTACCCTTGATATTGAAATGCCAGAAATGGATGGCATTAGCTTCTTAGAAAAGATAATGCGTTTAAGACCGATGCCTGTCGTGATGATTTCTTCTCTAACCCAAGAAGGCGCAGAGGAAACATTGAGGGCGCTTGAAATTGGCGCGGTTGATTTTGTTGGAAAGCCAACCCAATCTAGCTTGGCAGTGAATGAAAAAAGCGGTGAGATTGCCAAAAAGGTATCGGCGGCGGCAGCCTCAAAGGTAAAACCTTATACGGGAAGCGCCATCGCCAGTGTTAAGGCAAAAATCAGCAGTGCCCCTATCAAAAACACAAGCCATTATGATATTATTGCAATTGGCGCATCCACTGGCGGCATCAGTGCCATTCGTGAGGTTTTGGTTGATTTACCAGAAAACACACCGCCAATTGTGATTACCCAGCATATGCCGAAAGAATATACCAGCAGTTTTGCAGCTCGCCTTGATCGCTTCTTACCGCATTCTGTTAAAGAAGCTGAACATAATGAAATACTCAAAGCTAGCTCGATTTATATTGCACCTGGTGATCAGCATATGGAGCTGAAAAAAAGTGGCGCTAGCTATAAATGTTTATTAAATGATGGTGAGCGCGTGTCTGGTCATCGCCCCAGCGTGGATGTTATGTTTGCGTCAGTTGCCGATCAATCTAAAAAAGATGCTATTGGCGTTATTTTGACAGGCATGGGCCGTGATGGGGCCAGTGGATTGTTAGAAATGCGTAAAAACGGTGCCTTAACCATTGGTCAAGACGAGGCTAGTTGTGTGGTCTATGGTATGCCAAAAGTGGCTATGAATGCAGGAGCCGTGTCGAAAGAGATATCGTTGAAAAAAATTGGTGGTTTTATAACAAAAGTTTTGACAGGATAAAGGTTTAAATTTGCTGGTGTGCAACATTACTGTCGTAATTAACACCTATGCAGATTGCCTTGGCGAGCATGTCAAACAACCTAGGATGTAATGAGTGACTGAAGTAGAATTAGATAAATTAAAAAGGTCTGCGAGAGATTGGCTTGCTTTGGGTGAGTTGCAAAATCGCGCATTAACGGCTTTGATTCATGAAATTGAATCAACCTCCGGTATGATTGAGTCAAGCGTATCTGACTTATCTAATGACTTTCAGGGACTTGTGGATACCACACAAGAACAGTTGGTTAGGTTTAATGAAATCATTGACCTTATTCAAAACTTTGAGGTTGAAGGAAAGTCGGTCAATCTTTCACAAGTAATTGATATTCTTGATACCACGTTAACAGAAAGTGTTGGCAGTATTCTTGAAATTTCAAAGTCTGGCGTGGAAATGGTTTATTCCTTAGATGACATTGTGAAAGATGTGGTCGAGGCAGAGCATTATATCAAAGAAATTGAAGTTATTAACCGCCAAACCAACATGTTGGCATTGAATGCTAAAATTGAAGCCGCCCGTGCTGGTGAAGCTGGTAAAGGTTTCTCTGTGGTTGCTGATGAGGTAAGAGAATTATCCAGTGCGATTAACCGTGTTGCCATGAATGTTAGTGATAAAATGAGCTCGGTTTCCGAGGGGATACACCGCAGCCATGAAAACTTAAAACGTGTTGCCAACATTGATATGTCCGATAATATTGAGGCCAAAGATCGCATTGAAAAAATGATGAATGGCTTGGTTATTCAAAATGATTTGCTAGGCGAAAAGTTAGAGCAAAACGCTGCTGTATCACGTAAGATGAATAGCAACATTTCTAACTTAATTACCAAGTTCCAGTTCCAAGATCGTTCGCGTCAACAATTGGAAGGTATTGTTGGTACATTAACCATTCTCTTCAATGCCATCGACCAGTTAAAAGAATTTACCTCTGACTATGTAGACGGTGATGATGCGCTTGATGTAGATGAAGAATGGATTATCAGCATCATTAATGATTGTGCGTTGGGAGAATTACGCAAACGCTTTGCCGAGAAAATTTTGCTAAATCAGTCTAAGGCCGTTGAAATCAGCGAGGAAATAGGTGAAATCGCTAGCGGAGACGATGATGACGATGATATTGAACTATTTTAAATTAAGTAAGTTAGTGTGCATTAATAGAAAGGTGATAACCTTATGAAGTATGTTGAATCCAATGTTGATGGTCAATGCGTGATGAAATTATCTGAAAGTTTAACCTTTGCTGACCATCAGGCTTTTCGTGATATGTTGAAAAAACTCGAAGATGGTCAACGGAAAAGCTGTTGCTTTGATATCTCACAGCTCGTTTCTATTGACTCGGCTGGTTTAGGAATGTTTTTGATAGCAAAAGACCATTCGCAACAAAATGATTGGCAAATGAGCATTAAAGGCCCCCAAGGGCAAGTGGGCAGCGTTATGAAATTGGCCAAATTTGAAGATATTTTCACAATTGTGGGCTAAAGACCGCAATTGTAAAACCCCCAATGGAGAGAACTATTGGATTCTAAGATCATCAAAAGTGCAGAGATGGATCGCCGACATCGGGTCACAAATTCGCGTGTCTTAATTGTCGACGATATGATGGTCATGCGCCAATTGGTCGAAGCTTGTCTTGAAAATGAAGGGTTTTCCCATTTTGAGTTTGCGTCTGATGGTCGTGAGTGCCTTGAAAAAATATCTGAGTTTAAACCAGATATCATCATCTTAGATATCAATATGCCAGAAATTAATGGCTTGGAAGTCTGTCGCCAGCTTAGGGCGAAGGCAAAGTATAGTGACTTACCGATTTTGGTGCAGTCAGCTTTGGATGCTCCACATGAAAGAACCGCGGTGTTTGAAGCAGGGGCGACTGACTTTATTACCAAGCCATTAAATCCGCCTGAATTGGTATCGCGAGTGCGTAAACACCTTGAAAACCAAATCTTGATCCATGATTTGAAAGTTTACCAAAAGCGCGTGGCTGACGAATTAGAGGTTGCACACCAGATGCAATCTTTATTGTTGCCGAATGAAAAATACTGCCAAGAAATTGCCTCTGCTTATGGTGTTGAGGTTGAAAGTTTTTATAAAGCATCTTCAGAGCTAGGTGGTGACATTTGGGGGCTTTGGCCCATTGATAAGAAAAAGTTTGGTGTTTATGCCGCTGACTTTTCCGGCCATGGCGTTGGGTCTGCTTTAAATACCTTTCGTCTTCACACCCTAATGGAATCGCAAAATTTTAATAAAGCTAACCCCTCAGATTTTTTAGCTGAAATTAACGCAAGGCTACATCAATTTTTGCCTGTAGGGCAGTTTTCAACCATGATGTATGCGGTCATTGATATTGAATCACAAGAAATTGAATATGCTTCCTCTGCTGCACCAAACCCATTGGTGATCATGAATTTTGAAGATAAAGTTTCAGTAACACAATGCGAATCAAGTGGCCTTCCATTGGGTGTTACCGCAAGCAGCAGTTATAAATCAATGCGCATTCCATTTACCGCAGGGACGCGTTTTTTATTGTATAGCGATGCCTTAATTGAATCGGAGGTTAGCCCGCAAGAACAACTCGGCACAGACCGTTTGGTGAAAATGGTTAAGTCTATTGCCACTCAAAAGTCTGGTGGCTTGGTGACACCGTTGGTCGCTAAATTTAACCGTGCCGTGAATAACGAGATCGACGATGACCTAACCTTAATTTGTATTGGTAATATAGATACAAGCAGTTGATAAAAGTTTTCGCCGAAAGGAAAATGTGTCGTTGGGTTTGATATTAGACATATTATGTTTATTGAATAGTGATAGAGAATGTGAGTTTAAAAACTACACTTCGGGGCTCTTGAATTTTCATTTTGCTCATCACACGTCAAAGTTATGTGAAGATTATACAGATGCTATAACTCCAGTGGTCTTTGTCCAATTGGAGGCTTTGTCAGGGGCACAATGCCTAACTGATTTAATGCAATTGAAGGCAGACAAAAATTGCCTGTTGGTTTTATTAAGTGAGCGTGCTGATAAAGACGTTTCTTCAGAACTGGTAAAACTCATTGATATGCATGTATCCTGTGATACTGAGCTTTCCTCGCTGTTTCGTGCGATTGAATTAATTACCATTCATGAGGCGCAAAATATTGATGACGAGACTAGGAAGAAACTGATCCGAGAACGCTTTCTTTCCTTAAAAAACCTGCAATTGGTATTTAGAACAATTGCCCAAACCGATAAAATTGCCGATATTATCGCATTGGGTAGCCCAATCTGTGATCACTTGAAAATTGGTTTATTTGAATTGTTAGTCAATGCTGTGGAGCATGGCAACCTTGAAATTGGCTATGATAAAAAATCAGAACTATTAGAAAAAGGCACCTTAATTGAGGAGATTCAGATCCGCCAAAATGATGAAAAATATCGTGATCGCACTGTTCGTGTGGATATTAAAACGGTGGGTGAAGAGCTAAAGATTTCTATTATAGACCAGGGTAAAGGTTTTAACCCTGAACCGTTTTTTGACTTTAAGCCTGAAAAATTATTGCTTCCCCATGGGCGCGGCATTTTGTTGGCGCGCAGCAGTGTTTTTACAGGATTAGAATATTCTGCAAAAGGTAATCAGGTTACGGTCACTTTAGATATTAAAGACTATTAATGCATAAATAGTTATTGCCTCTTTTCATAATGCTTTTAATGAATTACCCTTTTGATGATTCTGATCGAAGGGGAGCATTATGTTGGTATCAAAGTATGTGAAAATGTTTCTGTCCATTGCCTTTTGCACATTTGTGTTTGGGGTGTTGGGCGCGCCCACCTATTCAGCATATGCGTCAGTGGCTAGTGGACAAGAGAGTGAACAAGAAACTGGCTCGCAAAATCCTGATCAAGATACCACTGATGTCTCGCAAGATGATCAAGCAATGGCTAATGAGGTTATGCCTCAAGAACCCGTTTTGAAAATGCCAATGGAAGCACGACAAAAGCTTGAGACTTTTGTTAATGGTTTGGTCAGCAGCACAATGGATTCAGATCATATCAATGGCCTTACTTTGTCTGTTGTTAAAGATGGCGAGGTTGTTTTGGTCAAAGGGTTTGGTGAGGCCAATGCCAACACTGGAGAAGCGGTTTCTGGCGATGATACGCTGTTTCGCATTGGATCTATCTCAAAATTATTCACTTATCTATCCATTATGCAAATGGCTGAAGAGGGCAAGTTTGATTTAAACACGCCGATCAATAATCTTTTACCTACCGCCTTAAAAGTGGACAATAACGGTTTTGAAGAACCTATTCTTGTTTGGCATTTACTGTCACATACTGCTGGCTTTGAGGAAACTGCGCTAGGTCATTTGTTTGTTGATCAAGCAGGCGATATTTTGCCAATGACAGAATATCTACAAAAATATGCGCCAAAGCGTGTTCGTTTGCCGGGTGTGTTGGCGTCATATTCCAATTATTCTGTTGCTCTCGCAGGGGCTATTGTGGTTCAACAATCGGGATTGAGTTTTAATGATTATGTCGATCGTAATATCTTTCAGCCCCTTGGAATGACTGAAAGTACGTTCCGAGAACTTGTTGCGGGTTCTAATGGTATGCCAGCGCAATTGCGTCAAAATTTGTCACAAGGGTTTCGTTATGAAAATGGTGATTACAGCCCGCAACCGTTTGAGTTTATTAGCCAAATCTCCCCTGCCGGTGGTATGAGTTCTAGCGCCGCAGATATGGCACGTTTTATGTTAGCAACCCTAAATTATGGCGCGTTAGACGGGCAGCGCATCTTAACCGAACAAACCTCACGTCAAATGAGGGACATTACCTTCTCTAATGGAGGGGATAGTTTGCCTGGCATTGCCCATGGTTATATGACCCGTAATTATGGTCCGTATCAGGCCTTTGGTCATGGTGGGGCAACGCTTACTTTCTTTAGTTTTATGATGATGATTGATGAAACCGATACAGGCGTTTTTGTTTCAACCAATACCAACACAGGGCGGGCCGCTTCTATGCGCGTTGTTGATAAAATTATCGAATATTTACATCCAGAACTTGCCAATGCCTCGTCTAATAATAACCAAGTGATGCGTGGTGAAATTGACCGTTATCTAGGCAATTATATGACAACACGCCGTGGTTATTCATCCATTGAAAAGTTTTTACTTGGGTTTGACAGCTATATCACTGTGGCGCGAGGAAACAATGATACCTTGGTCACTTATGCTGGCGGGCAGGCGACAAAATGGCAACAGGTTGAGCCTTTGGTATTTCAGAAATTGGACGCTGATGATCGTCTTGTTTTTAAGGCAGATGAAGATGGATCAATCATTAGTTTGAGTTATGGATTAGGCATCACAGTGGCTGAAAAGGTTGGTTTTTGGCAGGGGCGTACAGGCTTAATTGTCACCGTTTTGCTTACCCTAATCACCGCGATGATGACCATTATTCGCAATTGGACCCGCAAGAAACCCCATTATCGCGAAACCATTGCAGAGGCCTTTGCCGCACGTTTAAACCATGTTCTTAGTTTTGTGTGGATAGCATGGATTATCGTGTTTGCTGTTGCCGTGGTCAATTTATCATCTGATGTAAATGTCGCCATGTTTGACTATCCCACCAAGTTTTTGATGATCAGTGTTTGGCTGGGTAATGGCGCCGTTGTTTTAACCTTGGTGTCTGTGTTGGCTTTATGGTCGGTGTGGAACGAGGGGCGCTGGCCGTTTGCAAGACGGATCATGCATTCAGTGGTTAGTTTCGTCTTTTTAACGATGTCAATTTTGGCTTTCACATGGAAATTGGTTGGCATCGCAGTTATATAAGTATCTATAATAAAATGAGGGGGGGAATCCTTAAAATGTTAAAGTCAAAAGCAATGAAAACCATAGCAGCGTCACTCGCAATGAGCACCACATTGGTGATGGCTGGTGGGGTATCAGCCCAACAGGCACCGGTAAACGGTGATGGTGCCTTAACTGGTCCTATGCCTGAAATTTTGTCAATGCGTGAACGTGCTGAAGTTCGTGACCAATGGTTAGAACAGCGCCTTGATACGGTGGTGCCAATGTTGATGCGCCGTGCAGGCATTGATGCATGGGTATTGGTGGCGCGTGAATATAATGAAGACCCTGTGGTAAAAACCATGTTGCCTGCCAGATGGCTTGGTGCGCGTCGTACCACGGTTTTGATGTTCCTTGATCATGGCCCTGAAAAGGGTGTTGAGCGTCTAGCTGTTGCCCGTTATGACGTTGGCAAGTTTTTTAAAGCCAGTTGGAGCAAAGAAGAACAGCCTGATCAATGGCAGCGTATTGTTGATATTTTAACAGAATTTGACCCTGAAAAAGTGGCGATTAATGTGTCTGATGATTATGCTTTGGCTGATGGTATGACCAAATCACAATATGACAGTCTAACCAGCCGCATTCCAGCTGACATGGTTGGAAAAATCGTGTCTGGTGAGCCTTTGGCCGTGGGGTGGTTGGAAACCCGTACCGAAGCAGAAATGTTCTTATATCCAAAAATTGTGAAAATTGCGCACGATATTATTGCCGAGGGCTTTTCTTCCAATGTTATTACCGCTGGTGAAACGACGGCGGAAGATTTAGTTTGGTGGTACCGCGATCGTATTCGCTCGCTAGGGTTAACCACTTGGTTCCATCCAAGTGTTTCTATCCAACGCTCAAACAAGGCACAAAAAAGCTTTATCGAAGCCTTTAGCAAAACCAACGAACAAGGTGTTATTTTAAAGGGCGACTTGTTGCATGTTGATTTTGGGATTAATTATCTTGGGTTAAACAGTGATACCCAACAGCATGCCTATATGCTGCGTGATGATGAAGTGGATGCCCCTCAGGGCCTTAAAAATGCACTGGCAAAGGGCAATCGTTTGCAGGATATCTTAACCTCAAACTTTGAAACAGGCCGCACCGGTAATGCCATTTTGGCTGCAAGCCTAAGGCAAGCCAATGAAGAAGGCCTGCGTCCCTCTATCTATACCCATCCAATTGGTATGCACGGCCACGCCGCAGGCACCACCATTGGTATGTGGGACATGCAGGGCGGTGTTCCCGGCACGGGTGATTACCCAATGTATGAAAACACCGCTTATTCCATTGAGCTGAACGTGACAGAATATATCCCTGAATGGGATCAAGATATCCGCATTCAGTTGGAAGAAGACGGCTTTTTCACCGGCAGCGACTTTTATTATATTGATGGTCGTCAAAAGAACTTCCATTTAATTTCATCTAAATAAGGGAGGGATCGTTAATGAATCCGTTTCATTTAGCGTTTCCGGTTAGCGATATTGAGGCCACCCGCGCCTTTTTCGTTGATCTTTTAGGGGCTGAAGTGGGCCGTGAGTCAAAAAAGTGGATTGATTTTAACTTTTTTGGCCATCAAATTTCGGCCCATTTGAAACCCGAAGAATGCCAGCATGCTGATGCCAATGAGGTTGACGGGGACAAGGTTCCCGTTCGCCACTTTGGTATGGTGCTGCCTTGGGATCAGTGGGAAGCATTAGGTGATAAACTAAAAGCGGCTGATGTTTCTTTCATCATCGAACCAAAGGTGCGTTTTAAAGGCAAGGTTGGTGAACAAGGTACTTTCTTTGTGCGTGATCCATCTGGTAATGCGCTTGAGTTTAAAACTTTTCGTGATATGGCAGGTTTGTTTGAAAAAGGAACACCGGAGTAGATATGTCTGATAAGTCAGTGACAGGAAAAACATACTTGGTCACAGGTGCCTCTAAGGGCATTGGGTGTGCCATTGCCACCACCTTGTTAGAGCAGGGTGCCAATGTCGTTTTGCATTGGAATAGCGCCTTGGCTGAGGCTGAAGATTTGGTAAAATCCTATTCTGAGGATCGTTTATTAGCGGTGCGTGCTGATCTAAGCAGTGCAAACGATGTTGATCGATTATGGGCCGAGGCAGTGGCATGGAAAGGCCATTTGGATGGCTTAGTGAATAATGCCGCCGCGATGTTGGAAACCTTCCCTGAGGAAGGGTTAGAGGCTTGGCGTCGTGATTGGCAAAAAACCTTTGCCGTTAATGTTCATGCGGTGGCTGATTTATGTTGGCATGCGGTTGATCACTTTAAGACCCAGGGCGGTGGCTCAATTGTAAACATTGCCAGTCGTGCGGCCTTTAGGGGGGATTTGGAAGATTCTATTCATTATGCATCCTCTAAAGGCGCGGTGGTTGCCATGACCCGGTCTATTGCTAAGGCATATGCCCGTCAAAATATCTATGCCTATATTGTGGCACCGGGATGGGTGGCTACCAAAACTGTACTGCCGCGTATTCAGGCCCCCGAGAATGCCTTTATGTTGGATGAAATCCCTATGGGGGATGCCTGTCCACCATCAGAAATTGGTGAGATTACAGCTTTCCTTTTGTCGGGTAAGGTCAAAAATGCAACAGGGACCACCTTTGACATTAATGGCGCGTCTTATTTCCATTAAGGCTGTTCACATTATTGCGAGGTTGGATGTAATACGCTTTTTTTTATGTTATAAGATAACGCCAAATTAAATCACAGGAGCAACCCTTATGAAATTTATGAAATCATTAACAATGGGTAGTATTTGTGTTTCAGCCTGTTTGTCTGGTGCTGTTATGGCGGCTGATGTTGAGGTTGTTTTGTCTGACCACATTCAAGACATGACAGCCAGCATTAACCGTATTGAGCAAAAGCGCGAAAAATCGTTCCGTAAGCACCGTGATGATAACCGTACGTTTGCTGTTACAGATTCGCGTCGTATGGCCAAGGCACGCTGGAACAATGTTGATTGGGCAAGTGAACAACTGATTGATGATGTTTCATCTTATACCCTTAAGAACCTTACAGTGGCCTTGGTGAATGAAAGCCTTGAGCGCGCAGGTGTGGCAGACCAAGTGGGTCGGGTGCGGGTGCAAATTGATACTTTAAGAGTTTCAAATCATTCGTTAGCACGTCTTTCAGGCATTAATAATCATACCGAAGGCAAAATTGAGTTGTGGGATAAGTCTGGTCGTCAAATCGCCAGTGTTGATGTGAACAGCAATATGGTGCCATTGTTTACCAGCAGTCGTAGTTATGATGGGCCAAACTTTGCTTTTGCTGATATTCATGAAAAAACCCGCATTGGGCCCACCCTTAGCTATTTCATTTATAAAGGATTGGATAAAGCGATGGCGGGTAAAGAATTTCCGCGTCCAATTACGGTTCTTTATAACGACTAACGACGTTTGAATGCCAAAAAACAAAACCACCCGCATGTGATGTTGGGTGGTTTTTTAGTGCCTTATCAAAATGGATGGAGCCTTAAAGACGCGCACTTTCACGGCGGAAGGTTTCTTTAAAGTCCTCACAGCCATCGCTTGGCGCTTTGGTTGTGGCGGTGCTCATGATGTTGCTAAATTCGATGCGGGCGACGATCAAGTCTTCTTTATCTACCGCCGTTTCAGCTAATTTGGCATAGGCGCGACTGATGAAGCTTTCGATCAAGTCTTGGTCAAATTCGCAGAATTTGGCGGCTCCAGCCACATATCCCGTTTCGCGTGCCCATTTCTGTGCTTCAGTAACCTCAGGTGCAGGCAGCTGCAAGGGCAATAATACTGGGGCAGCAACAAGATATAAACTGGTGATGGCAGCGAACATAATCATTCCTTTAATTAGGTCATCTGTAGAATTTAATCATTGTTGGGGCATCAAGCAAGGGGACAATGTTCAAGTTTTGGTGTTTTTCTGCTTTATCGCAGATATCACTCGTTTAATCGTAAAAAATGTCGGGGTGGAAAGGTTTTTTGTTGGTGAAAACGTATTTTCTTATGACAAGCAAATGAAGGCCCATCAAAAAAGCGAGAGCTAATGGCCTGAGAACACGACAGTGAGGAGACCCATTATGACACACATGAAAAAACTTTTAGCCATAGCGAGCGCATCATTTTTAGCGATTGGCTGTGCTGCTAATGCTGGTAATAGCGTTGCTTATCAAGATGACGATGCCAAAGAGACCACCAAACAAGTAAAAAGAACCAAAGGCTTTTGGATTAATGGTAAGGGTGGTCATGGTGAAAACTGGAACGACATTGATACCGATGGTGATGATCAGATCAGCCTAGAAGAATGGCGCGCCCGCGATAACTATGAAGATGATGACTTTTTTGATCGTTTTGACATGAATGATGACAAAAAAGTGAGCCGCGGCGAAATCGAAGAATATGTCGAAAATACCGTTGAAGAAGCGATGCAGGGACTGGATATAAAGCTGCATAAAATGCGTCATATGAATAAAGTGGTCAAAGTTGAAGAATTAAAAGCCCTTGAAAAAGCCGAATTGGCCCGCGTTGATGTTGAGCGCATGCGTGAAAAGGCAGAGCGAATGGTTGAACGTGCAGAGCGCATTAAAGAGAGAATTGCCAACGAGGTTCTTGTTGATATTGAAGATGGAATGATGGGCAATTTTGCCTTC
>CAKZLM010000170.1 GCA_937126915.1 uncultured Alphaproteobacteria bacterium
GCATGAGATCGCCAAACTTTAAAGGCATGATCCAGCATCGTTTTTGATGCCTCAGGGACGGCGTTTTGCCCCCAAAATTGACGGCATAATCGATAACCCAATTCTATCCACTGACCGTCTTCTGTTGGACGAACAAAAACCCACCCCATCCCCCGATTATTTTCTTTGTTTTCGATCAAATAAAAAAACTTATAACGCTCTTCATTCTGGATATCTTCGACAAAATTTGCTGCGTGCTGCTCTTCATCAACGGGCATATCAGGAAAATATTTCATGACCTCAGGGTCCATATCCATCTCTAATATCACATCAACATCAAGCGGCGTCATCGGGCGCAAATGAAATCGTTCCGTTGCCAGACCTTCAAGAGGCAATTCAAGCGTAAGACGGCTGTAAGTGTTTTTTGCCGCTGGTTTTATACTATCGTCCATCATCTTGATCATCGCATTAAGGTCTTTCTGCCAGGTACGCCATTAATAGGCACCATCAAAAAAAATCATCACTTACCTCCCTATTATGGACAACATACTATAACCTATTGTTATTACGCACTAAATTAAGACCGCCCTAATAGTTCTAGGATAAAACAATATTCTTCAGCCACCTCTTGAAGACTGTCATAACGACCCGATTTACCCTGATGCCCTGATGACATATTCGTCTTTAAAAACAGGGGGGCGTCATTACTGCGTGTTGCTCGCAATTTTGCTACCCATTTGGCTGGCTCCCAATAGGTAACCCGCGGATCATTGAGACCTGCTGTCACCAAAAGTGGCGGATAGGCTTGTGGTTCAACGTTTTGATAGGGGCAATAAGAACTTATGTTCTTAAATGCTTCAAGGTCTTTTATCGGATTACCCCATTCGGGCCATTCCATAGGCGTTAGAGGCAATTGATCATCCAACATGGTGTTTAAAATATCAACAAACGGCACATGAGCCACCATCGCGCCCCAAAGTTCTGGTCGTTCGTTGGCGATAAAACCCATTAAAGACCCACCAGCAGACCCGCCAGAGGTTGAGATTTTACCTACCGCACTATAGCCATCCTTTATCAACTGATCCGCAACATCAATAAAATCATAAAAAGTCGTTGTACGCTTTAGACCACGATAATCTTCATACCAATGACGGCCCATTTCATCGCCCCCCCTAATATGGGCAATTGCGTAGATAAATCCACGGTCTAACAAACTTAATCGAGCCACAGAGAAATACGGTGGCATGCCAAGTCCATAAGCGCCATATCCATAGAGATGCAGTGGATTGCTGCCATCTAATACCATCCCCTTTTTATAGACCAACGATACCGGCACCATCATGCCATCGCGCGCCTTCACCATCAGCCGTTCTGCCTCATAATCATTAGGATTATAGCCTGATGGGATGATCTGTTGTTTTAGGGTTTTAAGGGATTTCGTGGCAACATCGAAAGATAATACCGACTTTGGTGTCACCATCGACTCGTAAGATAATCGCAGCTGGTCTTGCTCAAATTCTCTGTTATCGCCAAGGCCGGCACAATAGCTGGCTTCTTCAAAAGGGACATAGGTCCTAGTTTCAGGCTGATTATAAGAGACCATATACATTTGATCTAGGCCTTGTTGGCGCTCTTCCACTGCTAAGAAACCCGCAAAGCAGCAAAAACCGGTAATATAATGATCGTCATCGCCTGCAATGATGGTTTCCCAGTTTTCTTGTGATGGAGTGTTAATCTGCGTGCGGGCAATTTCAAAGTTGGTGTGATCGCGATTTGTTTGAATATAAAAATGATCACCATAGTGATCTAAGTAATACTCATGGCCCACCTTTAAGGGTTCAATCACAGTAATCGCACTGCCGTCACTATCAGCTGGAAAGGCGCGAATTTCGGTGCTTTGGTGGTCGCCTGTCCGAATAAAAACCCATTGTTTGCTTTGACTTAGGGCAAGGCTCACAAACATACCAGAATTATTATTTTGGTATAAAATAGCATCTTCAGATTGTTTAGTACCAATAATATGGCGACGCACGCGATAGGGCTGCAAATTGTCATTCAACTCCACATAATAAAAGGCACAAGCAGGG
>CAKZLM010000171.1 GCA_937126915.1 uncultured Alphaproteobacteria bacterium
TCTGGCGATTGAGACAATGAAGCCAAATGACCGAAAATTCTCCTACTAAAATACATCGATTGACCGCATCAAGCTTGCCTATTGGATAACAAGCGCTAACGTGTTGGCAATTGATCAATCAAGGAGAGCTTTAACAATGAAAAAAATGATCAAATTGGCAACTGCCGCCATGCTGATGGCCCTGCCTGCGGGTGGACAAGTCGCCGCGCAAAACACCAGCGTTGACTGGGACATTGTCACCAAAATTCGTGATGAAGGCTTTAACCGCTCTAAGGTTATGGAAACCGTTCAATATCTAACCGATGTCATTGGACCGCGTCTGTCAGGCAGCCCGCAAATGCAACAAGCCAGTGAATGGACCCGCGACACCCTCGCGGCTTGGGGCATGGATAACGCCCGTCTTGAAGGTTTTGAATTTGGTCCAGGATGGTCTAGCGAGCATACTGTTGTTAAAATGACCTCTCCGCGCACCAGCCAGCTTTATGCCCGCGCCATGTCATGGCACCCCGGTACCGATGGCGTAGTAAATGGCGATGTGGTTTATGCACCAATGTCATCAAAGGCTGACTTTGAAAAATATAAAGGCACCCTTAAGGGTAAGATTGTGATGGTCGATAAAGTGCGTCCACAACGCGAACCCTCAAACCAAGTCTTCACCCGCCGTAGTGATGAAGAGATTGCCAATCGTCTTGATTTTAGCATCCCCACAGGCGAAGCAGAAGATCCCATGAAATGGTGGTCAAATTATCTAGGCTTTTTCCACGAGCGTGAGCAGTTTTTACGATCAGAAGGCGCCTTGGTGATGGTGCGCAACAGTCCTCGCAATGCGATGTTGCTTGATGCCAATGCCTATCAGCATGCCACTGGCATGAATGCAGAAATACCTGCTGTTGGCATGGCTGCTGAACATTATAACCGCTTAAAACGCCTGATTGACCTTGATAAAACCGTTAGCCTTAGCGTTGAGGTTAAGGCTCAATTCCACACCGAAGATACAAAAACCTATAACACCCTTGCAGACATTGACGGCGAAACCGATGAGGTTGTGCTTGTTGGAGCCCATTTAGATAGCTGGCATTTAGGCGATGGCGCGGTAGATAATGCAGCTGGTTCTGCGGTTGCGATGGAAGCCATGCGTATCATAAAAACCCTTGGGGTTAAGCCAAAGCGCACGATTCGCATTGGTCTATGGTCAGGCGAAGAGCAAGGATATTTTGGGTCACAAGCATACGTTTTAGATCATTTAGTGTCACGCCCCCAATCAGATAATGAACGTTACAAATATGCCGGCACTTATGAAAAGCATTATAATATGTTCCCGATGGAGAAAAAGCCATCTTACAATAAGTTTAGCGCCTATTACAATTTAGATAATGGTTCTGGTAAAATTCGTGGCATATATGCTGAGCAAAACTCCGCCGCTGGTCATATTTTCAAAAGCTGGTTGGAGCCGTTTCATGACCTAGGAGCCAAACATGTCACCCTCAATGACACAGGCGGCACTGACCACGAACCTTTTGATGATATTGGCTTGCCGGGCTTTCAGTTTATGCAAGACTCGCTTGATTACAGCACCCGCCTTCACCATACACAGGTTGATACCTATGACCATGTCTATGAAAAGGACCTGAAACAGGCGGCTGTTATTATGGCCAGTTTCCTATGGCACACCGCTCAAATGGACACATTGATGCCACGCGAGCCAGAGCCTAAAAAAGTAACCTATCAATAAAATAAAAGTGACAGTCATTACTGATTACGAGCAATCTAACGTCGTCTTGTCTTCGGCGTTAGATTGCATTCCAAGGCATTTTTAAAGTTTCTAATGTTGCTGACAACTTATTAGTGACTGTCACTCTTATTTGCGTCAACCATACAATAATTAAGTATTGCTTATCATAGGTAATTGAGCAATTTTTGCTCGGTCCAATGCGCTTTTTATGATCCAAGTTTCGCTTATGTCAAAAAATCACACCTTTTTATAAATAGTGATTATATTACAATAAGTTGTTGTTATATTTATAATATATATTCGAATTCGCATAACCAGCTGGAAAAGCCTGTAATTACTGTAAATTGTGTATTTACATAAAAAGGCTGGCTTCTGGCAAAAAAATAAGCCCCTATGACAAACATCATAGAGGCTTAAAATTTACTGTTAGCAAGTCGTTAAAAATTAGGCGCCGGTTTTAGGAGACACAACCATCATCATTTGACGGCCTTCCATTTTAGGGCGTGCTTCAACTTTAACCGTATCTGCTAATTCTTCCTGTACACGATTCAGAACCTCACGTCCTAGTTCTTGGTGGCTCATTTCGCGGCCACGGAAACGAATCGTAATTTTGACCTTATCACCATGATCAAGGAATTTACGTACAGCGCGCATTTTCACCTCATAATCATGAGTATCAATACCGGGGCGCATTTTAATTTCTTTAACGGTTTGGGTATGTTGCTTTTTCTTGGCGGCAGCAGCTTTTTTCTGCTGCTCATACTTAAACTTACCGTAATCCATCACCTTAGCTACAGGTGGTTCAGCGTTTGGCGATATTTCCACCAGGTCAAGCCCAGCGTCCGCGGCCATGTCTAAAGCGCGGTTAATATCCACAACGCCGTGATTTTCTCCCTCATGATCAATCAAACGAACCTTATCAGATGTGATTGAATCATTAACTCTTGGGCCAGTGTCTTTAGGGCCTCTCATTGGTTCTCTGGCTATGGCAAGCCTCCTCATCTTAGTTGAACATATTGCGAGATCAATAATCTCTACATTAATTGCATATACACTATAATAAAAAAACAAGGCCCTAGAAAGGGTTATTCAGGGCCTTGGGTTATTTTCTTATGATTAACTTTGCTGTGGCAAGGTTTTATCATCAATTTCTTGGCGCAACATGGCAATTGCCTCGTCCAAAGGCATGATTTTTTGCCCTTGGCTACCAATACGGCGAATCGACACAGTTCCCTCTTCGGCCTCACGCGCACCGACCACAAACAAGGCTGGTACCTTCGCCAACGAATGCTCACGAACTTTATAGTTAATTTTTTCGTTCCGCAGATCCATTTCAGTGCGGATGCCTGCTGCTTTTAGGGCATCACGAACTTTGGTGGCATAACCGTCACCGTTAGACGTAATGGTCGCAACCACCACTTGGGTAGGCGCCAACCATAGCGGCAATTTACCAGCATAATGCTCAAGCAAAATGCCTGTAAAACGCTCTAACGAGCCAAACAAGGCACGGTGCAACATCACGGGATAATGTTTTTGACTGTCTTCACCAATGTAGGTGGCGCCAAAGCGACCCGGCAAGTTCAAATCAACCTGCAAGGTACCACACTGCCAGTCACGACCGATGGCATCGGTCAACACAAACTCAAGTTTTGGACCATAGAAGGCACCCTCACCCGGGTTATAAGAATAATCGTCATTATGGGTGGCTTCTAACGCTTTTTTCAAGGCCGCTTCAGAGGCATCCCAGACCGCATCATCACCAATGCGCTTCTCAGGACGATCAGAGAATTTGATACGCACATTTTCAAAGCCAAATTCTTTATAAATGTCCAAGATCAGCTGAGTAACCGTGATACATTCTTCCTGCAGCTGTTCTTCGGTACAATAAATATGGGCATCATCTTGGGTGAAGGCCCGCACCCGCATTAGGCCATGCAAAGCGCCCGATGGTTCATAACGGTGGACCTTGCCAAATTCAGCAACGCGCATCGGCAAATCACGATATGACTTTAAGCCATGCTTAAAGACCTGAACCCCACCAGGGCAGTTCATCGGTTTAATGGCATATTCACGATCATCTGGCGTTTTAGAATAAAACATGTTCTCACCAAATTTTTCAACGTGACCGCTGGTCACCCACAATTGGCGATCCATCAATTCAGGGGTGGAAATTTCCACATAGCCGGCTTTATCTTGGCGATCGCGCATATAATCGATCAGGTTATTAAACAAGGTCCAGCCTTTTGGATGCCAAAAAACGGCACCGGGGGCTTCTTCTTGGAAGTGGAACAAGTCCATTTCCTTGCCCAACTTGCGGTGATCACGCTTCTCAGCCTCTTCCAAACGATGTAGATAGGCTTTCAATTCTTTTTTATCGCGCCATGCGGTGCCATAAATACGGGTAAGCATTTCATTGTTGCTGTCGCCGCGCCAATAGGCACCCGCCACCTTCATCAATTTGAAGGCCATTGGCAACTTGCCTGTGCTGGTTAGGTGTGGACCACGACACAAATCAAGCCACTCTTCACCTTGACGGTAAAGCGAAACTTCCTCGTCTTCGGGCAAGTCTGCAATAATCTCTGCTTTATAATGCTCGCCGATTGATTTGAAATAGGCCACCGCTTCATCACGATCCCACACCTCACGGCGGATTGGGTCGTCGCGCTTCACAATCTCTGCCATTTTGGCTTCTAGAGCTTCAAAGTCATCAGTGGTGAAAGGCACCTCTTTGGCAAAGTCATAATAAAAGCCATTCTCAATAGACGGGCCGATGGTGATTTGAATGTCAGGAAAAAGCTCTTTCGCTGCCATTGCCAACACGTGAGCGGCATCATGGCGGATCAAATCAAGGGCATCATCTTCATCACGACTGGTGATAAAGGCAACCTCAGCGTCTTCGCTCACCTCGGTGTAAAGATCACGCAATTGTCCGTTTACCTTCATCACCATGGCTGCTTTCGCAAGGCCTGGTCCAATATCATTTGCAATGTCGGTGCCTGTTACCGTGCCCTCAAACGTGCGTTTACTGCCGTCAGGAAGGGTGATGGTAACTGGATTAGTCTGCATGCTCATAATAGTGAACCTATCTTAATTTCTGTAGGCTGGCCCCATGCGGGCCAACGGGTTTAAACTTTAACCCAAACGAAGTAACGCCAGTATGGTCCAAAGTCAAGTGGCGCAAAGGCCTTGCCCCCTTCTTTTTGATGGCTTTTTTGGATTATCCGCGGTGGTTGTTGCCAAAATGGCTCGACTGGGCAACGACAAGAGACAAAACCCGTCTTTAAGGCCCACATCACAAACACACAGATACGTGTCCACGCCTAACATTCCTTCCTATAAAAATCCCCCTCGTGATGATGCCTGACACTTGAAGTTTTTAATGTCTGTGCCATAGTGTGCGAAGAACAGTCTTTACCCCAACATTAGGGCCCATAATTTAAGGAATTGTGACCATGACCACACCTTCTTATTTACCATCCTCACATGGCCATAAATTGGCTTATCACCACAGCAAAGGCACGGCGCCTACGGTGGTGTTTTTACCGGGGTTTATGTCAGACATGGAAGGATCAAAAGCCGTTGCCTTAGAACAGCATTGCCGCAAAAAGGGCCAAGCTTTTTTGCGCTTTGATTACAGCGGTCACGGCCAGTCTGAAGGCGCTTTTGAAGAGGGCACTATTGGTGAATGGGCTAGCGATGTGGTTGATCTTTTAACCAGGGTGGTAGACGGTGACCTGCTATTCATTGGCAGCTCCATGGGCGGCTGGATATCGCTCTTAACAGCGACCAACCCTGCCATAAAGCCGCGCGTTAAAGCCTTTATCGGCATCGCTGCAGCTCCTGATTTTACCGATAAAATCATGACGCCCCATTTCACCCGCGGGCAACTTGATGACCTTAAAGCCAAAGGCCACACCTATTTACCCAGCGATTATGAAGACCCTTACCCCATCACCCAAAAATTATTGGAAGATGGCAAAAAACAAGCGGTTCTTGATGGGCCCATTGATCTTGATATTCCCATTCGCCTGTTACAAGGCGACAAAGACACAGCTGTTCCTGCCAAATGGCCCTTTAAAATCAAAGACCTTGTGACCTCAAACGATGTTGAGATCACCATTGTCAAAGGCGGCGACCACAGTTTATCCAGCGACAATGATTTGGTTCGCCTCATGCGCAACCTTGACTTACTACTTGATAAATAGTGACGGTTACTTATTTCTTCTGTTTCTCGATCAGGCTTTCGCCTTCCGATGAAACGCGCTGAGGGTTATTATTGTTCGGTTTCCTGATCGTCCCTTTAGTCCTCCATTGAAACGCGCTGAAGGCTCCTCATGCTTTCGCATGATATTTTGTTTCCCTTAACAAACAACCTTCCAGAAATAATGAGTGTCAGTCATTATTATGGTTTTTAATAATGGCTCCGTGTTTCATAACAAACTGAATATTCCTTAAATTTTCAATGTCATCCAAGGGGTTTTGGGGGACAGCGACAATATCAGCCATTTTGCCAACGGCTATGGACCCATATCGACTATCAACCTTTAAAAGCTTTGCGGGTTCAATAGTCATGGCCCTAATGATGCCTGCCGCTGGAATGCCAGCCCCTGACCACACTTGATAATAATCAAGCGCCATTTCACCCCGGTTTTTGCCGGGTAAATTGCTAATGGTATCGGTGCCAAAGGCCATTGGCACCCTTAGCTGCCACGCCCGTTTTAAGCGCGCCATAATGTTATCCACCACACGCCGCGCCCGTTCAGGGCCATAAAACACTTCCATATGGGCATAAGGGAAATCAGTACCAACCAAATATGTGCCTTTTTCTGCCATCAGACGCAGGGTTTCATCACTGATGCTAAAAGCATGTTCGATACTATCAGCGCCGGCGCGCACCGCATCTTGGGTGGCGGCATCGCCATCACTATGCACCGCTAACGTTAGTCCTGCTTTGTGGGTTTCATCAGCAGCCAATTTCAAATCTTCGTAGCTGTAACGATAAGCCTGATCGGTATTAACTAGCTTTATCAACTTGGCTCCGTAATAAATGTTACGACGAATGGCTTTGACCAATTCATCAGGGGTATCAGCATCGATATATTCCTGATCCCATTGGGTGCCAACCTCTGGTGAAATATTATGACTTTGGCCGCCATAAGGCGCGATAATTTTGCCGGCATTATAGATGGTTGGCCCCTTAAACAGGCCCTGCTCGATAGCTTTACGCAAGTCGGTATCGGCATAATTGGCGTTATTGCCAATATCCCGCAACAGGGTAAACCCCTTATCCAGCATGTCTTGCGCATTGCGTAAGCCTTCTAGGGCACGAAAACCTGAGCTGTTCATCACTGGATGCAGGGCATAATCAGAACGCGAGCGCGGCAATAAACCCGGTTGGTTCCATGTCATATGGGTGTGCATATCCATTAATCCCGGCAAAACCCATTGGTCAGACAAATCAACCAAATCGGCGGCAATGCGTGGTTGCCCCTTTGAGATGGCCGTGATTTTGCCGTCAACAATTGTGATAAAGCGATTGTCTTCTACCGAACCATCTTCAGGATTAATGATATGCCCTACATGAATAATCACCGCTTTTGATTGCTGTTCTTGGGCAACAACATCATCATGACCCTTAAAGAACAATCCAATGATCATTATCACTATCAAAGGAAAGAGCCCTTTAAGATGAAAACCATGCCGTGCCATTTTTACCTCATCGTGTTGAACCTGTGTCATAACCCCACCTCCTCTAAAATCCAAATATCTGGCCTGCATGATCAATTGCGGCACCCAAGTTGTCGCTCAATGTGCGGCCCGATTTAACCCGCGGCTTAAGACCGTGATCACCATCGTCAGCCCAAAATAGCTTAAGCGATGCGGGAAGATCCCATTGATCAACCTCTTCTTTTTTGCCGAAACTATCGCGCTCACCCTGAGAAATAACCAGCGGCACCGTGATGCGAGATAAATGCTCAGTGCGAAGTTTTTCTGGCTTTCCGGGTGGATGGAAAGGGTAACCCAAGCACCAAACGCCTGCGATGATGCCGTCCTCAAGTAAGGCCAGATCCGCCGCCAACATTGACGCCATCCTGCCGCCCATTGATTTACCGCCAATGATAAGATTATCATGTGGCCAATCAGCTAGCACCGATTGCCATGTGGTGAGTAAATGCGGTGCGCGTTGGGGCGGTTTTTTCTTCCCCGTTGCCACCATTTCAGCCATATAATCAAAATTAAAGCGCACCACATGAACCCCCTTAGCAGCGATTTTTTCTGCCACCATGGTCATCCATTCATGGTCCATCGGCGCACCAGCGCCATGGGCTAAAATTAAGCGCGTATCAGCCTCTTTGGGGCCATTTTCTAGATAGTCTCTGGTCATACATCCTCCCACCTCGTGATAGATTAGCAAAATTCAGGGCTATTGCTATGACTTATTCCGCTTTCCATCAAAAAGGCACGATCATAAGAATGACCGTGCCTCAATAAACAACGTCGTAACAGAGGGAGGCTTATTTAGCTTTACCTTGAATTTTTTCATACGATCTAAGTCCACTAAGACCTAACAAAGCCAATACCAATTCCATCATATGGTCGGTCACAATGGTGGGGGGCTTTACATCTATTTCCCAAAAAACGAAGGCCCATTCAGTGACAGGGTGACCAATAAAAGCCCACATCAATCCCACACCACACACCCAACCAATGAAAGGCCGCCACCCAGCTACAAATAAAGACCGGTGGCTGGCTTCAATTTTATTAATCTCCACCTGCGCTTTCCCCGGTTCTTGTAGCAGACGCACCATCATTTCTTTTTTGGTTAAACGCTCTTCATCACTGGTGAACAGGTTATCAACCACATTGCCGATAGCCTCAATACCATCAATGGCGTTTCCAACTGGAAACAATTTTGCTAACAAACTCATCGCACTGTCTCCCGATCAAATCCCCCGCCAAATCCTTCTGGTAGACCTTTGTGGGTTAAGCCATGAAGCTTGGTTAACACCTGCTTTCGGTTGCCTGCTGGCTTTAGGGAGGCATGAATCCAACCTGATGCATGGGGGTTTTCAGGGTCGAAATATTCCAAGATCAATTGATCAAATTCGATATGGCGTTCCATCCATTGCGCCACCTCAAGTGGGCTGTAATGCGGCACGATAAAATCAACCGCCTGCCCCCTAATATGTTGGCTGGTATCTTTTGACCCCAATAAGCGGTTTAGAGCCAAACTACGGTATCCCGATGTTGGTGAAAAGGGTATGCCAAATTGCTGGCGCACAGGTTCTAACAAAAATTCTGCTACCCTGTGTAAGTGGCTGATGATGGCGTCAGATGGGACATTACGAATGTTATGACGCTCAGCCAATTGGCTGCGGGTCAGTTCATCCAAGGTAAAATGACTGCTTAATTACATGGTATCTCCTTTAACTATAAAGGTCTACACATGCGGTTTTTTAAATTCTTCTGATAACCAGAATGGTTATATATTTAAGAGAAAAAGTCAAGCTTTAAATCAGATCTTAAGACTTTTCTTCGCTGACTTGGGCCTCAGCTAAAAGGCGTTTTCGCTTGATCCACGCCCTGATCACCGCATCGGCAACGGTCGCCAATGGAATTGCAAAAAACACACCCCACAGGCCCCAAATGCCGCCAAAGAAAAGAATCGCTAAAATTATCGCATTGGGATGCAGTTTCACCACTTCTGAGAATAATAAAGGCGCTAGCAAGTTACCGTCTAAGGCTTGCAGAACTAGATAAACCCCAACAGCCACCGCTAAATCAGGACCAAAACCCCACTGAGCCAAGGCCACAATCGCCACCGGGAAGGTAACCGTTGCTGCGCCAATATAAGGGATAATAACACTAAGGCCCGTTAGCATGGCTAGAAAGGCTGCGAACCTAAGATCAATAATGCTGTAGGCTGCGAACGACACAAAGCCGACGATTAAAATCTCATAAACCTTACCACGAGCATAATCGCCTGATTTTGCCAAAACGTCAGTCCACACTTCATTGGCTAATTCAACGTCGTTGGGCATAAAATCAGCGAACCACGCCAAAATTTTGTCGCGGTCTTTGATGAAGAAAAACACCATCACCGGCACTAAAATTAAATAAACAATGATGGTGATAAGGCTGCCAATTTCACCCACCGATGATTTGACCACCGATTGCCCCATAGCAATCATCTCATCACCCACTTGATCAAACAAACCGTTCAATTGTTGCGGGCTAATTATTTCAGGGTAATTCTGTTGTAAGGCCACCAATGTGGTTTGTAACTTTGTCACCATGCTTGGCATCTGACTGAAAAACTCGCCAAACTGACTGATAATGGGCGGCAAAATGCCCACGATCGCCACAAAGGATATCAATAAAAACATAATAAAAGTGAGGGTGGTGGCAAGAATATTACGCATACCACGGGCGCGCAAAAACTGCGCCATGCCATCTAATAAAAAGGCGATAACCACTGCGGCAATGGCAGGTGCCAACATGTCCCCAATGAGGGCAAGAGTAAGGAAAACCAGCACCAACAAAAGTGACAGAACCACCATTTGCCGATCTGCTAATGTTCTTTTAAACCAATCGGTTATCACATTCATATTATTCCAAACTCGCCTTAAGGGTTATCTCAAGATAGTGCACGTCTTTTTATATATTACACAGTTTTAAAAGGTAAAGTGGCGAAATTATGAACACCGACACCCCGCCCCATCACACCTTTAGATCAAATTAACTCAATGATTGATATCTTATCCATGCATAATTTGCACGCCACCATCGACCACAAAATTGGTACCGGTGACCATTTTTGCCTGCTCTGATGCTAAATATAACACAGCACTGGCAATATCGCGAGGGTGAGCAGGGCCATTTTCCGGCAGACCACCAGCATATTTCTCAGGCTGGCCTTCAATATCTTTCATCGCTTTTTGAAACATTGGCGTGTCGGTAGGGCCCGGTGATATGGCATTGATACGAATGCCTTTATCACGGTAATCCATTGCCGCAGAAAGCGTTAAGCCAAGCACTGCATGCTTGCTCATGCCATAGGCTGACATCCAGCCGGCCCCTTCGTTTGCCAAAATACTGGCGGTGTTAATAATCACGCCGTGGCCTTGCTGCACCATCTGTGGAAGTTCAGCCTGCATGGCGTGAACCACGCCCATGGCATTGGTTTGCATCACATCGTTAAATGTTTCGATGTCAATATCGGCCAACTTGTCAGCGGGATGGTTAATACCTGCATTATTGAAGGCAATATCTAATTGGCCCGCTTGGCTCATCATCTGGCCAACAAACTTTTTCATTGCATCTGGGTCGCGAACGTCAGCGTTAATATAATGAGCGTTTCCTGGCATTTCTTGGCATTCAGCAACAACCGACTTGCCCCAGTTATCAACAAGGCCACAAAACCACACATCAGCGCCTTCACGGCAAAAGTTTCGCACCACCGAGGCACCAATACCGCTGGTGCCACCGGTAATAAGAACCGACTTTTTGTGAAAGCTTAACTCTGACATGGTGCTAGTTAGAAACCGCTAGCAACTCAACCGTGAAAACCAAAGTCGCATTGGGTGGAATGCGCGGTGGAGAGCCACGCTCACCATAGGCAATGTTGGCTGGAAGGGCGATTTCCCATTTTGATCCCTCGGTCATCAAAACCAAGGCTTCTGTCCAGCCTCTAATCACGGCATCAACGCCAAAAGACATCGGGCGCTGGCGGGCAAAAGACGAATCGAACACCATGCCATCAATGGTTTTGCCTTCATAATGAACCGTTACTTTTTGGCCATGACGGGGAAATGCGCCATTACCGCGCTCCAAAATTTTGATCAACAACCCACTAGGGCGCTTAATAACGCCATCTTGTTTGGCATAAGCGTCTAAAAAGGCGGTTTGCGATTCCTCACTCATGTCCCAGCGGCGCTCCTCAAAAGGGACCGACGCTTCGATGGCGCTACTGCCCTCCACTTGGGCGTCTTCCTCTTGGGCATTAGTAGCCATAGGAGACATGAAAGAAATCATCACAACCAGCATTAGCTTGTTAAAATGCTTTAAAAATAAAAAAGTACGTGTCATTTAAGTCCTCGTCATCATGATAGGCGGTTAAGATATGCCCCTTTGCCAGCATACCGAAAAATGCGGTGTTTGTGTGGCAAAACAACCTCAAAAGCCATTTGCGGCGCACTATATAGCCAGTTAGCAAAAAACGAAACCGTAAAATGACCCCCTTACCACAATACCCCACAACACAGGCATTTTGCCGCAAGGAACACTTCGCTATTGTCGATTGTCAAAAGCCGCATTATATATAGAAGACCTTGATATTTAAGGGGATAAACAATGAAACAAGATGATCGCGCCCATAATCGCAGACCCATCCTTTGGTCCGGCACCTTAACCCATGGCGATCACGCAATGGATTGCCAATTATGGAACCTATCACCTGGTGGTGCCCGTGTGCGGGCCGGGGCACCCCTTCCCAATGGCGCAAAAATTGCGCTTTTTATTCCCAAAATTGGTGAGCTTAAAGCGGTGATTGCGTGGCAAGAAGATAACGAACTGGGCGTTAAGTTTACCACACCGGAAAAAGACATTATCGCAATGATGGGTGAAACCGCAGCAGCCCTTGGTTTTGTTGATGAAGACAAAGACGAAGACGAAGACAGTGTCCCTTAAGGCAATCACACCAAAAACAATGACTTTTTTGTCGATAGGTTTGTTTTTTACTGGTTTTTAAAACAGCCATGGATTAGAACCCACTAAAACAAAAAATCGTTCAACCATTTTGATGAAAATGATAGCAAACCATCATGGATTACCAGCTCATAAAGCCCCTAATATTTAGATTACCCGCCGAAGCCGCGCACAGCATGGCTATTCGCGCCCTTAAACTGGGTTTGACGGGTGTGGTTGAACGCAGCACGCGCACGGTTTTGAAACAACGTTTATGGAACCTTGATTTCCAGTCACCTATTGGCCTTGCCGCAGGGTTTGATAAGAATGCCGAAGTGCCCGATGCTATTTTAAAACTGGGTTTTGGCTTCACCGAATGTGGCACCATTACGCCAAAACCACAGGCAGGCAATCCAAAACCGCGCATTTTCCGCCTTATTCGTGACCGCGCGGTGATCAACCGTTTAGGATTTAATAACAAGGGCTTAGAAGAAGCAGCAAGCCGCCTTGAAGAACGCAAACGACAAGGCTGTTATGGTATTGTGGGAGCCAATGTGGGGGCTAATAAAACCTCTGAAGACCACATTGCTGATTATGTTACTTGTTTAGATCGCCTGGCTGGATTGGCGCAATATTTTGTCGTGAATATTTCCTCGCCTAACACACCGGGTTTACGTGCCCTGCAATCAAAACAATCACTAACTGAGTTGGTGACAAAAGTATTAACGGCCCGAAATAAAGCCTATGAAGAGAGAAATTTAGGCACACCTGCGCCTTTATTGGTAAAGGTAGCCCCCGATTTAACGCCTGAAGACATTGCAGACATTGCCGCCGTGGCGATTGAGCAAAAATTAGATGGCTTAATCATCTCAAACACCACCATCGAACGCCCTGAAACCCTTAAAGGCCGCAAACGTAAGGAAGCGGGCGGTTTATCAGGCGCACCACTGTTTGAACCGTCAACCCACGTTTTGTCAGAATTCTACCGCTTAACCGAAGGCAAAGTCCCCCTAATTGGCGTGGGTGGCGTGTCGAATGCGGAACAAGCCCTTGAAAAAATTAAATCTGGGGCCAGCTTAGTACAAATATATTCTGCATTGGTTTACGAAGGGCCAAAACTGGCCGCTAAAATTGCCGATGATCTGGCCCTTTTGCTTAAAGCGCAAGGCTATAGCAATATTCGCGACGCTGTTGGCGCAAACCACCGCGAACAAGATTAATAACGAAACCGACCTTAAAGGAGGAAAGTTATGAGCATTACAATTTGGCATAACCCACGCTGCAGCAAATCTCGACAAACCCTGGCTTTGCTTGAGGAAAAAGGTATCACTCCTGACATACGCCTTTACTTAGAAGACACGCCAACCATTGGTGACATTGACCATGTTCTGACCCTGCTTGGACGTGATCCACGTGAATTAATGCGTACCAAAGAAGACGCCTATAAAGAAAATAACATGGGGGATGAAAGCCTAAGCCGCGATCAACTGATCCAATTAATGCATGATCACCCAAAAGTGATTGAGCGTCCCGTGGTTATCAATGGCGACAAAGCCGCTGTTGGCCGCCCACCTGTTGATGTGCTGGACATTTTATAAGATTGAAAAATCCTTTGTTTATGGTGAGCGGGGCCCTTTTATGGCGGCCCCGTTTTCTGTTAATATCCCCTCAAACAAAGCACTTTCTATTTGACGGTGAGGCCTTGCAGGGCTAAACCACCTTTGAAACTTTTAAGAAGGTGTGTATGCTGCACTTTCAGCAGGTAAATATAAGGCAGAGCCCTATGGATTTTGAGAATTTGGAATCAGTTGTTATTCGTTTTGCTGGCGACAGTGGCGACGGCATGCAGTTAACTGGGAGTCAGTTTACCATTTCAACCGCCTTGGCGGGCCACGAACTGGCAACTTTCCCTGACTTTCCCGCAGAAATTCGCGCCCCACAAGGCACCACCTTTGGTGTTTCTGCTTTCCAAATTAACTTTGGTTCCAGCCATGTCAGCACGCCCGGTGATGAGCCGGATGTGTTGGTTTGTATGAACCCTGCGGCCCTTAAAACCAACCTGAAATTATTACGCCCAGGCGGCATGGTTGTGGTTGATACAGGCGCTTTTAATAAACGCAACATTCAAAAAGCAGGCTATGACAGCAACCCGCTAGAAACAGATTTATTAGCTGAATATCAAACCTTAGAGCTGGACATCACCGCTTTAACGATGGAGTCGGTAAAAGAATTTGGTTTAGGCAATAAAGAAGCGGTGCGCTCTAAAAACATGTGGACGCTTGGCTTAATGCTGTGGATGTTTGGCCGTGATCGCGGCCCGATCACCACATGGTTGGAAAAGAAATTTGCCAACAAGCCCGAAATTGCCGAAGCCAATATCGCAGCCCTGAACGCAGGCCATATTTATGGCGAAACCGCTGAATTGTCTTCAGATTTAAAGAAATATCACATTCAACCTGCCAAGCAGGAAAAAGGCACCTATCGTACCGTGACGGGGTCGGAAGCCATGGCTTGGGGCCTTGCCGCAGCGGGTCAACTTTCTGGTCTTGATGTTATGTTGGGATCTTACCCGATCACCCCTGCCAGCCCAGTGTTGCACCAGTTATCCAACATGAAAGAATATGGCGTTACCACCTTCCAAGCAGAAGATGAAATAGCCGCCATTTGTGCCGCCATTGGCGCGTCTTTTGGTGGTGCCTTGGCTGTCACATCATCATCAGGACCCGGCATTGCCCTAAAAGGTGAGGCCATCGGCCTTGCTATTTCAGCGGAATTGCCCTTGGTAGTTGTTAATTCACAGCGGGGTGGCCCCTCAACTGGTTTGCCAACCAAAACCGAGCAATCTGACCTTTACCAAGCTGTATATGGACGCAATGGTGATGCGCCCATGCCCGTGATTGCCTCATCCACACCGGGCGATTGTTTTTATGTGGCCATTGAAGCGGCGCGTTTATCGTTAAAATATATGACACCTGTGATGTTGCTAACCGATGGCTTTATCGCCAATGCGGCAGAGCCATGGAAACTACCAGACATCAACCAGCTTGCCCCGATTGAAGTGAACTTTGCTGGCAGCAATGACCTTGATGAAGACGGTAACTTTAACCCCTTCAAACGCGACATGGAGACCTTGGCGCGGGTTTGGGCCAAGCCAGGCACCCCGGGCCTTGAACACCGAATTGGCGGCTTGGAAAAAGGTTTTGATAATGGTCATATTTCTTATGATGGTGACAACCACCAAAAAATGACCAACATTCGCCGTGATAAAGTTAACAATATTGCTAACGATATTCCTGAGCAAGACCTATTGGCTGGTAGCGAAGATGATGACGTGTTGGTCATTGGCTGGGGTTCTACCCGTGGTGCCATTGAGCAAGCGGTGAGCCGCGCCCGTCAACAAGGGCTGAAAGTGGCCCATGCGCATTTGCGCTACATCAACCCATTGCCTCGTAATTTGGCCAATATGGTCGCGAAATTTAAGCGCGTGTTGGTGCCTGAAATGAACGATGGCCAATTGATGACCTTGTTGCGTGATAAATTACTATTGGATGCAACATCGCTGAGTAAGGTTGAAGGCCAGCCGTTTAAAATTAGAGAAATTCTTGAAGCCATTGAGCGTGAATGCGCCGCAGCAGGAGACAGCCAATGAATGAAGCCGTCAAACTGACCTTAAAAGATTTTACCAGTGACCAAGAGGTACGCTGGTGTCCCGGCTGTGGTGATTATGCGATTTTAAAATGTATGCAGCGCACCTTGCCCAGCCTAACCAGCGAGAAAGAAAAAACCGTTTTCGTCTCTGGTATTGGCTGTTCGTCGCGCTTTCCATACTATATGAACACCTATGGTTTCCACACCATTCATGGTCGCGCACCCAGTGTTGCAACAGGTTTAAAGCTTTCCAACCCTGACTTGGACGTTTGGGTTATCACCGGTGATGGCGATGGACTATCCATTGGCGGCAACCATATGATGCACGTTCTGCGCCGTAATGTTGATTTGAACATTTTGCTGTTCAACAACGAAATTTATGGCCTTACCAAAGGGCAATATTCACCCACATCCAATGTTGGTACGCGCTCGCCGTCCACCCCGCAAGGATCCCTTGACGCTTCGCTTAATCCATGCGCGTTTGCCTTGGGTGCTGGGGCTCGTTTCATTGCCAGAACGGTTGACACTGATCAAAAGCATATGCCAACCGTTTTCACCCGTGCCAAAGAGCATGTCGGTGCCAGTTTTGTGGAAATTTTCCAAAACTGTATCGTTTATAATGATGGCGTATTTGAAGACTTTACCAATAAAAAAGAAGCCGCTGACCGCCAATTGCACGCCATTCATGGTGAACCGCTGATTTTTGGTAAAGAGCGTAACAAAGGTTTGGTGCTTAACACCAAAACCTTAACGCTGGATTTGGTCACCATTGGTGAAAACGGCATTACAGAGGGCGACATTTTGGTGCATGATGAAACCAACCCAACCTTGGCGCAAATGCTGATCAAACTGTCTGGCGAGGGTATGCCTATGGTACTGGGCGTTATTTATTGTGACCCTGCTGAAAGCTATGAAAAAATTGTTCATCAACAGCAAGAAAATGTCACGGCGCAAAAAGGTAAAGGCGACTTAAACGCCCTAATGCGCGCTGGCAGAACTTGGGAAGTAGCCTAACGCATTATAAAATAAGATAAAATTACATCTTTGTGAATCTATAAAAGCCCGATACACTTTACGTATCGGGTTTTTTGCATTTTTAGATATTTTTCGCGAAGGGTTTCTATAGGTTCTCCCGTATAAGAAATAGCGAGGATAACTAAAAAGGCGCATGCAACAGGATGCTGAACGCCGTGACACATAAAAACCATAACCCTAATGACGGGGGGGCAGCAGAGGTTGATGGGTTAAACGCCTTATCGGATGCCTCGCTTGTTGCGCGTATTGCACGCGGCCAACATGCTGCTTATTCGGTTTTGGTGATGCGCCATGCAAACCGATATGTGGCAGTGGCAGAAAAAGTGCTATATCAGCGCCAAGAAGCCGAAGATGCTGTGCAAGATGCGTTTGTAAAACTGTGGCAGAAGGCCGATCAATTTGAGCCAGAAACGGCAAAGTTCTCAACCTGGTTTTACCGCATTGTGGTGAACCAATGTTTGGATAGAAAGCGTAAAAAGACCGCCGATGCGTTGCCCGAAGATTATGATATCAAGGATGACAGCAACGGCCCGGAAGAAAATTTGGTAGAAGATCAACGCGCCCAACAAATGCAGCAAGCGATGGATCTGTTACCTGAAAGACAAAAAACCGCCATTGTCTTGTGCTATTATGAAGGCATGAGCAACAAAGAAGCGGCAGATGTGTTGGAAGTGAATATTAAAGCACTTGAATCGCTTTTAACACGGGGCCGAAAAGGCCTAAAAGAAAATTTAGACAAATGCTTGGGCATGACAGCGAAAGATATGTTAAACACCTGATATGTTTTAACGAAGGACTAAAACAAGATGACTGAACGAACCAAAGAAACCAACTCAGAGACCGCTATCAAGGTGATCACCACTGATCGCTTTGAAGTGATTGTTTCTGCCTATGGTTCTGATCCTGATCATTGGCCCGATGAGGAACGAGCCGCCGCGCTATCTTTTGCCAAAACTGAGGCGGGCAAGGCCTTGTTGAGTGATGCTAAAAGCCTGGATCGATGTCTTGACCTTGTCGCGCTAAAACCCGCTGCTGTTGATGATGGCTATTTAGATCGTGTGATGCGCGCTGTTGATCATCTGCCACCTGCCTTAGTAGCAGCCACTCAGCCAGCTGACAGCGACGATACTTCTGTTAGCTTTATAGACTATCTGAAAGAGATGCTTGGTGTTAGCCGCCTAACCATGGCGATCAGAGCAGGCGCTTTAACGGTTGCTGGTTTGATGGGTATTGCCCTTGGTGCTAGCAACATCACAAGCACTGGTTACGCAACCGCAACAATTGATGCCAGCCAACTAGCTTGGGACCAAATGGCGCCTATTGCGGATATTAAAACCATCAAAGAATAGCCCTGAACGGATGGAATGATCATGAGCGAACATAAAACCCATAACAAAACATTTTGGACCAACAGCCTGCTTCTTGGCTCGTTGGCGCTTAATTTGTTCATGGGCGGTTTTATTGTCTCTCGTTTAATGGCAGGCCCTTCTTCTCCTGCCCTAGTTAGCCCTGTTCAACCCGTTGCAGCGCTTGACTTTAAGGTGCTGCCAGACAGCATCCCCATGCACGTGCGGGAAGACATTGAAAACGATGTGCGCCGTAATCAAAAGGCCCTGGAGGCGGCCTATAAAGATTATACCGCGCAACAGCAAAAGATTAATGACCTGATCCGTCAACCTGATGTGAATGTGGATGACTTGCGCGAGGCGTTTCAAGCCCTGCGCGATATACAAGCCGAAGTTCAAGGCCCGCTTCACGAATCGATGGCGTTTGCCCTTGCCAATATGAACCGCAATGAGCGTGAGCTGATCGTGGTGAAGCGTGATCAAGAATTTCCTATCCAAATTATCACATCAGATGTGACCGATGGTAAGAAATGGCGCTTTGAAATGGGCGGTAATTTCACCATTGATATGGATAAAATTAAACGCCTCAATCGCTTGAAAGAGCTTGAAATTGAACGTTCTAAAGAACTTGAGATGCAGGCCAAAGAAATTGTCAAACGAGTTGAAGAAAAAATGAAAAAGAACCAAGAAGACAATGAAGAATTACGCGATTGGCTAGAAGAAGACCGCGAACGCAAAGAAAATCACCAACCCTAACGCCGAATCACACTTTTACAATGGACGCGCTAATAGGCTGAATTATCAGGCTATTTCTTTTGTGCATTCAACAAAAGCTGGACAATACGTTCATGGGTCAATTTTTCAGGGGCAATTTTGTTTGTGCAAGAATATTTCAAGATCAAATCTAGGTTCTGAGGTGTGTCCATCACATAGGCCATCCACCAATTATCGAAATCTCGCGCCATAATATCAACACAGCCTACCAAGACTACATCACTGTGGCGGGCATCTTGACAAATACGATGATATGTTTCACTGACTTTTTTGCGCTCGCCTTCTAAAACTTGGATAAAATACTTTTTATAAAGCCATAATGCACCGGTAATAAAGTTTTTGGAATTATGCACATGAGCAGACTTTAAAATTGCATCTAAATCTGCGCCTTGATCACTATCAAAACTGCTATAATATGCTAATTGTGTTAATTGTGATGGCATTTTCGCTCTCCCAACCTCAACCCAAGTAATTCTAGTACAATAATTAATCCCTTTACGTTATTTAGCAACACTAAAGATCATATTACGCTAATTTTATATCAGGCTAGGTTTCTTCTATGGCTGTGCAAAAGATGGACAGTAGCGCTAATTTGGCGTATAATGCTGGGTTAAAGGCGCTGACTATAAGGCGCTTAAAAAAAGTGTGCTTTTTAACAAAGCCCTGCTTTAAAGAAGAAATCTGGGACAGGTCATCGAATAATGACATCCATAGCACCATATCACGGCGCTGCATTTGCAGGCCATACACCAAAGCGAGAGCTTTCTAGCTCAGACGTGCCTCGCGCTGGACGTAAGGTGTTATCTGCTTCTTCCTCTGGCGCGCGCACTGGCAAAAATGACAATCTCAAAAGCGACGAGCCTTTAAGTGTCAACTTCACTAATATTAAGGCACCTGTTAATATTAAGCCCATTGGCCTTAGCAAGGTATCGCCCATCGAAATTGAAATTCAAGAACAACTAACCCAATTTCAAGGGGCCGTTAGTGACACGATTAGCCAAACCACCACAATCGCGCCCGAAACGGGAGAGCAAACACCCGATGGCTTTCAACGGGCAGAGCCAGCCCCCTCAGCCGCGCTGACCCAAGCACAAACCCTTGCTGGTGTAATTAGTCGCGCTGAGCAATCGACAGAGTCGTTTGAGAATGATCAACAATTAAGCGATGCCGAACGTGAGGTGGTGACAGAATTAAAACGCCGCGACCAAGAGGTACGCGCCCATGAGGCGGCACATAAACGCGCAGGTGGCAACTTAGCCAGTGCGCCCAGCTATCAATTCACGCGTGGCCCTGACAATATTCAATATGCCGTTGCTGGCGAGGTTTCCATCGACACCAAACCCGTTGATGGTAACCCACAAAAAACCATTGAGAAGATGGAAACTGTTCGTAAAGCAGCACTGGCGCCTTCTAACCCGTCGTCACAAGATCGCCGGGTGGCGGCCCAAGCTGAGGCCGTTATTCGTCAAGCCCGCAGCGACCTGAATGAGCAACGCGACCTTGAGCGTGCTGAAGAAGCCGAAGCAGCAGCCAAAGCAGAGGAGAACGAAAGCCTCTCACGAAATAACAATGCCGTGAACAATGCGACAGACAATTTAGGTAATGTTTCTGGTAATGTTTCTGGAAATAATCAAAATATTGATGGTGCCGCCAACACCTTCTCAGTCCAAAACCAACGATCCAATGATGAGCTAACGTCACTGTTTGGTAATGCCGATCAGGGTCTAAGCCTTGCCCGCCAGCAATCTGAGGCCTATGGCAATTTTGGCCTAAACAATCGCGCCCAAAACCCCGATAGCAATAATCTCATCGCCGACGATGACCGCCGTGCCCGCCCGCAATCAATCAGTTTGACGATTTAAATTTGGCGCATTTTTAGGTTACCATGACGGCATCACCCGTGGCGCGTTCTATAGTCGACCATAGGTAAACGCTGGTAACTCTTTGTTTTCAAAAATAACTCTTGTTAGGATCATCAAGCATCAAGTAATATGCCTCATTAACGAGAGGCTTATCTGGAAGGACGCTGGTGTTTGACTTAAGGTCGATATTATATGTTATTGGGTTATTAATGGTGCCCATTGGCCTTTCTATGCTCATTCCTGCTTTTGCTGATGCCTTGGTTGGGCATCCTGACCGTGACGTGTTTTTAAGCTCGTCCTTGATCACCCTTTTCTTTGCCTTGGTTTTGATCCTGTCTAACCGCGGCATGACCGATTCATTACATCACAAACAAGCCTTTTTGCTAACTGCCCTAGCCTGGATCGCGCTACCCGCCGTGGCTGCTACGCCAATTTTTCTTTCTGAACTGAACCTAAGCTTTACCGATGCTTATTTCGAAGCCATGTCTGGCCTCACCACTACTGGATCAACGGTGATTGAGGGGTTAGACACAGCACCGCCCGGCATTTTATTATGGCGCGGCTTGCTACAATGGCTGGGCGGCATTGGCATTATTGTGATGGCCGTAGCCATTCTTCCCATGCTGAAAGTGGGTGGTATGCAGCTTTTCAAGCTAGAGGGGTCTGAGGCATCTGAAAAAATCCTACCGCGTGCAGCGGAATTAAGCGGTGCTATTACCCGTCTTTATATCATCATCTCCATCGCCTGTTTCTTGACCCTCATGTTAGTTGGTATGTCCCCCTTTGATGCCTTGGTGCATGCCATGACAACCGTGTCAACGGGCGGCTTCTCCACCTCGGACGGCTCGATTGGTTATTTTGATAGTTTATGGGTCGATTGGGTGGTCATCTTCTTTATGATTGTCGGCAGTTTACCCTTCATCATTATGCTGCAATTTGTTCGTGGCAGACCTGCCGCACTTTATAAAGACGACCAAGTCCGATTTTTCTTTGGTGTCATTATCATGCTGACTATAGCTGTGACAGGATGGCTGGTCTTTTTCAGAGATTTTAGTTGGGTCGACTCGTTCCGCTTTGGTGTGTTCAGCATTATCACGGTTATGACGGGAACAGGATTTGCCACCATTGATTATGGTGCCTGGGGTGGTTTTTCCATGTCATTATTTTTCATGGTCATGTTTTTGGGAGGCTGTGCTGGATCGACCAGTTGCGGCGTTAAAATTTTCCGTTATCAAATTTTATTAGCCACCCTTGCCACCGAAATTAAACGCCTTAGCATGCCTCATGGCGTTTTCATCACCAAATTTAATGGCCGCCCCGTTAATGATGAGGCGGTTAACTCAGTGATGAGCTTTTTCTTCCTGTTTTTGGTTTGTTATGTGACTTTTGCCTTTCTACTATCCCTAACTGGATTAGACTTTATCACCGCCATATCAGGCGCAGGAACGGCCCTTGCCAATGTGGGTCCTGGTCTTGGTGAAATCATTGGCCCCGCAGGCAATTTTAGCAGCCTGCCTGACAGCTCAAAATGGATATTATCAATGGCCATGCTAACAGGCCGCCTAGAATTATTTACCATTCTTGTGCTGTTCACACCGCGTTTTTGGCAAACATAGATGGCAAAGATCAGCCTTTTTGCAAATCATCCAAGGTGAAGAAAAAGTCTTTGTTGCAGAAGGCGCAATTGACACTAATTTTGTCATTTTCGACCATTTCTTCTTGTTGGTCAGGCGAAAATGACTTTAAAACGCTTAATAAATAATCAGCCGAACATTTGCAGTTACGCACAATTGAAACCGGATCAAATACCCGCACGCCATCTTCGTGATACAGGCGATAAAGCAGGGTTTTTAAGGTTAATTGTGGATCACGCAATTCTTCAGGGCGTATTGTTTGGGTTAGCACCTTCAGGTGTTCCCAAATATTTTCTTCCTCCTGCACCATCAAACGTGGGCCGCCTTCTTCGCCGTGGGCCAAATGCTGGATCATCAGGCCACCAGCACGCCAACGATTGGTCACAGGGTCACGGCCCGCTGATAAATGTAAACGGGTAGGCGTTTGTTCAGAGGTTTTGAAATAAGCCTGCGCACAGTCTGCAATGCTGTCACCGCTTAATTCCACAATCCCTTGATAACGCTCCATATCAGCGCCTTGGTCCATGGTCATGGCGAGATAACCCTTGCCAAAAATATCATAAAGGCTTGGGTTTTCAGGCAACGCATCATATTTTTCTTGGTCCACTTGAGCATAGCCACGCACCTTGCCGGGCGATTCGTAATCAGCCACCATCAGGGTAATAGCCCCATCGGCCTTGGCCTGCAGGGTTAATTTGCCCTCAAACTTCATGATGCTGCCAAGCAAGCCCGTTAGCGCCAAAATCTCCCCCATCAAAGCGGCAATGTCTTCAGGGTAATCGCGCGCTTCCAGCACTTGATCAACAGTGGTCCCTAAGCGAATGGCGCGGCCACGGACATTTTGTTCTTCAATTTGAAATGGTAAAACCAAATTGTCTTCACTGCCGGGGGCATCGGTTACGATAATCGCTTCTTCGCTCATGACATATTCCTAACTCAGGGGTTGATCATTAAGGGCGTAGTTTCCAGCCTGTCTTAAAGACCAAATACACCACATATGCAAGCACACAATTGATGCCAAGGGTATATAAAACACCAATCATAAGATCGCTATCGCCTTTCCCCAAGAAACCATAGCGGAACCCATCAATGAGATAATAAAAAGGATTGACCTTGGACACCGCCTGAAACGCAGGGGTTAAGCGGTCAATGGTATAAAAGGTGCCCGACAACAGCGATAAGGGCATGACGATAAAATTATAAATGGCCGCGGTATGATCAAACTTTTGCGCCCAAATACCCGTTAACGCCCCCACCAAAGACATCATAATGCTGCCTGAAACAAAGAAATAAAGCGCTATTAACGGATGTGTCATGTGAATGGTAATGAACGGTACTAAACTAAATGCAAATAGCACCGTCAGGCCCACGATCAAGCCACGGGTAATGCCGCCACCAACATAGCCTAAGGTTAATTCTAGGGGTGAAAGGGGTGGCATCAAAACATCAATGATATTGCCCTGCACCTTGCCAATTAAAATGGACGATGACGGGTTTTGATACGCATTTTGAATAACCGCCATCATCACCAAGCCCGGCACTAAAAAATCGGTAAAGCGAAAACCCATGGCCGCACGATCAGCCCCTAATGCCAAGGCAAATACCGCCATAAATAACAAGGTGGTTATGGCGGGCGCCGCCACGGTTTGCGTCCAAACCTTCAAAAAGCGCATGGTTTCTTTTTTATAAAGTGTCCACAAACCATAGCTATTGAGGAAAAGAATTTTCTTCTCGCCCGGTTCGGTAAAAGACAATTGATTCTGTTCGCTCATAAAAAATCCTTTGCGCTTTGGTCTCAATGCGGATGGCTATGGATACTGAATATGGGCAAAAAGTGCAAGTGATCAAGGAGAAAGCATCAGAATCATAAAAGAATGCCTTGCAGGCACCCCCCATTAGCCTTTATATAAGGCAGAGTATAGACAACTGAGATTGGGTTAACAACATGGCTTGGACTGACGACCGTATCGAAATTTTACGTAAATTATGGGATCAAGGCTTAACCGCCAGCCAGATCGCTAAGGAGCTTGGCGAGGGTGTTACCCGTAATGCTGTGATTGGTAAGGCACACCGTCTGGGCCTTAAGTCGCGCCCGTCTCCGGTTAAGTCTGACAAAAAGAAAGCCGCCGCCAAACCGGCCGCCAAACCGGCACCGAAAAAGGTCGTCGCTAAAAAATCTAAGAAGATTCATCTTCTTGATTTAACCGAACGCACCTGCAAATGGCCTATTGGTCACCCCGGTGAAGAAGACTTCCACTTCTGCGGTAAAGAAAGCATTCAAGGTCATCCTTATTGCCAAGGCCACTGTGAAGAAGCTTACCAAGCCCAGCAACCGCGCAAAAGCCGCGCTGCTATGCAACAGGCCCCACGCATTATCCGTTAATTATCAAACGCCTGCTTCACCAAGACTTGCCCTCCCCTGACAGGTTTCGGGGGTGTCTTATCATGGCTGGTATTATATGTCGCCCTAGTTATGGAGAGCGTTATAGACCTCCCTGCCTTTGGCCATCGTTTAGACTATCCTGCCTCTGGCTAGAGCGATAAACCAGCCTGCCTATGGCACTAGCGGCAAGCTCATCTTATTAAGGGGCTGACGTCATACCCCTCATACGATTGATGCCTCTTCTGTCCGTGCCTCTTGTTTATTTTCAGCCTAATTCTGAATGTTAGATTAGACTGTTTATTGATCTGACCAACTCATATCACCGTAAAAATGATGGAATTTTCTGGACACACCTGTGCCAACATCGCATCATCTGTTCAGTTGGGTAATTCATTCATATGCGAGGGAGGAAAACATGTTGAAAAAAATGACCGCAGGCCTATTGGCAGGAATCATTACGGTTTCGGTAACGGCACCCGCCGTTATGGCTGGCGCTGACGAGGTTATCGCTTACCGTAAAGGCGTGATGAACACGGTGCGCTCTAATGCCGTTGCTATTATGGCGATGCGCCGTGGCAATCTTGATATGGAAGATAATATTGGGGACATTGCGCAGCAAATGGCAACCGCATCTGGGTTGGTCACGGCTGCCTTTAAGGTCGATACCTCTGCGATGGATAGCAAAGAAAAAACCACCGCCAAAGATAACCTAGTTTGGGCAAATTGGTCAGACTTTATGGAAAAAGCTGTGGCGATGCAGGCCGATGCTGACGCCGTCGCAGCCTTAGCAGCTGCTGGCGATGTTGATGGCGCAAAAAATGCCATTGGCAACGTTTTTCGCCATTGTAAAGCCTGCCACGATACCTATCGCAAATAAAAAACGCTTTAGAATCAATCAATAACCGTCGCTTATTTTATCGCAATAATTAGTGACGGTTACCTTTTTTTGTTGTTTCCCGATCAGGCTTTCGCCCTCCGATGAAACGCGCTCAGGGCTGGGGCGGCTTTCGCCTTTTTAGCTGTTGTTTCCCGATCAGGCTTTCGCCCTCCGATGAAACGCGCTCAGGGCTGGGGCGGCTTTCGCCTTTTTGGCTGCTGTTTCCCGATCAGGAAACAAGACAAAATTAGGGCCCATCATGCTTTAATGCACGATGAACCCTACATTATTCAATTTTAGTTTTATTGGCGAAGATGCTGCAAGAAAGCCTGCGATTGCTGTTCAAGGCGTGCGATTTGCTGGCTCATTGAATCAGCGCCTTCGATCATTTCACGGGCACTTTCAAGGGTTTGCTGTGCATTCATGCTAACCCCACCAATAGTTTGTGACACATTACGAGTACCTTCAGAAGCCTCTTGAATGTTGCGGCTAATTTCAACTGTCGCACTGCTTTGTTGTTCAGTTGCCGCTGCAATCATGCTGGCAATTTCGTTAATGGTGATGATTAACTCACTAATGCCATTAACCGCTTCAACCGACGAATCGGTGCGCTGTTGAATGTTGGAAATTTGCTGGCCAATGTCGCTGGTTGCATCAGACGTTTGATTGGCCAGTGATTTCACCTCAGACGCCACAACCGCGAAGCCTTTGCCTGCCTCGCCCGCACGCGCCGCCTCAATGGTAGCGTTCAGGGCCAACAAGTTGGTTTGCTCGGCAATATCAGAAATGAGTTTAACCACTTCACCGATTTTATCAGAGGCTTCACTTAACTGCTGAATAGTTTGCGAGGCTGTGTCGGCATCATTTTTCGCATCAGAGGTCTTCTGACTAGAGGTGGTTACTTGGCGATTAATTTCCTCAACCGATGAAGACAGCTCTTCAGCTGCGGCGGCGACCATTTCCACATTCACAGTGGCCTGTTCAGCGGCGGCAGCAACCGTTGTTGACATGCTTTGAGTTTCATCGGCATTTTTAATCAAAACATCAGCCAATTGACTGTTTTGCGCAGCCGCCGCACCAATAGAAGCAATAATTTCCATCACATGCCCTTCAAAATCAGCAGCAACCTGCTGCATTTTAGAGGCTTGCTCTAGTTCAATGGTTTCGATTGATTCTGATGTTTCATTAATGACCTTTGCACCCTGACCAAAGTCACCCAACATCCCTGTGGTTAGGAACTTGCGGTAATAACGCTTTTCCCCAGCGGCTTTCAACGAGGCACCAGCCTCACGGACATAAGCATCAACCAAGTCAATGGCTTGGTTTAGATTACTTAAAACTGGTGATAAGGTGTCATATTCATCCCACTTGATGATGCGTTTACGCAAATCACCTTTAGCAATGGCCACAGACAGTGATTCAATTTCAGTGAAAGCTTTTTCATAAAGGTCCAGCTTTTGCTCAAGCTCTGCAATTTTTTGTTGCTCCCCCGTAAGGAGTTTTGGGGCAGAGTGGTCATCGCCTTTTTTTGAAGAAAACATATTAAACAAGCCCATCTTAAATCTCCCAAATAAAGGCATCATAAGATTTGCCCATATCTTGTAGCTTTTGCACCAACAGGGCGGCTGCCTCTTCCATGCCCTGTTTGGCATTGCTGGCCTTGTTTTCCACAGCCAACAATTCTGCATATAAAGGTTCGATGGCTTTAACACTGGCTTTATTAGGAAACCGTCGGTTTGAGTGATATTCAACAATTTGACCATTGGCATCAAAGGTTGGGGTCACATGAGCCAATACCCAATAATAACGTCCATCGCGGGCCATGTTTTTCACATACGCAAAAATTTCATTGCCGCTTTCTAAGGTGTCCCATAACAATTTAAACACGCAACGTGGCATGTCAGGATGACGAATCATGCTGTGCGGTTCGCCCAAAACTTCAGCCGTGCTGAACCCCGCAACCCGACAGAACACATCATTGGCATAAATGATGCGGCCTTTTAGGTCCGTTTTGGACACAATAATTTCATCTTTATCAAAGCAGACTTCTTCATCTACTGGCTCAACTAGGTACTTGGCCATCAATTTTTCTCCCGCCTCAAGGGTTATATGCAATTATTTTTATCGACGATAAGTTAACAAAAGTTTAATTTTCCACCTAGGCGACAGTTTGTCACATCAAGAAAGCTGAATGATTAAAGAATCTTAGCTTGATATGCTTTGACATTTATACCGCCATGCGAAAATGCAAGGGCCTTAGGATCAAAATCCAAACCCGTTGCATGGGCTAAACTGTCAGAATTGGTCACCATGCCAAAGCGCCAGCCTTTGAAATTTTCAAGCAAAGCCTTTCCTAACGCGGCATAAAGGGGGCGCAGTTTTTTCTCAGATCCAATACGCCCTCCATAAGGAGGATTTACAACAACTAAGCCTGCTGGCAATCTATCACCATTACCATCAAGTGGCGGGGTTAAATCACTGATGGCTTGGCGCTTAAAAGCACAGACATCATCCACCCCTGCGCGCTTAGCGTTGGCGGTTGCCATGGCAATGGCCCCCTCATCACGGTCAAACCCAAAGGCGTGCACCACAGCGTCCTGAACGGGAGCCAGTGTTTTTAATTTTTGCCATGCGTTCGCATCAAAACTCATCAATTGTTCAAACGCAAAATCACGATTACGTCCCGCTTGCAATCCCATAGTCATTTCTGCGGCCTCGATAGCAAATGTGCCTGAGCCACACATCGGGTCAACCACCACATCACCGGCTTTAAATCCGCAGGCTGAGAGAATTTGCGCCGCCAACGTTTCCCGCAACGGCGCCTTGTTTACAGCCTGCTTAGAGCCGCGCTTATGCAGCCCCTCGCCTGAGGTATCAACACTGATAGTACAAATATCTTTGATAATGCGTATTTTTAAACATAAGTCAGCTTCGTCGCTAATCTCAGCTGCAATTGTGGTCTTTAAAGCCTTTTCAAAGCGTTCAGCAGCGGCTTTGCTGTGATAAATTTTCGATTTCTTACAGGTGACCTCAACCTTGATTCGTGACCCCTTTGGAAAAGTTTCGTGCCAAGGAAATTTCAACGCAGCCTTGTCCAGTTTAGCAAGATGGGCGACCTTAAAACTGCCCAAGCGTACCAATATTTTACTGGCTCCTCGCATCTCTAGGTTGGCGCGCCAAACATCACGCCACGACCCCACAATGCTAACACCGCCCAAACTTTTCTCAGGATTGGAAAAGCCACGCATGTGCGCTTCTTTTAATAGCACATGCTCTAACCCTGGCACGGTCGATAAAAAAATCTCTAATTTTTGCCCCACGGTGTTTTCCTTTTACCCTCAGCACTGACCCTTTGCATAGTCAGTAATCTTTACACAGATTTCATGACAACCAAATAGAAAGATTTAAGCCCTTTTCTAATTCACTAGACAATTCAACATGAAAGCGACAAAATGACACAAAGAGTTTTCTGTAAAAAAGCTGTATAGAATTAATAGTCATTGTTTCTACTGGGTGTCGGCAAGGGTTGTAAAGCATGAGTTCTAACAAGAATCATAATGACTTTGAGCAATTTTTTGAACTATCGAAAGACCTGCTTTGTATCGCTGGAACAGATGGTTTTTTTAAAAAGATTAATCATGCCTTTGTCGAACTTTTAAATTTCAGCAAGGAAGAATTATTTTCCAAACAATTTGTTGAATTTGTTCACCCCGATGATGTTGAGGGAACACTTAAACAGGTTGAGCGATTATCACAGGGTAAAGCCGTCGTTGACTTTGAAAACCGCTATCGTTGTAAGGATGGACAATATCGTGCCATTTCTTGGTCTGCCCAACCCACCGCAGACAAAAAAAGACTGTTCGCTATTGGTCGCGATGTCACCAACGAACGCAATGCTCAAAGAGAGTTAAATCAACTAATTAGCGCCCTCAAAGAAACCACTATTTATGCCAAAACCGATAAAAAAGGCGTGATCCTTGATGTTAATCACAGATTGACCGAAGTTTCGGGCTATAGCCGGGAAGAACTGGTTGGTGAAACCCACGCCCTGTTAAATTCTGGCGTTCATGACAAGGCCTTTTTTAAAGATATGTGGCAAACCATTTCTTCTGGTAATGTTTGGTCAGGCATGATTGAAAACAAAGCCAAAGGTGGTCATCATTATTTCGTCAACAGCATCATCGTGCCGATTAAAAACTTTGCAGGCAAAATTGAGAATTATATTGCCTTTAGGTTTGATGTAACCGACTATATTGAAGCCAAGGATGAATTACAAAAAACCCTTAAAATTCTTAATGAAACCAGCAGTGTGGCAAAGGTTGGCGGCTGGGAGCTGGATATAGCAACCGGTGATTTGTTCTGGACCGATGAGACCTTCCGCATTTTAGAAGTTAAAAAACAAGACAACCAACGCCCAACCCTGCCTGAGGGGTTAGACCTTTTTACCGATGCCGCAAAACCGATTATTGATGAGGCCGTTCAACGCTGTATCGAGTATGGCGAACCTTATTTCTTAGAGTTGGAAGCCTTAACCGCCAAAGGCAACCCACTTTGGGTTTACACCAATGGCGCTCCTAACTTTGTCGATGGTAAGGTTGTGTCTTTGTCAGGCACCATCCAAAATATTGATGATCGTAAAAAGGCTGAAATTGCCCTAGAGAAGAGCGAAAGTCGCTATCGTGGTATCGTAGAAAATACAGAAGATTTGATCGCCATTACAGATGCCGATGGGAAAATTCTTTTCACCAACAGCATGGCAAACACACTGTTGGGTTTAACACCTGATGAAACCAACGGCTTGTCCGTTTATCGTATTTTCCATAAAGACGACCGTGAAGCCTTCAGTGCTAGCTTAAGCAATGCCATTAAGGCAAAAGCACCCTCACGGCAACTTCAGTGCCGCCTTGTCGGAGCAAAAGGCAACGTCCGTGTGGTTTCATGGAACCTGCAAATAATCTATAATGATGATCAAACACCGTTCCAAATCATTGGTATTGGCCGTGACGTCACCGACCAGCAAAAATTACAACAAGATCTTAAAAACGCCCTCGAGAAAGCCCAGAATGCTGACCGCGCCAAAACCGACTTTTTGGCCAATATGAGTCATGAAATTAGAACCCCGATGAACGGCATTTTAATGTCACTTAATCTAACGCAAAAATCCGATGACCCCGCAAAGGTGGCGAAATTATTGAACACAGCCAATGCGTCAACCACGTCTTTGTTACAGGTTATTAATGATATTCTTGATTTTTCAAAATTAGAATCAGGGAAAGTGACAATTGAAAATGGTGCCTTTGACCCCAAAGAGCTGTTGGATCATATCACCGAACTTATGACCCTCGTTGCTGAAGACAAGGGTCTTTCCTTATCAACCACCCTATCTGATGCGCTCCATCAAACCATCGTCGGTGATAAAATTCGCCTTACTCAGGTGATCACCAATTTTGTCTCTAACGCGATTAAATTCTCTAAGACTGGTACAATAAAGATTAACGCCACCATGGTTGAAGGGGATAACCCGCGCTTTAGAGTGGATGTCACAGATTGCGGCCCTGGCTTATCACAAGCACAACAGAAACAACTGTTCAAACGCTTTAGCCAATTAGCGCAAGATCGCAAACAAGCCACCTCGGGTACAGGGCTTGGCCTTGCCATTTCCAAACAATTGATCGACCTAATGGAGGGTCAGATTGGCGTCACCAGCGATGGTAAATTCGGCTGCACTTTCTGGTTTGAAGTGCCCCTTGTTTTAGCGGCCGACCAGACAACACAATCAAACAATGATGACAACATTAGCCAGCTGGATCAGCAATTACATATTCTTTTGGTGGAAGATGTCGACTTTAACCGTGAGCTTGTAACCATGCTGCTGGAAATGCAGGGCCATAAGGTAACAAGCGCCGTCAATGGCTATCTTGCCCTTGATATATTGCTCAATCAAAAAGCCACCTTTGACCTTATTTTAATGGATAACCACATGCCCATGATGACGGGCATTCAAGCCACATCCACCCTGCGGGCCAGTCGAAACCAAAACAATAATATTCCCATAATCGCCCTTACAGCTGATGTTTTGGCAGAACGCAAAGAAGAATTGTTCGCAGCTGGGGTCAATGGATTTATTGCCAAGCCCGTTAACGATGCTGATTTAAAAAATGAAATAAACCGTGTGATGTCCTCTGGCCCTGTCTCTGTTACCAAGTCAGACGACAATGACTCGCTTTATTCATTAATCTATATCAGTCGACGTTTAAGCGACGACCTTAATATCATTGAACTGTTGAAAAAAGCCCGCACCCTGAATGATAATAACAATATCACTGGCGTATTATGGGAAGTGGGTGACTTTTTTGTCCAAACCCTAGAGGGAAAGCGATCAAAGGTTTACGAAACCATGGCACGCATTTGCCAAAGTGACTTACACACTGACATTCAAATCGTTTTTGCTGAAAACATTGCCGCACGCAAATTTGCGCAATGGTCCATGGCCTTTCCTGATAATGCCCTAGATATTCACGATCTTTTGACGCGGCGCTTTGGTCAAGCCGATGATCTTTATGCCATCAACCGCGAACAATTAAGCCGCTATATTTTTGATTCGGCTCAACACACTGAATTTTATGAGGAAGGGGAATAATCACCCGCCATTTAAGTTTCGATGCCCCATCTTATGCTGCTTAGCCTTCTACAAAATGTGCTTGTTAAATGCACACAAAGATATCATGATGAAAAAAAGATATAGCCCTCTTAGAAATGATGCCAAATTGAAAAAAGCCCTAAAATACGCTGCTACATCCCTGTTGATGTCTCTAAGTTTTGCAATCACACCGCTTTTCGCTCTGGATGAAGAACCGATCATTTTTGGTACCAGCTTTAGATTGGCCGAACAATCGCGCGACTTAAGCAAGGCTATTATGAGCAAGTTTTGTCAGAGCGAAAATTTAAGCTGCGACATACGCTTTCTACCGCAAGAACGGCTCAACCGTGACTTTTCGCTAAATATTATCGATATTTTACTGTTCCGCGATCATGTCGTCGATGATCGCCACCGTCAGACGTCATACCCGTTTGCCGCAACCACGCTTTTGGCCATTGAATATCCAAAAGCAGAAAACAAAACAGCCACTTTCACTACTGATGGGATTAATCCCCAAGCAACCATTGCATGGCAGCGCGGCGATAACCTTGAAGGTACGCTGAATTTTCAGGGCTCTGTGATCGAGATAGAGGGCTTTGAACAAGGACTTCAATTGGTAAGAGCTGGCAGAATCAGTGCCTATTTTGAATGGAATACCGAGATACTGATCCGCACCACTTATGAAGACTTAAGCCAGCAAGGTTTTATCTTAACGCCCATCATTGAAGACGTTCCGCTTTACCCTATGCGGAACCTAGAAGAAGAAAACATCATCATCATTGACCTTTTAAGCCAGTGGTATATCGGCATGCATGAAAAAGGCGAACTTTTACCCATATATGAAAGATTTGGCCTAAAAGACGCCTACCCCTTCCACAAAAACTGGCAAAAATGGCTTAAAGACTAAGTCCTTTAACTATCAAAGGCTCCTGTTCAATGGAATCTTATGCTCAGCCGCCTCTCGTAATTGCCATAAAATCCTATTATTTCATCTATTATAGAAAATAATTCCTTTTTTATTGACGATTACCCCTCTCAAATAGAACATATTGCTAAAGCGGTATGATTTGTCATACAATTTATGAAGCCTATTTCGGAGAAAAAAACCGATGAGCATTATCTATATCATTCATGAAAACGATGAATGGGTTGCCCCACTGAAGTTAGCCTTAGATAATATCGCTGCCCCCTATCGAGAATGGCACATGGGTAAGGGCCACTTTAATATTTCTGAGCGGCCTCCCGAGGGTATATTTTATAATCGTATGAGTGCAAGCTCTCACACTCGTGGCCATAGATTTGCACCTGAGTTAACTGCTGTTATTTTGCCTTGGTTGGAACGGCATAACCGAACTGTGGTCAATGGCTCTTCCGCCTTGAATATAGAATTAAGCAAAGCTCAACAACAAATGGCCTTTGAGAGTCATAATATTGTCACCCCCAAAACCCTTTACGCGCAAAACAAAGAAGATATTGTCTCTGCTGCCAAACACTTTTCCACCCCCTTTATCATTAAGCATAATCGCGCGGGCAAAGGACTGGGAGTATTTTTGTGTACCCATCAAAGTGACCTATTGGAACATCTGCAAAGCGAACAGTTCTCGCCATCTATTGATGGTATTCATCTGTTGCAAGATTATATCCAATCGCCATCCCAATCGATTGTTCGAATGGAGTTTGTTGGTGGCAAATTCCTTTATGCCGTAGAGGTCAGCACCGGTGGCAGTTTTGAATTATGCCCAGCAGATCAGTGTAATATTGAAGGCGCTTTTTGCCCAACCAATGATACAACACTCTCCCAAGGGCCAAAGTTTAAGATCATCAACCATTACCAAAACCCCCTTATACCGCACTATGAAGCTTTGTTAGAAACGCATAACATCCAGATTGCAGGTATCGAATATATTGTCGACGCCAATGGGCAGTCTTACGCTTATGATATTAATACCAATACCAATTATAATAGTGAGGCCGAAAAGCAGGCGGGCATCTACGGTATGAAAGCTATCGCTAGCTATTTAGCAGACTTGGCCCAAAAAAAATATCCTCTGGGTAAAGCCAGCTAATATGCCAAAGTTGTGAACAAAAAAAGGCCTAGGATGATTATCCTAAGCCTTTTTAATTGGTGGAGCCGATCGGGATCGAACCGACGACCTCTACACTGCCAGTGTAGCGCTCTCCCAGCTGAGCTACGGCCCCAAATTCTTATGCGCTGTTTGATATGGCGATTAGATCAGAAAATCAAGCCAAAAAACAGCTTATCAGAGATTATTCGTCATCAACCTTTTTGATCGGTGCATCGATAACGTCTGACATGTCATCATCTTCATCATCGTCAATGGCAACGCCAGCACTGTCATCATCGGCTGGAACAACAACATCATCGTCGTCATCCAACAAGATGTCGTCATCATCTGATTCATCGTCAGCTTCTTCAGCAATGTGCGGTTGCTTGGCCTTCAAAATTGGCTCAGGCACCCATTCGTTACCACATGCTATACAAATGGCGGGATCTTCTTTGCCAAGATCGTAAAAGCGCTCACCACACTTAGGGCAGGTTCGCTTTGTTCCCCATTCAGCTTTAGCCACGGGCTATCTCCAATGTTTGTCTGTTAAACTCTATAAGAGGCGTGTCTTGCCACTAGATGACCCACGTGTCAAAGAAAAATTCACACCTTGCCGCTGTTTCGGTTTAACGGCGCATGAAAACCCCTCGACAAGGCCTTTAAGAGAGCTATATATAAAGCAAGTTAAGGAGGCGTTAAAAGCCGCATTTTTCTCCTGAAAATAAGGGAATAAAAGAAACCATGAGTAAAATCATTATCGCCATAGATGGTCCTGCTGCAGCAGGAAAAGGAACCCTGGCCCGCAAATTAGCGGCGCATTATGATTTTGCTTATCTTGATACCGGCAGTCTCTACCGTGCGGTTGCACTAACCCTGATATTATCAGGTAAGCCAGACCCCAGCGAATCAGAAGCGGAAGACGCGGCCAATAATCTTAATCCAGCCATTTTAACCGATTCGGAATTACGGGCTGAGGCCACTGGAAAATTGGCTTCTCGCGTGGCAACCATGCAAAAAGTGCGCGACGCCTTGAAAATTTTCCAAATTGACTTTGCTAATAATCCTCCAGAAGGCCAACAAGGCGCTGTCCTAGACGGGCGTGATATTGGCACGGTTATTTGCCCTGATGCGCCGTGCAAAATTTACGTTACCGCCACTGACCAGGTGCGTGCAAAGCGGCGCTGGATGGAGCTTAGCGCTCGCGGCGACGAGCGTCCCTTTAATGACATCTTACAAGATTTAATCGCCCGCGACAGGCAAGACCAACAACGCGCCGCGGCCCCTTTGAAGCCCGCTAAAGATGCTTACCGCCTCGATACCTCTGACCTCAGTCCTGAGGCGGTGTTAAAAAAAGCCATTGAAATAGTTGATTCCCGCATAAAATAAGTGTACAAGCGCGGCGGATTTGATGATGCCTTAGGCCTTAATAATATGAAATCCTTGATGAGCAAGGATTTGGGCCAAAGGAAGACCGCCGACATATAACCGTACCACAGATGTTTTAAGACATAGGACGGCTCGGCTGGCAAGACACCTGGTTGGAGCCATTCCTATGACTGAAGCCATTAGCTTCCCTACCACCGAAGATTTTGAATCCCTTTTGAACGAAACCTTGAACGAAGACACCGGTTTTGAAGGTGCTGTTGTTCGCGGTACAGTTCTAAGCATTGAAAATGAATTTGCCATTGTTGACATTGGCCTAAAAGCTGAAGGCCGCGTTCCTCTACGTGAATTTGGCCGCGCTGAAGGCGAACAAGTTCAAATTGGCGACGAAGTTGAAGTATTTGTTGATCGCATTGAGAACGCCAATGGCGAAGCCATTCTAAGCCGTGAAAAAGCCCGTCGTGAAGAGGCTTGGGAACAGCTTGAGAAAGCTTGTGAAGCTGATGAGCGTGTTGATGGTGTTATCTTTGGCCGCGTTAAAGGCGGTTTCACTGTTGACCTTTCTGGTGCCGTTGCCTTCTTACCAGGCAGCCAAGTAGACGTACGTCCTATCCGTGACGTAACGCCGTTGATGAACATTTCTCAACCATTCCAAATTTTGAAAATGGACCGCAAGCGTGGCAACATCGTTGTATCACGTCGTGCTGTTCTTGAAGAGAAGCGTGCTGAGCAACGTGCTGAATTGATGTCTAACCTTACCGAAGGTAATGTTGTTGAAGGTGTTGTTAAAAACATCACTGACTACGGTGCCTTTGTTGACTTGGGCGGCATTGACGGATTGCTACACGTTACCGACATGTCATGGCGTCGTATCAATGATCCGAAAGAAGTTCTTACTGTTGGTGAGACAATCAAAGTTCAGATCATTCGTATCAACCCTGAAACCCACCGCATTTCTCTTGGCATGAAACAGCTTGAGAGCGATCCTTGGGAAGGCGTTGAAGCCAAATACCCAATCGGTTCTAAATTCACTGGCCGCGTAACCAACATCACTGACTATGGTGCCTTCATTGAGATGGAATCAGGTGTTGAAGGTTTGGTTCACGTTTCAGAAATGTCTTGGGTTAAGAAAAACATTCACCCGAACAAAATCGTTTCTCCTTCTGAGGAAGTAGAAGTGATGGTTCTTGAAGTTGATCAAGACAAGCGTCGTATCTCTTTGGGTCTTAAACAATGTGTTGAAAACCCATGGCTGGCGTTCTCTGACAAATACCCTGTGGGTACTGAGATCGAAGGCGAGATCAAAAACATCACTGAATTTGGTCTGTTCATTGGTCTTGACCAAGACGTTGACGGCATGGTTCACATGTCTGACCTTGATTGGGACAAATCTGGCGAAGATGCATTGGCTGACTATAAAAAAGGCGATGTTGTTAAAGCTGTTGTTCTTGACATTGACGGCGAAAAAGAGCGCATCTCTCTAGGCATTAAACAGCTTAGCAGCGATCCTTTCGCTAACGTAATGAACAAGAAAAAAGGCCAAACTGTTCAAGCCACTGTTACTGAAGTAACTGAAAACGGTCTTGAAGTATCACTAGGTGACAGCGGTATTACGGCGTTCATCCGTCGTTCTGACCTTAGCCGTGACCGCAACGAGCAACGCCCAGAGCGTTTCAGCGTTGGTGACACAGTTGACGCCCAAATCACCCAAATTGACAAATCTTCTCGTAAGCTTTCTTTGAGCATCAAAGCTCTTGAAATTTCAGAAGAGAAACAAGCAGTTGCTCAGTACGGTTCGTCTGACAGTGGCGCTAGCTTGGGTGACATTCTTGGTGCTGCCTTGAATAAAGACGACGAATAAACGACTCGTCTTTAAAACTTTTTAAATTTGCCTCGCTTGGTTTTCCAAGCGGGGCTTTTTTATGGTTAACGCCTAATATTTTGTTTTACAAAGCGAAAAAAACTTCCTTTTATACTACTTTTTTGTGTATTTTGGGACATCTTACCTAAAAAAAGGTTGTCAGCAAGGCCCAAGATAGTGCTTAATGTTGCCTCTGATGATACTTTAAATAGATTGTATTAAGTGGTAAATAAAGTAATCCCAACAGCAACTTATAACATTCAGGACGGCACCATGATTAAATCTGAATTGATCGCAAAATTGATTGATGACAACCCGCACCTTTATCAACGTGATATTGAACGGATCGTCTCTACCATTTTTGATGAGATTACCGATGCGCTTTCACGTGGCGACCGTGTTGAATTGCGCGGCTTTGGTGCTTTTTCTGTTAAACACCGTCCACCACGCGTTGGTCGTAACCCTCGCACGGGTGAATCGGTTAATGTGCCTGAAAAATGGGTGCCTTATTTCAAAACCGGTAAAGAGTTACGCGAACGTCTAAACACAGACGACTAATTTCTGATGATTGTATGGTTTAAACGCGTTGTTTTTATAACCATCACGCTTGCCCTCATCTTATGGATGGTGGCGAACCGTCAGCCTGTGGCCGTTTCCTTCTCACCCTTGCCCTATCAATGGGATATTCCACTTTATCTGGTTCTTTTTGCTGGCATCTTTCTGGGTCTTTTGATAGCAGGTATTGTCACCAGCCTAAAACGCGCTCAAGGCGCGTTAGAGCGCCAGCGTATCAAACGCGAAAAAGCCCAAGCTGAATCAGAAAAACACAGCCTTGAAGACGCCCTTAACCAGCAACTGAAACAAGACCATTCACCAGATCAAACGAAACCAGACCCCACTCAAGCACGGTTAAACAAGTCATAATGCCTTTCTAGCCCGATAATTGACTATTTCCAGCGCGCGCAAAATCAGTTATATGCATGGCAGTTTATTGCCAAGGAGAAACTGCATGACCATGACCAATCCGATTTTTTGCGCCTTTGATACCCCTCATATTGAAAAAGCCAGCGATTTGGCAAACCAGCTGCAGGGTTGTTTGGGCGGCATTAAATTGGGAATGGAATTTTTCTACGCACATGGAGCGGAAGGTTATAAAGCTGTAGCGCAGTTTAATCAGCCCATTTTCCTAGATCTTAAATTACATGACATTCCAAACACTGTTGCTAAGGCGGTTAAAAGCTTGATGCCGTTGGCACCTCAAATTATGACCGTCCACACCGCCGGTGGTCCTGAAATGATGCGTAAAGCCAGCCAAGCCGCCACCGAAGCCGCTGCTGAATTGGGTGTTGAGCGCCCTAAATTGGTTGGTGTTACGGTGCTAACCTCGCTTGACCAAGATGACCTTAGCGCCATTGGGGTTGACCGTGATGTCGAGCAACAGGTTTTAGGCCTTGCTAAATTAGCCAAAGAAAGTGGCTTGGATGGTATTGTCTGTTCACCCAAGGAAATTAGCTTAATCCGTCAACATTTAGGCGACGATTTTATCCTTGTGGTTCCTGGTATTCGTCCTGCAGGTGCTGATATTGGTGATCAAAAGCGCGTGATGACCCCTAAAGAAGCGGTTGATCAAGGAGCCACCCTGTTGGTCATTGGTCGCCCTATTACCCAAGCCACTGATCCAGCCAAAAGCGCACAAGATATTCTTGCCAGCATGGCATAACCGCTAAACGATACTAAAAATATTGCCTGATAAAAGCAGAAACGTTATAACTAGCACACGTCATTGACACAAAATGAGGGGACCCCAAATGAATTGGTTAACCAACTATGTGAAGCCTAAATTACAAGCCGTTTTGAAGCGTGATACGCCTGATAATCTATGGCATAAATGTAAAGGCTGTGGTCAACTCATTTTCCATAAAGAGTTTGAAGCAAATCAAAGCGTTTGCGCCCATTGCGATCATCATGAACGGATTGGCCCTGATAGCCGCTTTAATTTCCTGTTTGATGAAAGCAAATATACCAAGCTGGCCATGCCCAAAGTGGCGGAAGACCCCTTAAAATTTCGCGACAGTAAAAAATATACTGATCGTATGAAAGCGGCCCGCAGTAAAACTGAAGTTAACGATGCCATCGAAGCGGCCCATGGTCACATTAATGGCTTGCCAGCAGTTATTGCGGTTCAAAACTTCTTCTTCATGGGCGGTTCAATGGGCATGGCTGTGGGTGAAGGCATTATAGCCGCCATTGAAAAAGCTATCGAGTTACGCGCGCCATTTATCATGGTTACGGCAGCGGGTGGTGCCCGCATGCAAGAGGGTATTTTGTCTTTGATGCAAATGCCACGTACCACTGTGGCGCTACAAATGCTGCGTGAGGCGGGCTTGCCTTATATCGTTCTGTTAACCGACCCTACCACAGGCGGTGTTTCGGCCTCTTACGCCATGTTGGGTGATGTTCAAATCGCTGAACCGGGCGCTTTAATCGGTTTTGCGGGTCCACGCGTTATTGAGGACACAATCCGTGAGAAGTTACCAGAAGGCTTCCAACGCGCTGAATATCTTTTAGAGCATGGCATGGTTGACATGGTAACCCACCGTCATGCGCTGAAAGATAAAATTGGTGACCTTATTGCGATGATGACCCGTGATGGTGCCAACCTAAGAAATGCCGCCGAATAAAGTCGCCTTTTATTCATATTGCAACAGCCTTTTCGCTAAGGAATAGTGAGTGTGAGCAACAGTCCTTCGCCACAACGCAGTCGGTCTGACGAAATTTTACAACGCTTGCTGGGACTGCACCCTAAATTGATCGATCTGTCGCTTGATCGGTTAGAAAAGCTGTTGGAAAAAATGGATAACCCGCACCTAAAGTGCCCGCCGATCATTCATGTCGCTGGCACCAATGGTAAAGGATCAACTACTGCCTTCATGCGTGCCATTTTTGAGGCTGCTGGCTTAAAGGTGCATGTTTATACATCACCCCATTTGGTGCGTTTTCATGAACGCATCCGCCTTGCAGGACAACTCATTACCGATGATGAGCTAACAAAAACCCTTGAGGACTGTGAAAAAGCCAATGCTGGCGAGCCGATCACCTTTTTTGAGGTCACCACAGCCGCAGCCTTTTTAGCTTTTTCCCGTCATGACGCTGACATTTGTCTGTTGGAGGTTGGATTGGGCGGTAGATTTGATGCGACGAACGTTATTCCGGAACCGTTATTATCTGTCATCACGCCCATTCATATGGATCATCAAGCATTTTTGGGGAATAGTTTCCAGAAAATTGCTCGTGAAAAAGCAGGCATTATCAAGAAAAATCGCCCCGTGGTAATTGCGCCGCAATTAACCACGGTATCCCGGGTCTTAAACGCGGTGGCTGAAGAGCTAGACGCCCCTGTCTTTGAACATAACAAGCATTGGTTTTTAAAAAGCGAGCCACATGAAGATGGCGGTTTCAGCCTGCAAGATGAAAAGGGCTTACTGCGCCTGCCACCCCCCCGTTTACCGGGGGCACATCAGGTGCGCAATGCCGCCACGGCAGTAGCCGCTGTTAGGGCACAGGATTTATTTGATATTCCCGACAGTGCCATTCGCGCAGGGCTTGATTGGGCGCGCTGGCCTGCACGATTGGATAATTTAACGGACAGCTCGCTAAACACGAGACTGCCAGAACAGTCTGAAATTTGGCTAGATGGTGGGCATAACCCTATTGCCGCGCGGGTTATTCGTGACCATTTTAAACATATTGACACCTCCCAAACGCCTTTTTACATGATCTGTGGTATGCTGCGGGTGAAAGATGTGATGGGCTTTTTCATGCCGTTTCGTGGATTTGCCGATCATGTCATCGCCATTCCTATCCCCGGTGATCATGATGCCCTTAGCCCCGGAGAACTGGCCTCAGAAGCCAGCAATGTTGGCCTGCAAGGCCGCGTGGCAGGTAATGTCCGTTCAGCTATTGAGTTGATTGCCAAAGAATGTAACAGCGATCACCCGCCGGTTATTTTAATCTGCGGATCGCTTTATTTAGCAGGTGAAGTGCTAAAAGAAGCGGGCGTCTATCCACAATAAACGCCCGTCTTAAATTTCTTCAATTGATATAAAGCTTATTTGTTTTGTTCAATCCACGCCTGAATTTCAGACTTTGGCTTGGCGCCAACGATGGTCGACACCGCTTTACCGCCTTTAAACATGATCATGGTTGGAATACCACGTACACCAAATTTGGTTGGTGCTTCTGGGTTTTGGTCAATGTTTACTTTAGCGATGGTCACATCTGATAACTCGTCAGAAAGTTCTTCCAAAGACGGGCCAATTTGCTTACAAGGCCCGCACCATTCAGCCCAAAAATCAACCACGATTGGTTTGTCAGAGCCTAATACGTCAGAATCAAAGTTAGCGTCGGTAATTTGGGTGGTTGGCATAATAAATCCTTCATCACTTATGGTCAGCAGAGAGGGGCTGTTCGTTGCTATCGTCCCCTTTTATCATTCTTGCCCTTAAAGTAGGTATGCAAACGTCATTCGTCAAGCAGACAATGCGTTTTTTAGCATTTCTGACGGTAATGTCATCAGTCGCATTTCTTCGGTCCATAAAAGCGCACAAGCAACTTGTTTGTTGGGGTAAATTGCCTGCATGGCTTGGGCATAAACTGCCATTTGCGCCACGTAGCTTTTCGGTACCGCGTCCAGTGTTTTAGCAGGGGGGCGGTTGGTTTTATAATCAACCACCAACACTTTATCGTCCATCACAACCAAACGGTCAATTTGACCTGCGACGGGTTTGCCTGCAACAATCGCAGAAAATGACACCTCGGCCTGACTACCTGCACCAAAAATGGCCGCAAAATTATCATCGTTTAATAATTTAGACAACTTTTCCCAAATGTCGTTTATTTGTGCCTGATCAAGGTGATAAGCGCCTTTAGACAAATAGGCCCGCGCTAAAGCCTCACGTTTTTCAGCGGGACTTTCAGGTAATATTTCCAATAATTTGTGGATCATGGTACCGCGCATATAACGGCTAATATCCTGTTCGCGTCCCTTTAACGGGCTTGCGGTTGCATCATCACTATCATCCATTTTTGAAGGGGCTAATGGTTTTGATAACGCCCCTTCATCCTTAGGCAACTGGTTTACCCATTGGGGCAAGCGAACAGATTGTGCATCTACGGCTTTTTGTTTTTTGTCATCCCTTTTTGCAGGGCGTGTTTGCTCAACTTTCCACCGCTTAATAAGGCCGCTTTCGCCAAAATCAACATCGACCTTTTCAACATTTGGCAAGAGATCAAAACCAGCTTCAATCAGGTTATACCAACATTTATCAGTGCGCTTGCGTGACTTCTCCCAGCCACATACATAAAGATGATCCTCGGCGCGGGTCATGGCCACATACATCAGACGGCGATATTCCGCTAATTCTGCCGTTTTATTATGCTCTTTTAGGCTGTTAATTGGTTCAGGATTACCCAATTCACTGCGGTGCCAAACAAACAGGCCATCTTGCTGATCATTGCCTGCTGCCCCCAAATTATATACGCTGCCGCCGGATTTTGGTTCAACCGTGGTGTCGGGCATAAAAACAATAGGCGCCTGTAAGCCCTTTGCACCGTGAATTGTCATGATACGCACTTCATCGCGCGGGCTTTCCATATCGCGTTTAATTTCTGTGGTACCCGACGCCAACCATTGCACAAAGCCTTGCAGCGATGGTGTGCGGTTGGTTTCATAATCTAGCGCCAGATTTAAAAATTCATCCAATGGGTCATGAACCTCTGGTCCCAAACGTCCAACCAATTTCTGACGGCCCTTCAGAGCCGACAATATATCCGCATAAAATTGAAACGGTGACATAAAATCAGCCATACTGGTCACCTGTTGGATGAAACCCGCCGCCTCGGCAAAACGGGCGTGTTGACCAGTGGTTAAGCTGTCATCGCCCTTTTGAACCTGTTCTTGCAAGCGTTGCCAAAGGGTTTTACCGCCACGATCATGGGCCAATTGGTACAGGTCTTCATCATCAAAGCCAATGAAGGGCGATTTCAGAACCGTGGCAAAGGTCAAATCATCCAAGGGATTTAGCGTCATATTGGTCAACGCGATTAAGTCCATCACGCCAATATGATCCATCACATTTAACCTGTCCGACCCCGCCACAGGAATTTGGAGGGCCTTTAGGGCCCTGATCATTTCCCCATGAAACTCATTACGCCTACGTACCAAAATGATGATATCACCAGCACGAACGGGCCGATCACGGCTTTCTAGACGTTCATTGGTTTTTAACATCTGGTCAATTTTAACGGCTATGAGACGCGCCAATTGCCCTGCCCCACTGGGTACAGACACCTGCTGTTCCGGTGGCTCCCAATGTTCAGGTATGGAAATAGGGGTTTCTTTCACAACAGGCCACAACTCCACCAAGCCCGCCTGACCTTCACGGTTAACAGTGTGTTTGACCTGCATACTATTATCGTGAGTTAAGTTTTGATGCGCTTCGGGTCTTGAAAACACCGCATCGACCAAGCCTAAAACCGCCTTGGTTGAACGGAAAGATCGTTGCATGTCAATACTTACAAAGCGTTTTTCACTGGCCTCTGCCTTATCTCGCACACGATCGCGTGAACGCACAAACTCCGCCGGGTCAGCGCGCTGGAAACGATATATTGACTGCTTGGCATCACCCACCATAAATAGGGTGCGATCCACCTCACGGGCCCCTTCACCCACGTAAAACTCGTTTGATAACCGCTCAATTAACTGCCATTGTTCAGGGTTAGTATCTTGTGCCTCATCAACCAAAATATGGTCCAAACCACCGTCTAATTTATATAATATCCATGGCGCAATATCTGGTTTGGCAAGAAGCGCATCGGTGCGTAAGATCAAATCATCAAAATCAACCTTCCCAAGGCTGGTTTTGTCCCCTTCATAAAGATTTAATATCGCCGCACTCACCTTTAAAAGCGCCGTTGATTGGTTGAAAATTTGGCGTTTCTGATCGCGCGCCACAAGGGCTAAAACTCTTTGCTGTTCAGCACTTAACACCGGCTCTAAATCAGGGTGCTTTTTATAAAGTCCTGCCAAACCAACCTTAAAGGGTTGTAAATCAGTCTTGTTCAAAAAGACCAAGATATAATCATTATAAAATTGTAACCGTTTCGGACCCGCCTCTGTTGCCAAAATCGCCCCTAATTGGTCACCCCTTTGCACCACGGTTTGGCTACCATCCATAAAGCATTGTCTAATTTTTTGGCGAATTGCCTCTTGCTTGCTGCTATTGAGCAACTCATCGGCGATTGTTTCTCGTGTGTCTGTGGGATCAACACCCAGCGCGTCTGCCAAGGGTGAAAACAAGCTTTCTATTTGGTCGTAACTGCCGCGCAACACGCGCTTTTGAATGGCTTTTAACAAACGCCCCCGTTCACCTGTCACCGATTGTAACAAGGAACCAAAGGTAAAATCACTGACGCGGCGGGCAATATGAAAAAGGGCCTGTTTGCCGGCATCATCATGACCTGCTTTTAGGGCGCTAAAGGTTTGGTCAGCGGCATTATCAAGCCATTCTTGCTGGCTGCGCTCATCCATTTGCTCAAACTGGGGCGGCAGGTCTGCCTCCAGCGGGAACCGACCCAGCAATGAATTGCAAAAAGAATGAATGGTCATAATTTTAAGGCCACCGGGTAAGTCTAACACCCGCGCAAACAAAGATCGTGCTAGTGATAATTTATCCTGAGCCACCACTTCATCGAGTGAAATGCTTAATTCTGACCTTAAGGCGTCATCATCCATGCGGGTCCATTGACCTAAGCGGCGATACAAACGGTTGGTCATTTCTTTGGCCGCGGCCTTGGTATAAGTAAGACAAAGAATTTTACCGGGGTCCGTGCCCTGCAGCATCATGCGCAACACCCGCGCGGTTAAAACGTGGGTTTTGCCCGTGCCCGCATTGGCCCCAACCCAAACCGAGGCTTTCGGATCACTGGCAAGCGCCTGTTCAGGGGTCATTTTATCAGCCATTAATCATCCCCCTTCTCGGTAACGCGCCATTCTTTCACGCGGGCCAGATGATCATACTCACCATAACCCGCAATTGCAGGACGTGGATTACACAAATAAGGCATGCTGGGGCGCTTAAAGGCTGCGATTAACTCAATCAAGCCCTTTCCAGCATCATCAATCACGTCGCCAACATCCACTTTTTTTATACCAGCGGGAGTTTTAGTCTTCATCTCAGACACCGCTTTTATCTCAATGGGGTCGGGCCCCCCAGACGCCTTCCAAAAAACCAAATCATGACAAAGGCCATGGGCCATTTCAAAGGCGCCTTGCTGAATCATATAACCTTCCAACGGTAATTGCGGCGCATAGCCTGCTAAAATCTGATCCTTCGTTGGTACGGTGCCCGATTTATAATCAATCACCTCATAGGCGTTGGTGGTGCGATTATAATCAACGCGATCAGCTTTGGCAGTGAGGGTAAAACTGTCATCATCGCGGCCAAAAACCATGGTGCGCTTTTCTTCGACAAACACCACATCATAGGTTGCCTCACGGTGACCTTGCAGCTTGATAAATTCTTCGGCTATTTGCTCAAATCTTGGCCACCAAAAGGCCCACACCCCGGGACGGTCTAATTCTGCCCCAAAAGCATCACGCCCAATGGCAACCAGTTCATCCCTTTGCACTTCTTTATACGCTTTTGGTTTTGTGCGCATAAAGGTTTCAAGGGCATCATGGATGATATTACCTTTATCAGCGGCGCCTGGTTTTTGCTCCAATTCGTCCCACGCCGATAGCCTCAATATCTTACTGGCATAAATGCTGTAAGGGTCACGCATCAAGGTTTGCACCCCTGTGACACTTAATTCTTTTGGGCGCACCGCAACAGGCGGCGTTGGTGATGGCGGCAAAACTGGCCCCGGCTGATCAGCATGGTCCAATTTTTGGCTATAAGCAGCCCATAGATGGTCGCCAGTTCTTGCAAAATGATCACCCATCATGGCGTCCAACCGCAACAGCCAACGACTGGCAACCGCCTCTGCACCATCAGCTTTTTCAGAGCGGCTGATGATCACTTCCTTAGCGCCGCAAGCCTGCACAAAGTCATGGGCCGAAAGACCGACGCGACGTTCAAGCGGCGGCAGGCCAAACTTGGCGCGCATCGGACGGCTCATCCATGGATCATCGGCAATGGCGGGGGGCCAGCTTTCTTCGTTCAAGCCGCCTAATATCATCACATCGGCCTGTTGCATGCGCGCCTCAATGGTGCCCCAAATGGCAAGTCTTGGGTGCCTGCTGTGTTGGCGGCGCACCACCTCACCTTTCATCAGGGTTGCTAGCAAGGCGCCATATTCCAAATGTCGATCTTCTACAGACACCGCAAAATCAGGCACGATACCGTCAACTAAACGATGCATAAATTGTGCAAGGGCGTGGCCATTTTCTTGTGACCACAGTTGCTTGGCTCCGTCCTTTTGATCCGATTTTGACAAGTTTTCAGCGGCCTCTAATATGGCCCGCAACCAGCCCTGAAAATCACTGTCCTTTTGCAAGTCAAGCGCGGGCTTTAGCGCTTTGTTGATGGTTTTTAAAAATGCCGTAAGGTTGGCTCTTCTCTCATCACGGATACGATCATCGGGTATGGCTTTCAACGCCTTCAACAAACCGTCCAATCCATGGGCGGGACGAATACCACGCATCAAATGCTTTTCCAATTGGCGGGTTAGATTGAGATGTTTTCCGCGCTCAAGGCCCAACGCCACCAACGGGTGCTTTAATAAGGATAAAAGTGCAACTGGGGCGAATTCCTTTTCCAACGCCTCAATTAATAACATAATTAACGTACTGGGTGGTGTGAGGGACAAGGGGTCGCCAGCACTATCATCCACTTCAATATTCCAGCGTTTTAATTCTTGTTTAACTCGCCGCGCCAAATTGCGATCGGGGGTGACAAGGGCGGTGGTGACCCCCTCTTCCTCCAATTTCCCACGCATCATAAGGGCAATCATGGTGGCTTCTTCACGCACCGTTTCTGCGGTGACATAGGAAAAGCCCCGCATGGCCTTTTTTACATCAATGGGCTTTGCATCCAACCAATGATGAATGTAAGACGCAGGCCATAAGGCCCTCTGCACCATTGTTAAGCGCTCTTGGTGCTGTGTCACTTGTTTTTTATGGGCGTCACATAACGGCCATGTCGCCACATCAAACGGGGTGCAACGCATGGTCTCTAGTAAATGTTTCATGGTGGCTTGCGGGTGGGTGGCGTCCAATTCTTGCCAACATTCTTCTGGCAGGGTTTGATCATAAGCAGGCAATAAAACCGCCCCTTGCGGTAGGCGGGAAATAACGCTTATCAGCTCTGCCGTGGCGGGGACAGAGCCTGTGCTGCCTGCCACAATAACTGGATAATCTGGCGGATTTTGACGCCAAAACTCGGTTAATATTTTCAAGGCCTTTGTGCGCCGATCAGCAGGATCCATAAATGATAAATCTTCTAACACTTTTGGCCAAAAGTCGGTGACAATTTTCAAAAAATCAACCGTGATTTGCCAATGCCCCGCTAAGCTTTCATCGGCCAATTCGGCCAACTGATCAAAGGATAATTCTTCAATTTGCACACTATCCAACAAGGCCGCCAAGGCTTTTGCCATTTGCAATGAAGTTGCCAAAGACATCGAAGAAAAGCCCAAACCGGGGGCGGCTTTTTGCACCTGTAAGGCCAACAGCATCAAACGACTGAAGCCATCAATGGCGGGATCTAGGCTAATATCTTGGTCAGCAATGCCGGGGATCAAGCTTAAGACCAACTCATCCTCATCAACATCACCCAAGGCACGCATGCGCGGCATGATCATGGCATTGCCATCGGTTGCCCTTAATAAGGCGGTTCTAAGGGCAAGTACCGCGCGTCTTGTTGGCACTAAAATCAGGGTCTTGGAAAAACTTTCTGGGTCGCCGTGAAAGTGATCCAACAGGCCGCGCGCCAAGATATCCACCACAGGCACCCCTGCTGGACTATTATAAACCCGTGGTATTTGACGATCAAAAAGTGAAATCGCCCCTCTCCCCCTTGGCGCTCAACCCTTGGTGTAACCTAAAACAGGTTATTTTTGGGCCGCTTTTTCAAAATATTCTTCGGCATCTTTAACCGCTTCTGGATTACCAATATGCATCCATGTGCCGCCAAAAACATGACCATATAACCGCCCCTTTTTTAAGGCGTTGTCATAGATAGTATTAAGCGAAAAACGATTTTGTTCCACCTCTTTTAGAATATGAGGCTGAATTATTTGTATGCCGCCATAAATATAGGGTAATGGCAAGCCAGCCGCGCTTGGATCATCTGGATAATCAGTAGGGCGGCGGGTTAAGCGGCCCTCATCATCACGCAAGAAGTCACCTTTCCCCTCAAAATAACGGGCATGATCAAGAGGCACCATCAATAAGTAAACATCCATTTTATTAGCATCAAACGTCCGCATCATATGGGTTAACGCCGGCTCTAAACTGGTTTCTTGCCAATGATCCAGCCATAAAGCATCGCTATTAATCGCCAAGATGGGTTCTGGCTTCATCAATGGCAGCGCTTTTTTCAATCCGCCACCGGTTTCTAAAAGCTCACCCCGTTCATCGGAAAAACGAATGCTCACATCGTTGCGGTCTTGAAGGTGGGCCTCAATCTTGTCGGCCAAATAATGCACATTAATGATCACATCGTGAATATTGGCCGCAGCCAATTGATCTAAAACACGGTCAAGCAAACTGCGGCCCGCAACAGAAACCAGGGGTTTTGGCAAGTCAGGTGCATGGCTTCGGATACGTTTACCAAGACCCGCCGCTAAAACAAAGGCCTGTGAAATTTTACTCATAACGCACCCTCATCAGAAAGGGTTTTTGCAACATCAATATTTCGTTTCGCTTTTGGAACAATTTTATCCAGCCATCTTCTCAAAGGATGCAAAAGAGGGTTTTCTAAACCCTTCTCCAGCAACGTCCAAACATGGCCATTCATTTTAGGATAATGATGTTTTCCATCGCGGTGCGACAATCTTGTAAAAATACCAATAATTTTCATGTTGCGCTGGGCGCCCAGCAAATCATAGGCATCACGCAGGGCCTTAATGTCTTGAATGCCAGCCTTTTGGCAATAATGATCAAAACATGCCGCTGCCAGCTGGGGCGACACTTTGCGGCGCGCATCCAGCAACAGTGACACCAAATCATAGGCTGGATGCCCCCTTAAAGCATCTTGAAAGTCCAACAAGCCAATGGCATGCGGGGATGAATGGTTGCTAAGGCGCATTAAATTATCAGCATGATAATCGCGCAAAACCACAACTGATTTTTCAGCCTTCATTAGGGGAAACAACGGCCGCCAAAAATCTAGTAATTGCTGGCGATATTGATGCTTTTCACCCTCAACTCCTAAGGCAGGCAAATACCAATCGGTGAAAAGACATAATTCAGTTTCTAAAATTTGCTGATCATAAGGCTTCAGATCGTGTGACAAGGGCCCCGTTGGGGTTTGATGCTCAACGACAATGGGTGACGGAGTATCGCACTGATGGAGATGCACCAACACGTCAATCGCTTTAAAATATAAGTCTTTTTCGCTTGAAGGATCTCGTTGCATCACCTTGGTGAAGGTTTCATCGCCCAAATCATCCAACAAAAGAAAGCCACTCTCAAAATCCATCGCCAAAACAGAAGGTGCCACCAACCCTGCATCGCGCAACCATTGCGCCATCGCCACAAAGGGAATGATGTCTTCTTTTTCAGGCGGGGCATCCATCAAGACCCAGCTTTTACCCTGCAATTTGACACGGTCATATTTTCGAAATGACGCATCGCCTGCTAGCAAACGAACATCGGCATCCTGCAAACCCTGTTTCGCCAAAAAGGCCTTTTTTAAGTCAATTCTTGTCACATTTTTCTCTTTAATTGCCCCAATTATGGGAGGTCTTAATCTTCAAAAAACCCTAAGCCAGACAGCCGCGCTTGCCATTTAAAATCACCAAAAAAGCCATAGGTTCTGGTGCTTTCACCTTGATCATTGGTTTGCCCGGCTTTTATGGTGATGACAAGGCTGTTTTCAGGCAACAATGAGCCCATCTTCTCTGGCCATTCAATGAGACTTGCGGCTTCTGATAGGCCCTGCTGAAAACCCAACTCAGTTATATCCTCTGGCTGTTCTAGACGATATAAATCATAGTGCCAAATAGCACCACCATCATGTAACAAACCATCATAAGGTTGAACAAGCGTATAGGTTGGACTGGGAACTTCTAACTTATCATTCATCGCTGCTGCACGGATCAAACAGCGGGCTAAGTGGCTTTTACCGCTACCTAAATCACCCGAAAGGGCTACGACATCGCCAATTTTTAAAACCCCAAATATAAAGTCAGCAATTTGATGGCTGGCTTCTAAATCAATGTTTTTTATTTGTTTTAAGGGGATTAATTTTGACATGGAAACATTCAGTTCTTTGCTCAGTTTTTCTCTTAAATATTCTCTTGTATATTCGCTGGGACACTTGTTTTTAGCCCGTGGTTAAATCGTTAATCTATAGACAGTTGTTGGTCGCTTGGCTGCTTAGCATGTTTTGGGATATAGGCAATAACCTTTGTACCCATTTCAGGCGCGGAATCAACATCCACGTGCCCCCCATGAAATTCAACAAAGCTTTTAACCAATGATAGCCCCATGCCCATTTTATGCTTACGACCGCCATCATCTTCTAGGTTGATAAAACTTCTAAATAAATTCAAGGCGCTGCTTGCAGGCAAACTCATGCTATCATCGATAACGGATACCCGTATCATGTCATCCTCCTCAACCGCCTCCACAATAATTTCACCCCCTGGGCTGGTTAAATCAATGGCGGATGTGATCATATTATACACCGCATGGCTAATACGGCGCTGATCCACTTGTATAGTCCCTAGGTCTTCGGCAACATCGAAATCAAGCGTAATACTGGCTTGACGGGCTTTCTCTTGAGCCAAATTCTTAACCTGCTCTAACAACTCATTGATCTGACACGGTCCAATTTCAAGGGTTAATTTACCCGCTTCGAGCACCGCAAGGTCAAGGATATTATCAATCAACTGTTTTAAGCTATCTGACGCTTGCAGGATGGAGCCTAAATATTCTTTTTGCTTATCTGTTACGGGCCCGAAATATTGCTGCTCTAATAATTCAGTAAAACCGATAATAGTGTTCAAGGGTGTTCTTAATTCATAAGAAACGTTGGCCACAAATTCCGATTTAATTTTATCGGCCACTTCCAAGGCTTGTGCCCGCTGTTTTAGGGCCAACGCACGGTTGGCAGTATCGGTCATATCTAAAAAGGTTAACAAACAAGCGCCATCTGGCAGAGGCACTGATACCAATTGAAGGGTGCGGCCATCGGCCATCGACCATATTTGCTGGGCACTTTCACGGGAACTTAGAACCGCCAATAATTGTTGATATTGGCTTTCATGGTCCATGTCTTTCAAGGCTAATTGCTCGGCGTTGGCATCAAAAACATCACGCAATAAAACCTTTTGCCCCACTTGATCTGTATCCAAATTCCACATTTCAGCAAAATTCAGATTATAAAGCTCAATTTCACCATTACTGGCAATCAAGGCCACCCCTTCTTGGAGATTATTCAAGGTCTCGCGCTGTACGGCTAGGGATGTGTTATAACTGCGCTCTAGAGCAATTTTATCGGTCACATCATCCATCACAAAGATCAACCCACCATCCAAATACGGCGACGCTGCAATCCTTAAGACCTTATCATCGGGCAAATATAATAAGCTTACTTTTGGCTCGACCAAATTTTTATAATCATCCAAAACCTTTGTCTTCCATGCATTAAAGTCTTTCTTTTCTGGAAGTTGGCGGGCATCTCTCAAGCGATTAAGCAACTCACTGTGGGTTGGCCGTGTTTCAAGCCATTTATAATCCAATTTGAAAATATCCATCACCGCCTGATTATAAAATTCAAGCCGCTGATCAGAGGAGAATATAACCACAGCGGAAGACAAAGCGTTCAATGTTATGGCTTGACTGCGTTTTAGGTTATCAAGACGATGGCTTAAGTCAGAAAAATCACTAATGTCGAAAGCAACCCCTAGCAGCAGGGCAGCTTCTTGCTCGTTAGCTTGGTTTTGGCCCGCAACCTCAATCAGTTGCATCTGGCGACGTTTGCCATTTAAAACCATTTTAACCGCTTCTTGGCGAATCTCACGGCTTTCCATACATTGTTTGGCAATGGCGGCACGCACCTCGATTGAACGATTAAGCAAGTCACTGTTTTTGGTGAGTGCATCATCAAGAGTTTCTTCACCGACAATGCTTAAATAGCACTGATTCGCCCATAACAATTGGCCTGAACGAGAACTAAACCATACCGGACAAGGCAACATATCGATGGCTTGCTTGGTTAACCGCTCCATTTGTGAGAAAAAGTCACTTGCCACCTGAAGCGATTTCAAATTTTTTGCCATGTCGGTTTGATTTACGACCCACAATACGCGGCTAAATCGGCCATCAGAACAGGCTTTTGTTGACGACTTTAGGTGAAACACCTGCTCATTATAAAAAGTTGCTTCACTTTTAAAGGTTTCCACTTCACGGCAATTTAGCAAAAATTCAACATGCTCTTCAAACGCCTTGATCATGCCACTATTGTGATTATCAGCAGGGGCAAGGGCATCCATCAAGGCTGTAACGGTTTTTGGATGATGGTCCAAACGCAACAATCCGCGCAAACGGTTAGAGATAACAACACCTGCCTCATCGTCATCATCATCTAACTGCACCAACAACCAAAAATCATCTTGGCTACGCATGGCGTGCCAATAATCTTCTTGTAGACGCGATAAGCGTTTGTTCTTTTGGCTTAGGTCTGACACTCTATGGCGATAAATCATCAACAGGACGGTCACCAAAAAAAGTGCCAAGATTAACAGCGTGACAACCACCGTTTGATCAGCACCACCATCAGCCAATATCTGCCATCCCGACGTTTGCATATATACCCAAACCACCCATCACTTTTAAACGATTTAGACAGCTTATCTTAGCCTTTTCCATATAGCAAGAAGATGACAAAGCCCCCTAAAAACAAATGGGCCGGATCATCGAAGACCCAGCCCACTTTTACAATACACTGATCAACAGCCTTAATAACGGTAATGCTCAGGCTTGAACGGACCCTCAACAGGAACGTTGATATATTTGGCTTGCTTTTCGTTCAATTGTGTTAACATCACACCCAGTTTATCTAGGTGAAGAGCTGCTACTTTCTCGTCCAATTTTTTAGGCAAGACATACACTTCATTGTCATAGTTTTCATGATGATGCCAAAGCTCAATTTGAGCCAACACTTGGTTGGTGAAAGAAGCAGACATCACAAAGCTTGGATGACCAGTGGCACAGCCAAGATTAACCAAACGGCCCTTAGCAAGAACGATCAATCGCTTACCATCAGGGAACACAACTTCGTCAACTTGTGGCTTAACTTCCTCCCATGTATAGTTTTCCAAAGCAGCAATTTGAATTTCACTGTCAAAGTGGCCAATGTTACAAACAATAGCACGATCTTTCATCGCACGCATATGTTCAAGAGTGATGATATCAACATTACCAGTGGTGGTGACAAAAATATCAGCAACAGAAGCTGCATGCTCCATGGTTACAACTTCATAACCTTCCATGGCCGCTTGCAGTGCACAAATTGGGTCAATTTCAGTAACCATGACACGGGCACCTTGACTGCGCAGTGATTCAGCAGACCCTTTACCCACATCACCGTAACCAGCAACAACCGCAATTTTACCCGCGATCATCACGTCAGTGGCGCGTTTAATGCCATCAACCAAGCTCTCACGGCAGCCATAAAGGTTATCAAATTTTGATTTGGTCACACTGTCATTGACGTTAATGGCCGGAACCAAAAGTTCGCCTTTTTTCGCCATTTCATAAAGACGAAGAACGCCCGTGGTGGTTTCTTCAGAGATACCCTTCACGTCTTTCATCAATTCAGGATAATCATCATGCATGATTTGAGTTAAGTCACCACCATCGTCCAAAATCATGTTAGGGGTCCAACCATCAGGGCCTTTAATCGTTTGATGGATGCACCATTCAGCTTCTTCTTCTGTTTCACCTTTCCACGCAAAAACTGGAATGCCAGCAGCAGCCATTGCCGCCGCCGCCTGATCTTGGGTTGAGAAGATGTTGCATGAAGACCAGCGAACTTCTGCACCAAGGGCCGTCAAAGTTTCAATCAAAACAGCTGTTTGAATAGTCATGTGTAAGCAGCCAGCGATTCTGGCACCTTTTAAAGGTTGCTCACTGCCAAACTCTTCACGAAGCGCCATCAAACCGGGCATTTCAGTTTCAGCAATTTTAATTTCTTTACGGCCCCAGTCAGCAAGACTGATGTCGGCAACCTTATAATCTTGTGCAGTCATCTCGATATCCTTAAAATCATGTCAGACGTTGTGTGAAAATGGTTCACATATGCCCAAACGGCGTCGTTATGGCTCGGCTTATAACAGGAAGGGCTATGACTCGCAAGTATAAAGATATCTTTATATAGTTATTTTACTGATCTTCATCAAATAAGTTGTTAATCAACCCAAGCACCGCTTCCATCGCTTCTTGTTTTTCAGGGCCAGAGGTTTCAATGGTAATTTGCTCACCCTTACTGGCCGCCAATAACAACAAACCCATAATTGATGTGCCTGTGACACGAACATCTGATTTGATGACAAAAACCTCGGCATCAAATTTTTCTGCCATACGAACTAACTTGGCTGATGCCCGGGCATGCAATCCGCGTTTATTTTGAATATAAATATCGTTGGTCAGTGTCACACGTGTTCCTCACACCATCTTTCTGCATAAACAAAACCTAAATTAGGGCTCCCCGCTAGTTACCGCCCGCCAAAACCTTTGAAGCAATATTAATATATTTCATGCCCGCATCTGCCGCTGCTTCAACCGCATCTTCTAGTGAAACAGAATTGCGCACACTGGCCAATTTAATGAGCATTGGTAAGTTAACACCAGCCAAAACCTCAATTTTGCCAACCTCCATAATGGAAATGGCCATATTAGAAGGCGTGCCTCCAAACATATCGGTTAGGATAATGACGCCATTGCCCAAATCCACCTCATGGGCCGCATTTTGAATTTCAGCAAGGCGTTCTTCCATATCATCATCAGGCCCAATACAAATGGTTTTGGTGGCTTCTTGCGCACCAACCACATGCTCCATTGCCGAGAGAAATTCGATTGCTAAATCGCCGTGTGTTACCAACACCAACCCTATCATAATAGTCTCCTTAGCCTGTGTGTCCCATTAAACCATATTAAGCTCGCGGTGAACAATTGTCACCCGATAGCCCGAATACTCAAGGAAATGCCCCAATTTATCAGCGGTAAAAACCGAACGATGACGCCCACCAGTGCAGCCAAACGCAATATTAAGATAAGACTTACCTTCTTCTTGATAAAGCGGCAGCAAAGACATCAATAAATCGGTGATTTTCGAGAAAAACGGATCAAAATTTTCATCTTCTTCGATAAATTCACCCACTTCGCGATCTAACCCGGTTTTTGCTTTCATTTCGAGTACGTAATGAGGGTTTTTCAAAAACCTCACGTCAAATAAAAGGTCGGCGCTACGGGGTAAACCCTTCCCAAAACCAAAGGACGAACAAACGATGGTTAAATAACTGGATGACTGCTCGTTATATAATTCTTTAATACGGCGCTTGGCATCGTGGACATTATAGCTGGTCGAATCAAAAATAATGTCTGCCTGATCTTTTATCGGCGACAAAAGCTCGCGTTCATGGGCAATGCCATCTTCAATGGGGCGGTCTTGCGCCATCGGATGGCGACGACGGGTTTCTGAAAAGCGTTTGCTTAATTCTTCATTGGCACAGTCCAAATAAAGAACCGATAGATCAACCCGCCAATTTTGTTTTAAAAGGGCAATTTGCTCAACCACTCGTTTTGGTTGAAAGGCACGGGTTCTTAAGTCAATACCAATGGCGACAGGGCGGTTTTCCGCATGGCCTGGGGTATCATCCTCTAATTTTAATAATTTCGGAATAAGCGCCAACGGCAAATTATCAACGGTTTCATAGCCCAAATCTTCAAAGGTATGAAGAACGGTGGTTTTCCCAGCCCCTGAAAGGCCTGTCACCAATATAACCCGTGTTTTGTTTGCTTCTTTCATAAAGTTTTCCCATCACCCCCAGCTAATTGGCCTTTAAGACGCTTTACAAACCACTCTAGCTTGATTGTGGCAGAAACTTCAAATGGATTCAGTGTGATGAGGGGTAATTTCGTCTCTAAATGCGTAAAAAATTGTTCTTCTGGCAAGCGATCAAGGGGCAAGGTGGATAATTTTACGGCTGCTTGCAAAGGCCCTTTGGCACTATGATCAACATCAACAATACCAATGTGGCGAATTTCCATTTTACCCGCAATTTTGGGCGCCGCTGATGCCCACAGGCCACCTTGACGCTGTTCAATTACAACATAATCATCGGCAATAAGCTGGGCACCACGGTCGATCAAGCGCAAGCTAAAATCAGACTTGCCAGAGCCCGATGGCCCCAGAAGCAAAACCCCAACACCCCTCACCATCAGGGCATTTGCATGCAATAATTCCGTCATCTGGCTAATGTATCTCTTTTTGAGCAACATTCAATCAAAAGAGCAAAAAACCTTGGACAATCAGCGTCTTATTAAGCAAGTGGCAAGCGAATAATAAACCGCGCGCCAACCACCGGCAAATCATGAACAAGCTCATCGGGCTTGGTGACAACCTCTTGGCCTTGCTCTTCATCAAGAATATTAACCGCCTCTATGGATCCATGATGCGCCTCAATGATTTGGCGTGAAATGCTTAACCCTAGGCCAGAATGGGTGCCAAACGCTTCATCCGGTGGCCTTTCACTATAAAATCGGTCAAAAATCTTCTGGGTCGCCCCCGGCGGCAACCCCGGTCCTTGGTCATCAACCGTTAATTCCATATAGGTTTTATACTTTTCTAAGGTCACGTCTATTTTGTCCTGTGGGGTGGAGAAAGAAACCGCATTATCCAGCAAATTACCAATTACTTGGCCTAGGCGACTGTCAATACCACGCACATATATATCGCCCTCACTGGGCCCATGATAATTCACTTGCACCTCACCACCCTTACCTGTGGTTTGATACGCATCCACCAATGACCCCACCAGCAAGCCCATGTCCACTTTCTTGGTTTTGCCGCCTGATAATTCAGCGTCCAATCGTGACGCATCCGAAATATCTGTTATAAGGCGGTCAATACGGCGCAAATCATCCTGCACGATGGCTAAGAGTTTTTCATGAACCTCAGGATTATCGGTGCGCTCAATGGTTTCCAGCGCACTGCGAATAGATGATAAAGGATTTTTAATTTCATGGGCCACATCAGCGGCAAAGCTTTCAACCGCTCGCAATTGGGCATAAAGCGCCATGGTCATATCATAAACCGTTTGCGATAAATGACCAATTTCATCGCGGCGATTGGCTGATTTTGCTAAGTCAGTCGAACGCCCCGTTCCTCGCCTTACGCGGTCAGCCGCGTGTGCCAATCTTTGAATGGGTCGTGCAATAGTACTGGCTAAAAAGAAGGACAATAACATGGTGACCAAAAAGGTCAGGCCGATGATGCGCAAAATGCTGATCCGTTCTTGACGCACAATATCTTGAATTGAGCTGGTATCAGCACTGACCATCAAAGCGCCCAAAACCCTTCGAAACCGCTGGATTGGAACAGCAACAGAGATCATCAAATCGCCATTCGCAACGCGGCGCATGGTCACTTCGCGTTCGCCTGTTAAGGCGGTGATCACCTCGTCATAATCACGTGCTTCTTGTCCAGCGCGCTCACGATAAATTGGAATAGCATCATCAAATGTCAATTGATCCAACCAATCATTCAGTGAGTTCAAAATGGTTTCTTGCCAAGTTTGCTTCTGATCTGGGGGTGCTAAAGGGAACACCGACACACCCGGCCCTAAAAACCGCGAATCAACCAACAAAGGCCCCTCAACCGCAAACAAACGTGCCCGGCTTTGCTGCGCTTCCAGCACACGGCCTAAAATTTGCCGCGCCGCTGTAATATCAATACTGGTGGCATCATCGCCGCCAGTAGCAGCCTCGCCCAAAGCACCAGAGATAATTTCTGCTTGGGCAATTAGTTGATCAGTAAAATTGGCGACCAAATTTTGCCTAAATTGGTTTAAATACAATAGGCCACCGCCCAACATGGCAAGGGCCAGTAGGTTGACCGCCATAATCCTTAAAATAAGCGGTGAAAACACCCCGCCCAACGCACGTTTTTTGGGCGAGAACCGCGGTAATTTTGAGGATTGATCACTCATCTAATTTGTTTCCAACCATTGCTATCATCATCGCCTAGCAGCCATCAGGTTTTATAATTCGCGACATATCTGCACCATCATCCAATAAAGCCTAAAACCAAAACTTAAGCGCCATCATCACTGTCGCTAAAGCGGTAGCCAACACCATATAGGGTTTCAATCGCCGTGAAGCTTTTGTCTTTATTGCGAAACTTTTTTCTCAATCGTTTGATGTGGCTATCAATGGTGCGATCATCCACATAAATATCATCCGAATAAGCCGCATCCATCAATTGATCACGGCTTTTCACATGGCCAGGGTGCAGGGCCAAGGCCTCTAGGATTAAAAATTCTGTCACCGTCAGATTAACCGTTACACCATCCCATTTCACCAAATGACGGTTGGTATCCAACAGCAATTTACCCCGTTCGATTACAGCATCTTCATTGTTGGGGGCTTCCCCTGACCCACTGGCACGCTCACCCACTGCCTCATAGCGTCTTAAAACCGCACGGATACGCTCAATCAACAACCGTTGCGAAAAAGGCTTGCCGATATAATCATCAGCGCCCATCTTTAGGCCCAAAACCTCATCAATCTCTTCGTCTTTCGAGGTTAGAAAAATCACTGGCATGTCGGTTTCTTGGCGCAATTTACGCAACAACTCCATACCATCCATGCGTGGCATTTTTATATCCAATACCGCCAAATCAGCGGGCTTGTCTGTCAAGGCCTTCAAGGCGCTGGCACCATCCATATAGGTGCGCACACGAAATCCTTCCGCCTCTAACGCAATGGTTACTGAGGTTAAAATATTGCGGTCATCATCAACTAAAGCAATGGTCGTGGTCATAAACAATTCCATCCAACGTCTTTTATGCGCCAACCATATGTTTTTAAATGTTTTATCGTGATTGGCTCGGCTATGCTTGACAGTATAAAAGCAAAGCAACTCATACTGCAACTAATAGAAATAACTGTTGTCATGAATCATGGCACAATAGCGGCTAGATTTTCGACAATATGTCGGAAAAAAGGCACCGTTGCGTGGCAATAAGAATGCATTTCTTGGGGCCTTTGCGAATCAATATCATCTCTATGGGGACATTTAAAAATGAGCCCCCGCAATAAAGCCCCTCAATAAACACACAAAATTCTTCGGTTTTTGCCTTATAAACCTTTATCCCCACGACGCTTTTGGGAAATTTAATTATAAATTCAGAAAAAGACTTGATTTGTGCGCCCAAAAATCGCATTTTCCCGCGCAATGTAGACGGGTCAATCCAACGGTCCCTTTCTAAGGCTGTTTTCTTTGCCCGCCCTTTTATGACATTTTATTGGGCTTGTCCCCATCGTACAATTTTACAGGAGAGTGAACCGTGAGCATTTACGGCACCTACAAAAGTTCTAACGGCATTGACCAACAAGGTATTGTTGGCGCTAAAAACGAATATTGGAACCTAGGCACCAGCGCCCTTTATGAAGAAGCCATTCGTCGTGGCGAGGGAGAGTTAGCAAAAGATGGTCCTTTGGTTGTTAAAACAGGCCGTTGTACCGGTCGCTCTGCCAACGATAAGTTCACCGTTCGTGATGAAACCACTGAAAACACTGTTTGGTGGGGCGATGTAAACCGTCCAATGACACCTGAGCATTTCGACGTGATTTACAATGCGTTCATGGAACATGCCAAAGACAAAGACTTGTTCGTACAAGACCTTTGGGGTGGTTCTGACCCTGAGCACCGTTTGCCAGTGCGTACAATTTCTGAATTTGCGTGGCACTCACTTTTCTGCCGCACCATGTTGATCGAGCCAGAAACGTCTGAGTATGCTGCATTTGATCCTCAGTTCACCATCATCAACTTGCCTAGCTTCCGTGCTAACCCAGAAACAATGGGGTGTAACTCTGAAACCATCATCGCTGTTAACTTCAGCAAGAAATTGGTTTTGATCGGCGGTACTGAATATGCTGGCGAGAACAAAAAATCTGTATTCTCAATTCTTAACTACCTATTGCCAACCAAAGGCGTTATGCCAATGCACTGTTCTGCAAACATTGGCCCTGAAGGCGATGTTGCTATTTTCTTTGGTTTGTCTGGTACAGGTAAAACCACTTTGTCAGCCGACAGCAGCCGCACCCTAATCGGTGATGATGAGCACGGTTGGTCAGACGATGCTGTGTTTAACTTCGAAGGCGGTTGTTATGCTAAAATGATCAACTTATCTGAAGAAGCTGAGCCTGAAATTCACGCAACCACTAAGCGTTTCGGTACCATCCTTGAAAACGTTGTGATGGATCCTGCGACCCGTGAGCTTGACTTGTTTGATAACACATTGGCTGAGAACACTCGTGGTGCCTACCCAATTGAATTTATTCCAAACACTTCTGAAGAAAACCGTGGCGGCATGCCTAAAAACATCATCATGCTAACCGCTGATGCGTTTGGCGTTTTGCCTCCAATCTCTAAGCTTACGCCTGAGCAAGCTATGTATCACTTCCTAAGTGGTTATACTGCGAAGGTTGCTGGCACTGAGATTGGTGTTAAAGAACCTTCTGCTACCTTCTCAACTTGTTTCGGCGCGCCTTTCATGCCACGCCACCCAAGTGAATATGGTAACCTTCTTCGTAAGAAAATTGCTGAAACTGGCGTAAACTGCTGGTTGGTTAACACTGGCTGGACCGGTGGTGAGTATGGTGTTGGTCACCGTATGCCAATTAAAGCAACCCGCGCTTTGTTGCATGCTGCTCTTGACGGTTCTTTGAATGACGTTGAGTTCCGCGTTGACGAAAACTTTGGCTTCCAAGTTCCAACTGCTGTTAACGGTGTTGACACCAACATCCTTAACCCACGTGACACTTGGGAAGACAAAGCCGCTTATGACAAAAAAGCTCAAGATTTGGTTGCACAGTTCATTGCTAACTTTGCCCAGTTTGAAGAGCATGTTGATGACGCTGTTAAAGCAGCGGCACCATCTGCTGCCTAAGCGATAAAAGACTTCGTGAAAAGGCCGGACACAACGTTCCGGCCTTTTTCCGTTTTAACGGCTGTGTTAGTTTCTTATCCCTTTACGGAAAGATAACAATGGTAAAACGCAAATCATCATGGGGTTTCCCTCGTTGGGGTGAATATGGCAAGGAGACATCCGCTGCCAATGTTCGCATTTGTGATTTTACCGATTGCAGCGAAAAAGCTGACCATCCTGCCCCAAAAGCCCCTTTTTCTGAGGAAAAGTGGTGGTTTTGCCAAGATCATGCAGCGGAATATAACCGCAACTGGGACTTTTTCCAGGGTATGAGCGATGCCGAAGCTAAAAAATATGCCAAGGAAGATCACCAAAAAGCCGCAGGTTATGGTCAATCTAGCGCCTATAGCTGGGGTGGTGGTACCGACGATGATGGCTTCACCCGCACCGAACGCGACGCTTTGGATTTGTTAGATCTCAATGGTGACGAGGATTGGCCGCAAATTAAAAAGCAATTTCGTAAAATGGCCAAAAAATATCACCCTGATCATAATAAAAATGACAAAGAAGCCGAAAAAAAGTTTCAGCAAATCAATACCGCCTATGAAATTTTGCGCCAAAAGTTAGAGCCAAAGTCCTATTCATAAGCGCTCATTCTCCAGTCCAAACATCACACAAACCATCAAAATACGGGTTTTTTTCGGTCGAACCAATGTTAATGATTGACCTATGAAAAATGCTGATTAGACTGCTTTGTTGATATTCGATTGTCTCATGGGGGTTATGTCGAGACGTTTAGTATAATAACGACGATCATGTTAACTTGATGAAATCGAATTTGGGGTAATATAATATAACAGGGAGTTTTACTCGTGGCTGGAGCATCAGAAGTACAATGGTCATCGCGCATGGCCTTTATCTTAGCCGCCGTTGGTAGTGCCATTGGCCTAGGTAACATTTGGCGTTTTCCGTATTTGGCAGGTGAAAATGGCGGTGCCGCTTTTATTGCACTATACGTCTTTTTCGTTTTTGCCATCGGTCTGCCGGTTTTGATCGCAGAATTAACCATTGGTCGCCGTGGTGGCAAATCACCGATTGGCTCTGTGGTTGCTGTTGCAAAAGAATCCAATGTGTCTGAACGTTGGGGCTGGGTTGGCGCCCTTGGTACCTTTGGTGGTGGCCTTGGTCTTCTTAGCTTCTATACCGTTATCGCGGGCTGGGTGATGGCATACATCATCAAAGCAGCATCTGGTATGTTCACCAATATTGATGCCGCAGCAACATCTGAAATGATGAATGCTTACGAAGCAAGCGCTGGCACTATGACCACGTGGCACCTGATCTTTACGGCTTTGACCGTGTTCATCGTGGCAAAGGGTATTAAAGGTGGCTTGGAAAAAGCCGTAACCTACTTAATGCCTGTGTTGTTCGTGATCGTTATTGCCTTGGTGTTTTATGCCATGGCAGCGGGTGACTTTGCTGCTGCAGTTGAGTTTTTATTCACGCCTGATTTCAGCAAAATTGATGGTGCTGTAACGCTTAATGCCTTGGGTCAAGCCTTCTTCTCATTAAGCGTGACCGTGGGTACAATGTTGGCTTATGGTGCTTATTTGCCAAAAGACATTAGCATTCACCGTTCTGCCACCATCATTGCAGCGGCTGATACAGGTGTTGCCTTGATCGCTGGTTTGGCGATCTTCCCGTTTGTGTTTGCTTATGGTTTAGCACCAGATAGCGGCCCAAGCTTGATCTTCCAAACGCTACCAATTGCCTTTGGTCAAATGCCTGGTGGTACCATCATTGGTACGTTGTTCTTCACCTTGCTAACCATTGCAGCGGTTACCTCATCCATTTCATTGCTTGAGCCAGCTGTTAGCTTCCTTGAAGAGCGCTTGAACATGAACCGCTGGCGTGCGTCTATCTTCGCTGGTGGCGCTGCCTTTATCGTTGGTATGCTAACAGTGTTCTCGTCGAATGACTGGAAAGATGTGCTACCATTGGCCTTCATGGGTATTGAAACCATTGATGGCTCCCCTGCACACTGGGCTAAAATTATTGACTTCACCGTGTCAAACATTGTGATGCCGGTGGGTGGCCTTTTGATTGCCGTCTATGTTGGTTGGTTCGTTAAGCGTGATGTCATGAAAGACGAGCTTGGCCTACCAGAAGGTGGTATCTTTGAAATTTGGCACGTATTGATCAAATTCTTCTGCCCTGCAGCATTGATCATCGTGTTGCTATACACCTTCATGTAAGATCATAACAAAACAAAATTAAGAGAGGCCATCCTACGGGGTGGCCTTTTTTTTATGGCATTGTGATTTGACAAACACGGGCAAAAGCGTAGGCTTTTATGGAGCAAGGGAGGCACCATCATGAATAACATTATTGTATCAGGTCTAATGGTTATAATTTTCTCACCAATAGCTACGTTTAATAGTGTGCAAGCCGATGATGCCGTCTGTGAAGGCAAAACCCAAATAGATCATTATATGGTGGGGGTTGCCAACCTGACCGAAGCTGCTAAAACACTTGCAGCCCAAACTGGGATCACGCCGATATTTGGCGGCGTACATACTGGTGGTGCCACCGCCAATTTTCTCGCCAGTTTAGGGAACTGCCAATATCTTGAATTGGTTGGCCCCAACCCACGAGGCCAAGCTGATAATGACATGAGTAAGCAATTAAAAACCCTAAATCATCCAACATTGCTAGGCATTGCCTATGCCAGTCATGACCTTGAAGGCATCCAAAAAATTGCTCATATTCGTGGCTTAACTGTTGGAAATATTGAACCAGGAGGCCGTAAAACCCCCACTGGGCAACAACTTAATTGGCGCACTTTATCATTTAATGCCAGCGGGGGCTTCTTCATTGATTGGATGAAAACAAAACATCCCTCCACCTCCACGCCTAAAGGCCTTAAAGTGACATCTTTCACTATCCAGTGGCCCCATGCCGAAGACCTAAAATCCTTGCATCAGGCCATTGGGCTTGACCTACCTATTACACAAGCGGAACACGGCCAATATAGTCTCACCCTTGAAGGGCCAAAGGGCAGCGTTACCTATAGCTCTAACTAATATCAGATGCCATTTCACGAAAGACTTTGATTTATGAAGAAACGCTATGCTCTTGCCTTTGCCATCTCAGTTATTTCTGCGGCCCTTATCTTTGGGGTCGCTCCCCGTTATGTGGAAAAACAAATGAATGTCCACTTGCCTCATGATCCCTTCATGGTGTCTGATCAAGCGCAAGCGTTGCACGAGACCTTAATTGTGGGTGACTTACATGCCGATAGTTTTTTATGGGATCGTGATTTATCAAAGCGCGATACCATTGGTTCAGTTGATTTTCCGCGCTTAAAGGAAGGGAACTTTGCCCTACAAGTATTTTCAGCCGTGACCAAATCACCGCGGGGGCAAAATTATGAAGAAAATGATGGTGACAGCGATAATATCACCTCCCTTATGGTGACCCAATTGCGCCCCCTTGATACTTGGACCAGCCTTTTTGCCCGTGGGCGCTTACATGCCCAATTGGTCAATGATTATGCTGCCAATCACCCCGAAGACATGGTCGTTTTAAAGTCGAAAAGCGACCTTGAAACCCTAATGGCGCGCCGTGCAGCGGGTGAAACTGTGGTTGGTGGACTGATAGCGATGGAAGGTGCACACCCTCTTGAGGGTGGCGCGGAAAATGTTAAGGTCTTTGCTGAAATGGGTTATCGTATGATTGGCCTAACCCATTTTTTTGATAATGAGTTGGGCGGATCACTTCATGGTAAAAGTCAAATGGGCCTTACCGACTTCGGTAAAACCGCCATTCGCCGAATGATCCAGAATAACATCATCATTGATTTGGCCCATGCCTCAGAACAAGCAGTGTTAGACACCTTAACCATCAGTGATGGACCTTTTGTCGTGTCGCACACCGGCCTTAATGGCGCCTGTGAAAGCCCGCGCAACATTAGCGATGACACCATGCAAAAAATTGTTGATAAGGGCGGTCTTATTGGCATTGGCTTTTGGGAAGGGGCCATTTGCGATACATCCTTGGATGGCATCGCTAAACAAATACGATATGGCATAGATCGTTTCGGATTAGAATCAATTGCTTTAGGGTCAGACTGGGACGGTGCCGTGGCGGTTGAATTAACCAGTAATGAAACCCCCGCACTCACTCATCACTTGCTATCCAATGGTTTTAGCGAAACAGAAATTCGCGCGGTTATGGGCGGTAATCTCTATCGCTTTTTGGCGGCCCATTTACCACGCTAACAGCTCTTAATCCGATTGTTCCGCCAAATAAACGGGCACCAATTCTCGGTTATTACGCACATCTAGACGCTCACGCGCACCCTTAAGGTGGAAAGATACTGATGGTTCCGACAAGCCAAGATGAAACGCAATTTCTTTATTACTGTGACCTTTGGCCAATAATTCAACCACGCGGCTTTGCTGTGGTGTCAACTGGCTGTGATTATTGCCTTTAACATCATGCAAAGCATGCATGTGCAGATGAGAGAAAAAGCAAAGCGCTATTAGAAAGTCTTTCTTTGCCTCTAACAAGGCATTAAAATCATCTTGAGCCATGTTCGTGGCTAGTGTAAAAGCACCGTGCCCAGTGGCATTAAAAGCCTTGATTGGTACCATCAAGCAACGCGGCCAACCAAATTGCACAGTTGCCTCAACAACGCGCATTTTTGCGGGGTCTTTGGTTACATAATCAGGCAAATTATCGGCATCATGCACAAACGGCTGCCATTTTTGGCGGTCTAATTCCTGAATAAGATAATCATCATTTTCAAAATCATTATCCAAATAATGCTGGGTCCATTTTTCGCCAAATGTTTCATAACAAGTAACCTCAGGCGGGCCATCATCTTGGGGTGAAAGATAGCTGTAATTAAGGGCGGTAAAGCCATAGCCCTCCATGATGGTAATCAGTTCAGCAAAAACATCCTGCGGGTTTGCAGAAGCCGATAGACGCTCAAAAAAGGGAAAAATTTCAGTTTCAAGCACGATCAACCCCCTGAGAACCAAATGTACGCGTTGTTAAACTCTATGCGGAAGCAGCAACATCTTTTATACGCGCCACCATCGAATATAGACCATTGGTGCGCATTGGGCTTAAAGCTTGGCCTAATTCTAACTTTGCCATCATAGCCTTGGCATCAATGGCCTTAATCTCGTCAGCGGATTTACCGCTGTAGATCAATAATAGAATGGCGACTAAGCCCTTGACGATGTGCGCATCGCTGTCACCGCGAAAATGAATTTTACCATCAGCATCCACATCATGCACAATCCATACTTGGCTGGTGCATCCACGTACTTTGTTGACCTCATTATAATCTTCATCAGCCATTTTGGGCAGATGACGGCCCAAGTCAATCACCATGCGGTAACGCTCTTCCCAATCATCTAAAAGCTCAAACGTATCGATCACATCACCAATGGTTTGTCCGTCTATTTGCATATACCATACCCTTTGCTGTTCTTTGTGTTTGATTAACGCTGCAAGGGGGCACGAGTCAACAGTTGATATTTGATATCAGGCAAAAGAAAAGACCCGCCATCAAGACGGGTCTTTGGTGAATATCAGCATGTTGCGGTGATTGAGGGTCCTCGCAGAGATATGGCTGATATTATAAAGATTAACGCTCTAGGTCGCGGAACTCACGATTCATTCGAAAATGTTTAGAGGTCATATAAGCTTCCATATTGCGGGTGCGACGCTCAATATCCTCAAAACGACGATGCAAGTCTACGCGGGTATAATCAGGTTTGGTGCGGGCTTGCTTCCAAAATTTATCTTCTTCTGGCTCTTCATACATATCTATGGGCTTTTTATCCAAAACAACACCAAGGATCATGTAACAAACCAACACACCTATTACACCGGTAAACAACGCACCTAGAACTGTTAAAAACCTTATCACGCTGGGGCGGGTGTCGAAATAATCGGCAATACCGGCACAAACCCCCATAAAACGCCCATTACGGGTGTCTTTGTATAATTTATTGGGATTAAAGCGGGTCATTATATTTCTGCCTCCATTCTGGTACTTCTGAATCTAGAATACGCTCTAGGTTGTTTAAACGATGCTCTAATTTTTCGGCATCTTTGCGCAAATCGGTCAACAGACCTTCATCTTCGGGTGTTATGGCCTTATCCTTCTTCCAGCGAGTGATATAGTGCATCACAATCCACAAAGGCACCACAAAGGCCATAACAATAATTAACGCAACGTCTTCCATCGGGTTCTACCCTCCTCACTTTTATGCCGCTTTTGATTATCGGCTTTTATTCTTGTACCTCAGAGGGCGTTATTTGGAAGCCTTTTTAGCAGGCGCTTTTTTCGCCGCTGGTTTATCAGCGTCACCCGACATGGCTTTTTTCATAGCCGCCAATTCCGCGTTGATCGCTTCATTGGTTTCAAGGTCTTGAATCTCATCAGACAATGATTGGCCACCACGACCCATTTCCATGGCTTCTGCTTCGCCCTCAATGCGGTCTAAGCGACGTTCAACCTTCTCGAAACGCTCAAAGGCATCATCAATGCGGCCATCATACAAGTTTTTCTTCACCCGTAAATTATTGGTCGCGGTTTTATGACGGGCCTGCAATGCCGCTTTTTTAGCACGGGCTTCCCGCAGTTTGGTTTCCAGCTTAATCACGTCTTCTTCATGACGCAACAAGGCATCTGCCAAACGACCCAATTCTTCACGCATTTGCGCCTCAGCATCCGCCGCATTGGCTTTTTCTACTAATGCAGCACGGGCCAAATCTTCGCGGTCTTTTGAAAGCGCTAACTGAGCTTTCTTTTCCCAATCAGATTGAATATCAGCCAAGCGATTTACTTTACGCTCAACTTCTTTTTGCTCGGCAATAGAACGCGCCGCTGAGGTACGAACCTCAACCAAGGTATCTTCCATCTCTTGGATAACCATACGGATGATTTTTTCAGGATCCTCGGCACGGTCAAGAATGGCATTCAAGTTTGAATTTACAATGTCGGTCAATCGAGAGAAGATTCCCATGTTACTTTTCCTTTTTCTTGTTGTCCCCATCTTGGGGGCTGTCGCTACTCAGGCCCTTCGGCCTTTTTATTGTGTATGGCTAAGAAGATGGGCGATTTCAGATTGTTTGTTTTTTTACCTCGCTGTCATGCTCAGGATTCTTTTGATCCTTTTCTTAGGGGGGTTATCTGCATCGCCTCTTATTTTTCTTAAAACCGTATCCTCTTCTTATCTGTTGGCGTTTCCTCGCCGTTTGCTGTCTACACCCCCATAACAGCAACCCCCGTGCCAGTTTTGAAAAAAACTGTTAACACACTGTAATATATATGCTTTTTATTTTTTTGCTTGTATTATCGATGTTTTAGGATTATATAAATTACTAAGAATTAGGAATTTTCACTAAATATTGGCAAAATGAAAAATCAACAGCATATCATCGGGCAATCACCTGCCTTTTTAGACCTATTAGACATGATCAGCCGCGTGGCTATTCTTAATCGCCCTGTGCTGATCATTGGAGAGCGTGGTACGGGTAAAGAGCTTATCGCTGAACGTCTTCACTTTTTATCTACGCGGTGGAACCAGCCCTTTCAAAAGCTAAACTGCGCCGCCTTGCCGGAAACCCTGCTTGAAAGTGAATTGTTTGGTTATGAAGCAGGCGCCTTCACAGGGGCCAGCAAACAACGTGCGGGCCGATTTGAAGTGGCCGATGGCGGCACCTTGTTTTTAGATGAAATTGGCACCATGTCGCCTGCGGCACAGGAAAAGCTGTTGCGGGTTATTGAATATGGCGAGTTTGAACGGGTTGGCGGCACCCAAACCATTGAAGTGGATGTGCGGGTCATCGGTGCCACGAATATTGACCTGCCTCGCGCCGCCGATCGTGGTGATTTTAGGCACGACTTATTGGATCGCTTGGCCTTTGATGTTTTAACCATCCCTCCTCTGCGCGCGCGACCTGAAGACATAGACGAACTGGTCACCCACTTTGCCACCAACATGGCACGGGAATTAGAGTGGATCGCCTTTAATGGCTTTACCGATGAATGCATGCAGCAATTAATGACCCACCCATGGCCCGGCAATGTGCGGGAATTACGTAATGTGGTGGAACGCGCCATTGCCCGCGCATGGGATGGGGAAGAACCGATCAGCGACATATGTCTCGATCCCTTTGACAGCCCATGGCGACCCCGCGGTGAAGGCCGTCAAATGCTTGGCCAACCTCTGGGCCAACCTCTGGGCCAACCTCTGGGCCAACCTCTGGATAAAGGCACCGACAATAGCCCCGACCCTCAAGAGCAAGCTAGTCACAATCAATCCCTTGCCCGTGATAGGTCATTCGCACCGCCTCATATCTCTGTCTCTGAAATCGACGACCCAGCACTATCTAATCGTGCCTCATCTTCTGTTACCACACTTTTTAAGGCGCACGAGCCCTTTGACTTAAACCAAACCATGATGCAACTGGAAAAACAAGCCATAGAAACGGCGCTTGAAACCCATCGCTATAATCAACGCATCACCGCGCATCATTTAAAACTGACTTATGATCAATTGCGTCATAAAATGAAAAAATATGATCTCTTGTGAATTCAGTGACGACCCCTTATGATCGCGCCCAACAAGCCAGAAACCCCTAATGAGGCAACAACGTGACTGACGATAATACTGATAAAAAATCTAACCAAGCCAAAGACAGCGCTGCACCGTCAGATAAACTATCCAGCGCCTTTGGTGCGTGGCGCATGATCCGCCCCTTTTTGATCGTTTTGATGATGATCATCATTGTTGGCTATGGCTCTAAACTACTGGCTGAGTATTTTGGCGTAGCTGATCGCTTTAACTGGGTTGCTGATATGCTGTCTCTGGTGGCCGTGATTGGCGGTATTATTCTAGTGGCTGGCATTATCATGCTGGGCTTTTTAAAGCTGAAACAAACCCTTTTCCCGCGCAAACCACGCCCATGGGAA
>CAKZLM010000172.1 GCA_937126915.1 uncultured Alphaproteobacteria bacterium
TAGATCTTGTCGCTGGCTTTTTTACCAGTCAACTTAACCTTGTCAGCATTGATGATGATAACATAATCACCACAATCCATGTGTGGTGTGTATGTAGGCTTATGCTTGCCGCGAAGAAGATTGGCAACAGTGGCAGCCATACGACCCAAAACAACGTTTTCGGCGTCAATGATAACCCACTTCTTTTCAATCTCCGACAATTTAGCGGAATATGTTTTCATTTCACTTTGTCCTTTGTGTCTGAATAATCAGGCAAAACAACACAAAACGGCCCCATCCGGGACCGTAGGTTTGGGCGCAATATATGCATATTTAATATGAAGTCAAGCCGAAAAACATAAGAAAAAACAGTTTATTATGCATGTGGTTTTATAATACCACAATTTTACTCGTCAAGCTGACCGCCGGTTTCAGTGATTATCCATTCTTCAAAAGCATCAATGGCTTTTGCCACGGGCCACACCTCAATGCAGGGGTTTTCATAAGGGTGTAATTCTTCTATTTTTTTCATGCACTTAACAGCGATGCCGGCGCGGGTCTTAAAAATGATCACCACTTCCGTGTCATCTTGTACCTCGCCTTCCCAGCGATAGATTGAGCGCACCCCGCCGATAATATTGCCACAGGCTGCCAAGCCCTGAGACACCACACCAGAGGCAATTTGCGCGGCCTGCTGTTCATTATTGCAAGTTACATAGATATTAATTAACTGATTCTGTGACATACATAATCCAACCTAGCGCCGACACTGGTGCAAGAAAAACAACATCGACAACATCACCAACACGCCACCACCTTGATGCAACACCCCAAGACTAACAGGTACAACATAAATCAGGGTAAAAATGCCAATGATGATTTGCGCACACACAGCCGCAAAAACAATCCATGCAGCCTGTTTTATGGGGGCAACCATGTTATGGCGATGAACATAATAAACTAAGCCCAACACAGACAAAAACACAGCATACGCCACCATGCGGTGGTTAAATTGCACCGTCATGGTGTGATCTAGAATACTATGCCACAAGGGGCTAAAGGCATATAACCCTTCTGGAATGAAGGCTGCACCCATCAATGGCCATGTGTTATAGGCAAAACCCGCTTTTAACCCTGCAACTAACGCCCCCAACATTAATTGAATAAAGATCAGGCCAAAGATCGCCCAAGAAAGCCTATAAAGGCCAGATGGCAAAGCCGCCGTTTGCGATAGTTTTTGCGGCCTCATCAGCCCCCACGCGACCCAACACAAGGCCGCAATGATAATTAAAGCTAGGGTTAAGTGGGCTGTAAGACGTAAATGCGAGACCTCAGGCTCACTCACCAAGCCAGATTTCACCATGTACCAGCCCATCAAGCCTTGCAGCCCGCCTAGTATAAACAGGCCAATCAGTGGCAGTTTTAATTCTGGCTTCACTTTCTTTCTGATAAAGAAATACATCATGGGAATAAAGAAGATCAGACCAATTAAGCGTCCTAAAACACGGTGGCCATATTCCCAATAAAAAATTGACTTAAATTCATCCAGCGACATTCCCTTATTAATGAGCTTATATTCCGGATATTGGCGATAAGCATCAAATTCAGCCTGCCATTCTTCGACGCTTAAGGGCGGAATAATACCTGAAATGGGCTTCCAATCCACCATCGACAGGCCCGATTGGGTGAGCCTTGTGGCCCCGCCAACCATTATCATTGTAAACACAACCAAAGCAACGAGGATTAACCAAATCCCAATTGCCTTATCATCTTGATCAGATGTTTGAATAAATGCTTTGCTCATGGCATTTTTTTAATGCCTGATGGCGCGACAAGCAAGCCTAAAAGCCACCATGTTGGCGCAACCACTCTTGCTCTTCTTCCGTGCTGGTTCGACCTAACACTTGATTGCGGTGGGGAAAACGACCAAACTGGCTTATAACGGTCATATGTTTAATCGCCCATTCTTTAAGCTCAGGATCGCTTAAGCTACCCATTAAACGAATGCCCTCAATTTGACATTCCATATCCTCGCTATGTTCATAAGGCAGGTATAAAAACTGGCGCTTTTGGTCGCTTAAACCCATTTTATCCAGACCGAAACGAATGGCGCGTCTGGCGTAAACAAGCGCTAGCGTATCCGATTCATAGGCGCGCTCAGTACCGCGATACATGTTACGTGGAAACTGATCCAAAATGATGACTAAAGCCACAATACCTTCGGGCGTATTCGACCAATGATTTAAATAACCTGACCGCGCCATATTATAGGCTTGTTCAAAACGCTCCCGAATTTCATCATCGAATGCGTCACTTTTTTTGAACCAATCATCAGGTCCATGTTCTTTGAACCAAAAATCTAGAACGTCGTCAATTGTAACCCTTGCTTCTACCGCACCTGTGTCCAACATGCCTGTCTCCAAGCTAATTGCTACTATCCCGTTGCAGGATATTTCTTTGTTGTTAGGTAAATCATAAAAATTAACCTTTTGTTAACTATATTCTCATGCCAAAGAAAACACAACAAAAACTGTATATAATAGCTATTGATTTGGTTTAAATGACAAGAATAGCCCGAAAATCATTCACATTGGTGGATGTAGGCCCTGTTGTGATATGGCCGCCTAGGTCTTTAAAAAAGGAGAAGCTGTCATTATTATGCATCATGGCGCGGGCGTCGATGTTTTTATCTTGTGCTTGTTTCATGATATCGGGGTGAATAAAGGCCCCTGCCACCGGAGTTAAGCCATCTATACCATCGGTATCTGCCGCTAAAGCATAGACCCCACTGGCACCATTAAGACCTATCGCCAAAGCCAAGGCATATTCCTGATTGCGCCCGCCAAGGCCGTTGCCTTTCACACTAACGGTTGCCTCACCGCCTGATAAAATAAGCTTGGGACGCTCCCACTTTGGCACACTCATGGCGAGGTTGGCGTGGGCAAGCGCAATAGACCGCGCCTCACCTTCCACATCATCACCCAAATATTGAACATCAATGCCCTCAGCATGGGCCAAACGGGCGGCAGCTTCAAACGCATCTGCTGCTGAGACAATAATATCAACCTCACCTGGGATAAAGTCTTGGCCAACATCTTCTTGTGCTTCAAGACGTTGAGCAATTCCGGGGGGCAAAGGAATGCCATATTTTTCTAATATTTTAAGCGCATCTTTGGGGCTGCTGTCATTGGGCAAAGTGGGGCCTGAGGCAATCATCGAAGGATCATCCCCCGGCACATCAGACACAATTAAGGTAATCACCTTAGCAGGCCATGCCGCTTGCGCAAGCTTACCCCCTTTAATAGACGACAAATGCTTTCTAACCGTATTTATTTCAGAAATACGCGCACCCGATTGCAATAAGCCACCGGTAATGATTTGTTTTTCCGATAACCTAAGGCCATCCATTGGACGAGATAACAAAGACGACCCCCCACCCGAAAGCAGTACAATCAGTTGATCAAACTCGCTCAAACTTTCTGCCATTTCATAAATGCGATTAGCGGCATCGACACCCGCCTCATCAGGAATAGGATGCGCGGCTTCAACCACCTCAATCCATTTGGTCTCGAGCTTATGACCATAGGGCACCACCACCAGGCCCTCAATTTCACCGCCCCAGCCTTCTTCAACCGCTTGCGCCATGCGGGCTGACGCTTTACCTGCACCCACCACAAGGGTTTTTCCCATCACAGGAGTTGGTAAATAACGCATCACTGCTTCATAGGGGTCCGCAGCAGCCAAAGCTGTATCATACAAGTCTTTTAAAAATTGCTCAGGGGGATATGTTTGAAACATGTCATTCATAAAAGAAAAGGCTCTCGTTATCGCGCATAATATAATTTTAATAAGTTGGATGCTGCCACAGCGGCAGTTAAATCAGAAGACATTAATTTCGCCTCAACGTCAGGCAAGGCATCTTTCACTGATTTATCTGCCATAAAGTCAGCCTGCAGGGCATCGCTAATATGGCTCCACATCCAGTGAACCTGTTGATTTTTGCGCTTTTGCTCAAACACATCGCCTGCTTGGGTTTTTTCTTTATAATCCAGCACCAATGACCAAACATCATCCATGCCCTTTTTATGCAGCGCACTTACTGTTGTAACCTTTGGTTGCCACACCGCATCATGATCCGCCATAATATGTAAGGCTGATTTATAATCACGGGCGGCGCGTCTGGCGGTTTTTTCAAAGTCACCATCGGCTTTATTTACGACAACTAAATCAGCCAATTCTAAAACACCTTTTTTGATGCCTTGCAGCTCATCCCCAGCATTGGGCAACATCAAGACCATAAATAAATCCACCATATCAGCCACGGTAATTTCATTTTGCCCTGCCCCCACGGTTTCAATCAGAATGACATCAAAGCCTGCAGCTTCACACAACAATACGCTCTCACGGGTCATCCGTGCCACGCCGCCTAATTTTCCACCTGTGGGGCTGGGCCTAATATATGCATTGGGGTTTTGCGATAATTGCTCCATACGGGTTTTATCACCCAAAATACTACCGCCCGACTTTGACGAGGATGGATCAACCGCCAACACCGCCACGCGATGACCTTGTGTGGTTAAATAATCGCCAAAGGCTTCAATGAAGGTGCTTTTACCGACCCCTGGGACACCCGTTATGCCAAGACGGATAGATTTACCCGTATCAGGCAATAAAGCCATCAACAGGTCATCAGCCATTTTCTGATGCTCTTTCTTCACACTCTCCGATAGCGTGATAGCGCGCGATAAAAGGCTAATATCACCGTTTTTTACACCGGTGATTAGATCTTCAACACTTAATCCTCTGTATAGCCTTTTCTGCTCGATCACAGCCTCCCCTTCATTGCATTTGTGCCATTATGCAAGCATTAATGTCCAAGGGCCACCGACAATTTATCGACCAAGTCAGAGGCGGCTTCAGATATAACTGTGCCTGGCGGGAAAATTGCAGCCGCACCTGCGTCATAAAGCGCGTCATAATCCTGTGGTGGGATAACACCACCAGCCACAATCATGATGTCATCACGGCCTTGATCAGCCAGCGCTTGCTTTAATTCTGGTACCAAGGTTAAATGCCCTGCGGCAAGCGAGCTAACACCCACAATATGAACATCATTTTCTACTGCTTGGCGTGCGGCCTCTTCCGGTGTTTGGAAAAGGGGACCAATATCCACATCAAAGCCAATATCCGCAAAGGCGCTGGCAATAACCTTTTGACCACGGTCATGACCATCTTGGCCCATTTTAGCAATCAAGATACGCGGGCGACGACCTTCGTTTTCAAGGAATGTTTCAATTTTTTCGCGTATGGCTGTCATTGCCTCACTCCCCTCACCGATGGCCCCTGAATACACCCCAGAAACTGATCTAATCTCCGCTTTGTGGCGACCATATACCTTTTCAAGTGCATAAGAGATTTCACCAACCGTTGCTTTCGCCCGGGCGGCATCAACCGCTAGTGCCAACAAATTGCCCTCACCCGTTTCAGCGGCTTTTGTTAGGGCATCTAAGCAAGCCGTTAGGGCACCCTCATCACGACTATCTTTTAATTGCTTTAATTTGGCTAATTGGGCCGCACGAACTTGTTTATTGTCAACTTTTAGAACATCAACTTGTTCGTCATTTTCAGGCACAAATTTATTAACACCAACAACGGTTTGTTGGCCGCTATCAATGCGCGCTTGGGTTCTAGCCGCAGCTTCTTCAATACGAAGTTTTGGAATACCCGCTTCAATGGCTTTAGCCATACCACCGTTTTCTTCCACTTCTTGAATGTGGGCCCACGCTTTTTCAGCCAAATCTTGCGTTAGGCGTTCCACATAATATGAACCAGCCCATGGATCAATCACACCACAACTGCCTGTTTCCTGCTGAATAAACAACTGCGTGTTACGGGCAATGCGCGCCGAAAAGTCTGTTGGCAGGGCCAAGGCCTCATCAAAGGCATTGGTGTGCAAGGACTGGGTATGTCCATGTGCGGCCGCCAAAGCCTCAATACATGTACGCCCCACATTATTCATCACGTCTTGCGCGGTAAGTGACCAACCTGAGGTTTGACAGTGGGTGCGCAACGATAAAGATTTATCGCTTTTAGGGTCAAACTGCTTAACCAGCTTTGCCCAAAGCATGCGACCCGCGCGCATTTTAGCCACCTCCATGAAATAATTCATGCCAATGGCCCAGAAAAAGCTTAATCGCGGGGCAAATTTATCAACCGCCAAACCAGCGTCGATGCCGGAACGGATATATTCAACACCATCAGCCAAAGTATAGGCCAATTCAAGGTCTGCGGTTGCCCCCGCTTCTTGCATATGATAGCCAGAAATAGAAATGCTGTTAAAACGCGGCATATTCTCGCTGGTATAAGCAAAAATGTCAGAGATAATTTTCATCGATGGCGCTGGTGGGTAGATATAAGTATTACGCACCATGAACTCTTTTAAAATGTCATTTTGGATGGTGCCTGATAATTGCTCAGGCTTCACACCCTGTTCCTCAGCCGCGACAATATAAAGTGCCATGATCGGTAACACAGCGCCATTCATAGTCATAGAGACCGACATTTGATCCAGCGGAATACCATTAAACAAGGTACGCATATCCAAAATGCTATCAATGGCAACGCCTGCCATACCAACATCACCCGCTACACGCGGGTGGTCGCTATCATAACCACGGTGGGTCGCCAAATCAAACGCTACGCTAAGCCCCTTTTGACCCGCAGCTAAGTTACGGCGATAAAAGGCATTGCTATCTTCCGCCGTTGAGAACCCCGCATATTGACGAATGGTCCAAGGTCGACTTGTATACATGGTTGGATAAGGGCCACCCACAAAAGGCGCGTGCCCAGGCTTGGCATCCAAATAATCCAACCCTTCAATGTCAGCAGCAGTATAGTTTGATTTAATGTCAATGGTTTCAGGTGTTTCAAAACTGCGCACTTTATCAGCGCTGATCGGATCAGGGCGAGATGCATCAAAGGCCAGTTTTGTAAAATCAGGAATTTGGCTCATCGCTTGTCTCCCTTTGCAAACACTTCATAGAAATGTTTTAAAATACCCACGACATTATTCCCCATGGCAATGTTGCCATCCAAATCATTGCCATCGTGCATTTTACCTGCCAGCCATATTTCTTTGAAATGGCATTCACGCAGCACAGCAACCGCCTCTTCAAGCATGTCTGAATAGGCACCTTCACTGCCACAAATAATGGCAATGGCACATTTATTTTCATTGGCTTGCTTCCTAAGCGCAGGAAGACTGGTCGCCCCAGGTCCAACTAAGGCCTCAATACCACCGGCTTCGACAAAGTTTTTGATGAACGTTGATCGCGCAATAAACTTATCGGTGGTGCCTAAATTGGCTAAAAACACCTTAGGCCTTTGACCATTACGCACCAGCATATCATCAGACGTTTGCCTAAGCGCCTCAAAATCCTCATCAAGACTGTGTGCCATAAATTTAGCGGCCTCTAACCCCGCCTCATTTTTACTTAAAGAAATGCTCACAACACTTTGATTTTTAATTTTTTCCCTGAAAAATGATGGTGAC
>CAKZLM010000173.1 GCA_937126915.1 uncultured Alphaproteobacteria bacterium
TCATAAATATGCCAACAGCATTAAAAATGCCCGCACCGAGATTATCCCTGATGCAGGTCATTCCACCATGCGCGAAAATGAAAACTTGTATTTACAGGTCGTGGGTAGCTTCATTCAATCAGTTACCAATCAATAAAGGCCAATCAATAAAGGCCAATCAATAAAAGAAAGACCTGACCATGACCTTAAGCTTTGATCAATGGCACAATAGCGGGCAGGTGTTTAACTGGCAGGGGCATGACGTTTTTTACCAAACCATGGGGCAAGGCCCTGCTTTATTGATGATCCATGGTTTTCCTACCTCAAGTTATGATTATGCTGAAATGGCTGAAACCCTGAAACAGCATTTCACCCTGATCATCCCTGATATGCTGGATTATGGTCAAAGCCATAACCCGATGAAAAAGCGCTGCAGCATTTTTGATCAAGTGGATATGATGACCGACCTATTGGCACATCTAGGTCACCAACAGCTTCACATCCTTGCCCATGATGTGGGTGATACCATTGCACAAGAAATGCTGCACCGAGAAAATCAAGGTGAGCTAGGTTTTGAGATCGCATCCTGTGTATTACAAAATGGCGGCTTGGTCGTTGACCATCACCGCCCACGGCGCATCCAAAAATTATTGTTGGGCCCGTTTGGACCGATCATAGCTCAACTGACAAGAAAGGCCAAGTTCAGTCGATCTCTTACAGCCATTATGGGACAAGACACCCAGTTAAGCGCCCAACAATTGGATGATATTTGGCGCTCTACCCTTGGCATTAACGGCAAGGCATCCTTGGCGCGACGCATTCATTATATGACCGAACGCATTGTAAACCGTGACCGTTGGGTTAAAGCCTTGCAAGACACCAAGCATCACGTCTTAATGATCAACGGTACCGACGATCCCATTTCAGGGGGCCACGCGTGCGATGCCTTTGAAACACTTTTCCCAAAAATGACTATCATCAGAATGGCGGGGATTGGACATTTCCCGCCAATTGAGGCACCATCCCGAACAGTAGAATATTTTTTAAAGCACCATCAATTGATATAAGACATCTAATAAGAATATGCGCGAACGACAGCCAAAATAAGGAACAACCCGATGTTATTACGCCGCTTCATGAAACATGTGACCGACCAAAATTGGCTCGCAGTTGGGATTGATCTTTTGGTGGTCATCGGGGGTATTTTTTTGGGTATGCAGGTCACCGAATGGAATGACGAGCGCAAAGACCGCGTTTTAGAACGTGCCTATCTTGAACGCCTAAGCGATGACTTAACCCATAATATTGATGTGTTGCAAGCCCTAACCAATTTTCACACCAGCACCCGCCGCCACATGAATGACACCGCTGAATTACTGATGGCAGAAAGATGGGATGAAGACGAACATCAACGCCTCATTCAACAAGGCTTTGCGTGGAGTGCTTATCCCTCAGCCCAGTTGCGCATGGGAACGTGGGAAGAACTGGTTTCGACCGGTAGGCTTTCTATCATCAAAGACCAAGAACTGCTTACCCTGCTGCAACAAAATGATGCCGTTCTTGATTGGGCCAATGGTCAAATTGATTATATTCGCAGCACCGCCATTGGTTGGTTCGATGATTTTAGAGAAATTACTGTTTTGAAGAAATTAGACGATGGCGAATATGTCATCCGTGCCAATTTTCAAGACGTGCATAATAATGAAAATTTTGTGACAAAGCTATTATGGGCCACCAGCCGTCACGCGCGCACCATCGGTATTCGAGGCGAACAAATGGTTACCAGCCAAGCCGCCAATGCCCGCATCCAATGCCTTTTAGGCACGGCGACATGCGAAAGCGCACAATAACCCCCTCCTGCCTAAAAATTAATCAGATCATTTTTATATGCTTATTTATTAAGCATTCCCCGCAAACGAGGCCGAAACAATTTATTATGGCCATTTTGCGCAACTCACTGATGATTAAAGGAAAATCTAAAAATATAATTAAAATTCAATTTTGGCACAGCATTTGTAATGAAGATGCACAAAGAGATATTAAAATTTCCAAACATTCTTTGAGAGGTTTCTATGCTGCGCCTAACTGCAACGCCCCCCTTTAAAACAATCGCGGCCCTTACCGTGGTCAGTGCTAGCCTTATAACCGGCACCGACAGTCTCGCTTTTGAGGCTTCTGGTCTTGGTAACAACCTTGTGCTGGCGGCACACACAGAACAAACCGCACAGCCTGCTTTAACAGCCATGAGCCAAGCTGAAGCCAGTTATATATTTAACAGTTTATTATTCCTAATTGGTGGTTTTTTGGTGATGTTCATGGCGGCGGGCTTTGCCATGTTAGAGGCGGGTTTGGTTCGCACCAAAAATGTCGCCGATATTTGTCTTAAAAATGTCGCGCTTTATGCGTTGGCAGGCTTATTATTTTATTTATGCGGCTATAACCTCATGTATCTTAATGTCGATGGGGGCTATTTTGGTCATTTGCTTCTATGGATGGGCGATGACAGCACGTTATTAAGTGCCAGCCCTGACCTGACCAGCACCCCCTACGCATCCCATTCAGACTGGTTCTTCCAAATGGTGTTTGTGGCAACGGCGGCCTCAATTGTTTCTGGTGCTGTGGCTGAACGCGTTCGTCTAATCCCCTTCTTGCTTTTTGTTGCCATCCTAACTGGCTTGATTTACCCCGTCACAGGTAGTTGGAAATGGGGCGGCGGCTGGTTAGATGTCATGGGTTTTCAAGATTTTGCTGGCAGCACCTTAGTCCATTCCGTGGGCGGTTGGGCGGCGCTAACCGGTGTGTTTTTCATCGGTGCCAGAAAAGGCCGTTTTAGAAAAGATGGCGCAGTGCAAGCCATGCCGGGTTCTAACCTGCCATTGGCAACGCTTGGCACCTTTATCTTGTGGTTTGGCTGGTTTGGCTTTAACGGCGCATCACAATTAGCCATGGGCAGCGCCATGGACGTTAGCGCCATTGCCAAAATTTTTGCCAACACCAACATGGCGGCCGTTGGCGGCGTTCTCTCTGCCATGCTTATTTCGAAGGCCCGCTTTGGCAAGTTTGATTTAACCATGACCCTAAACGGTGCCTTGGCGGGGTTGGTCTCCATCACCGCAGAACCCCTAACACCATCGCTTGGGCAAGCCATCCTTATTGGCGCCGTTGGTGGTATGATCGTAATCTATGTGGTGCCATTCCTTGACCGTCTTAAAATTGACGATGTGGTCGGTGCCATCCCTGTGCATCTCGCCTGCGGCATTTGGGGAACCCTAATTGTTCCAGCCACCAATAATGAGGCCACCTTCCTTAATCAATTAATCGGCATTACCAGCATTGGTGCCTTTGTGATTGTGGCCAGCAGCATCGCGTGGTTTGTGGTCAATAAAATCATGACCGTTCGCATGGGTGAAGAAGAAGAATATCTAGGTGGTGACCAGTGTGAGCTGGGCCTAGAAGCCTATCCTGAATTTGGTCACGGTTCACAGAAAATTTAAAGTTTGTACGTTGTTTTCCCTACCTCTCTACTAGCCCCGCTTTTAAGCGGGGCACTTTTTTATACCCCCCCCTTATAGGCAGAAGAAACAATCATTGAAATTTCTGTCAAACTTTGGTTAGATGCAATCACGCTTTTAGGTGGGGAGAGAGCAGCCGTTTTTTAATCATAAGCCCGAAGGGTTTCTATTAAAATTCACCGTTCATCATTGTCATGACCAAGCGAATATAAAACGCATAACAATTGGCCAAAAGATTAAATCCCAACATCTGAAAGATCTTTGACAGGGGGGTCTTGTCAAAGACGCTATCAGTGCTGACCGTTGTATTAGGCAGCACCGTTCAACGAGGGAAAAATCATAATGCAAACAACAATCAAGCAAACCATGAAGCGCTCAATCAGTGCGCTGGCAGTGGTCACATCTTTGATGCTGGCAGCCCCTGCTGTTGCTGATCAAGATGTCACCACGCCCAAAGAGCAATTTGGTCACAATATTGGTGATGACTATAAACTGATTAACTATACCCAATTTGAACAATATATCCGCAAGCTGGCATCTGAATCGCCCCGTATGATTGTGGAAAGCATTGGTAAAACCGCCGAGGGCCGCGATCAATTAATGGCGACCATTACAGCGCCTGATAACTTTGCAAGACTTGCCGAATATAAAGAGATTGCCCGCAAATTAGCACGCGCTGATGAAATCACCGAAGAAGAAGCCAAGCGTTATGCTGATATTGGTAAAGCGGTCATTTGGATTGATGGCGGCCTACATGCAACCGAAGTTGTTGGCGCCCACCAATTGACCGAAACCATCTACACGCTTGTTAGCCGCGAAGATGAAGAGACCATGCGCATTTTGGATGATGTGATCATCCTACTAACCCACGCCAACCCAGATGGCATGGAATTGGTCTCTGATTGGTATATGCGCAAAGATGATGAGGAAGAGCGCAGTTTCCGCGATATTCCACGCCTTTATCAACATTATGTGGGTCACGATAATAACCG
>CAKZLM010000174.1 GCA_937126915.1 uncultured Alphaproteobacteria bacterium
GCTGGTGATGTTGATGCTGGTAAACGAGTTTGGAATAAGTGCCGCACCTGCCACACACTTGAAGAAGGTGGCCGCAATAAAATTGGCCCTAACCTTTATGGTATTTTCGGCAAAGAAGCTGGCCAAAACCCTGATTTCCGTTATTCAAAAGCAATGGCAGAATCTGGCATGGTTTGGAGCGATGAAAATATGGCGAAATATCTAAAAGCCCCCGGCCGCACCATTCGTGGCACAAAAATGGCTTTTGCAGGCCTGCGCAAGGATAAAGAGATTGAAGACTTATTGGCCTATATGAAGGCTGAGATGGGACAGTAGTTTCTCATTGATCTTCACTTCAACCCATTAAAAAAGGCACCGACAAATCTGCCTGTGCCTTTTTTATTTATGTCATTTTCACTAAGATTTTATTCTGTTCTAAGGGCGTCAATGGGGTTCAGTTGCGACGCTTTTCTGGCAGGATAGGCCCCAAAAAACACCCCAACAATAACCGAGAAAATTACCGCCAAGGCAATTGCTGACGGGCTGATTAAAACCGCCCAGCCGCCCACTTTGGACAAGGCAAAGCTTAACCCCATCCCAATGCCAATGCCAAGCACGCCACCAATGGCGGAAAGCGTGACTGCCTCGATCAAGAACTGTTGGGAAATATCGCTTTGACGCGCACCGATGGCCAACCGCAATCCAATTTCCTTGGTCCGTTCTGTAACCGATACCAGCATAATATTCATGATGCCAATACCACCAACAATTAATGACACACCCGCCATCGCCGCTAATAGAACCGTTAAGGTGCGTTGCGTTTCACTGCGCGCGCTAACAAATTCTGCGCGGTTATAAATGAAGAAATTATCATCCTGACCGGGGCCAATTTTACGGCGTTCTTTCATCAAGGTTTTAATCTGTGCCTCAACGGTTTTAAGGTCATATCCGGGTGCCACTTCAACCTCAATATAGGTTAAATAGTCAGGGCCACCCGCGCGGTTGCCACCAACAAGGCGTTTACGCGCCGTTGTTAGGGGAACCAACACCAAATCATCACCGTCCTGACCAAAGC
>CAKZLM010000175.1 GCA_937126915.1 uncultured Alphaproteobacteria bacterium
GTTCCAGCAATCCCTGCACTCCAACCTGCTACTGGCCATGTTACCCATGCGGTCAACTCTGTATTAAGCGCTAAAGCGAAACCTGAGCCTTCGCCGGAACCAGAACCTGAACCAGAACCTGAACCTGAACCAGAACCTGAGCCCGAACCGGAGCCGGAGCCGGAGCCGGAGCCATCTGAGCCGATGGGTCAAGATGCCATTGATGATATCTTTGATCTGACTGAGGTGGTTGAAGATGAGCCTGAGCCTGAGCCTGAGCCTGAACCGGAACCCGAGCCAGAGCCTACTCCAGAACCAGCGCCTGCTGAAGCGATTGTTTCAAATGTTACCGAAGAAGTGACTGGGGCCGCATTTGCAGGGTTATCTTCTTTGATGGTATCAGGCTATGCTGGCGCTGGAAATACGCTGGAAGACTTGGTGCGTGATATGCTTAAGCCAATGTTGAAAGCTTATCTGGATGAAAATCTACCTGATATTGTGAAAGATATGGTGGAAAAAGAAATCGCCCGTATTTCACGCCGATAAAATAAAAGAATTAGTCAGACAGATAAGTTGTCTAAAGAAAAAGGAGAGGTTGAAACCTCTCCTTTTTTAATATTTTATATGTCGATATATTACATCGCGCTATTGATGTTTTCTACATATTTACCAATAACTTCTGCAAGTTTATTAATCTGCTGTTGGGCCTCGTCAAATTTATATTCTTCGATGCCTTCACGAACACCCGGAAGGGTTTTTACACCGTAACCCGTATAAAAGCCGGGCGCATAGATATGGTGTCTAAACCAAGGACGGCGTGGTAAGCCTTCTTGCCGAGTAAACATTTGTTCGGCCTGTTGTAAGCTGTGATTGATGCTGGCTAGTTTAGATTTAGCCACACCATAATCATCGGCTTTCATTGCCTTAAGCATTTTATCAAAGGCCTTTGCAGCTTTTTCTAAGTCCACCAAGGCGTTCTCAACAGGTGAAAAGTCCAGATAAGGCACTTCATCTTTAGCTTCTGGGTCCACAAAGTTCTTTGTCGGGTCAGAGGCGATGTCATAAGCACCAGCTTTCAACAAGGCATTGTGTTGTGCAACATCTTTGCGCATTTTGTCGGTGCTTGATTTAATCTCGTCAAAATATCCACCAACCGTTTCGCTAACGCGGGTAAATTCAAACGGTAACAAATCAGCATTTGCAAGGCGTAAGGTCGCACGACCCGCTACCTGAGCAAGGGCTTTACCATATTTAAAGTCTATGTCTCTAAAGCGGGTATAGTGATCATAACTATCATAATTGGTATGATAAGAACCGCTGCTGCCTTCACCACCAAAACCAACGTTTAAAGAGGCAATGCCCAAATGTTGGAAAAAGCCGGAATAGTCAGAGCCCGAACCAAGGGCAGAGAGGCGATAGCGATCATCTTTAAAGGCCTTGGCATCACCCATAACTTTACGCAAGGTTAAACGCCGCTCAGCGACGCTAAGATCTGTGTGAATAGGGTCTTTGACATCATTGGCAATTTCAGCGAACATTTTTTCTAAAGTGTGTGAACCACCCGCGCCTAAGAAACCGCGGCCATTGCCATCGGTGTTGATATAGGCAACAAGCTTTTCGGCCAATTCATCACGGTGGTCTTCAACCCATTCGACAGAACCGATCAAGCCTTGTTCTTCACCATCCCAGCCAGCATAGATAAGCGTGCGTTTAGGTTTCATGCCTTGTTTAGCAAGCTCTGCCACCACGCGCGCTTCTTCCATCAGCGCTACCATGCCAGAGGTTGGGTCAGAGGCACCATGAACCCATGCGTCATGGTGATTACCACGCATAACCCATTCATCAGGCAGTTCAGAGCCTTCCATTTTCGCCACCACATTATAAAGCGGTACAATGTCCCAATTAAATTCTAGCTTTAAATGCACTTTGGCAGGGCCCGGACCCATATGATAGGTAATCGGCAAGCCACCAGTCCAACGGGCAGGGGCTACAGGGCCTTCAAGCGCTTTTAAAATAGGTAGGGCATCGACATAGGAAATTGGCAGGGTAGGGATGCCGACAAAAACCTCAATATCCTCAAGATCAAGACGGTCAACATTGCCCTTTGATGCCACATAAGGGGTTGATGGATCACCCGGACGCATCGGTAGGTCCATGATAGAGCCGCGCTGCACACCGCTTGGGTGCTTCATGGGGCCTTTAGGATAACTGTCACCGCGTGAATATCCATCATCACCGGGGTCGGTATAGATTAGCGTGCCAATAGCACCCATTTCCTCAGCTAGTTTTGGTTTGATACCGCGCCAGCTGCCACCATATTTGGCAAGCACAATCTTACCCTTAACGTCAATGCCACGGCGAGCAAGATCTTCATAATCAGCCTTTAAGCCTTGGTTCACAAAGACAACCTCTGCTGTTACCTCTCCATCGGGTGAAAAGGCCACATAAGGGGGTAAGCGGTCATCTTGATCAGATGTACTATCGCCTTCAACAGCGTCTTCTTTTAGAGTGGCGGTGTAAGTAGTTGGTGCTACCATTTCAAGCATGCGAATTTTTGGTGTTGGAAATAACACATCATAACGCACCAATTGAGCATCATAGCCCCAACTGGCAAATTGATCGCGAATCCATTCTGCTTTTTCCTTGCCAAAAGCAGAGCCGAGGTGATGCGGACGAGACGTGATATATTTCATCCAAGCATCTAAATTTTCACTATCCAGCATGGCATCATATTGTTTTTCCATGCTTAATTGGTTTTTGCTATTGGCCTTTGAAAAGCCCATTAACTGATGGTCATCGGCTTTTAGGGCTTGAATGCCAAAGGCTGCAACAGCCAAGGATGCGGCACCAAAACCCCATATTTTTATTTTATTGGTCATCTTACTCCCCCCAATAAAGTATTTCAGGATGAAAAAACCTTATGGTAACTTGTTGAAATAAGCAAGAAATGGCTTCTATGGCGTTGACCCTTTGGTCGATTGGTCCTAAAAGAGCCGTTCGGTTTTTTTATTAGAATATAAAAGGTATGAATCATGGCATTGGACAAGACCTATAATCCAGGCGAGATCGAGAAGAAATGGTATCAACACTGGGAAACCAGTGGCGCGTTTAAGTGCGGCAGAAATGTCGGCGCTGAAACCTATGCCATCGTCATGCCGCCCCCCAATGTCACAGGTTCATTACATATGGGTCATGCGCTTGATAACACCTTGCAAGATGTTCTTATTCGATTTGAACGCTTGCGCGGCAAAGACGTGCTTTGGCAACCGGGTGTTGATCATGCGGGAATTGCCACCCAAATGGTGGTTGAGCGCCAATTAGACGACGAAGGCATTGACCGCCGCGACATGGGCCGCGAGAAGTTTTTAGAGCGCGTATGGCAATGGAAAGAAGAATCAGGTGGCACCATCACAGGCCAGCTACGCCGCCTAGGTGCCAGTTGTGATTGGGACCGTGAGGCCTTCACCATGGATGATCAGCGTTCCGCTGCCGTATTAAAAAAGTTCGTTCAGCTTTATAACGATGGCTTGCTTTATAAAAGTCAACGCTTGGTTAACTGGGATCCTAAGCTTAAAACCGCTATCTCAGACCTTGAGGTTGAGCAAAAAGAAGTGGATGGTCATTTCTGGCACTTTAAATATCCCATTGTTGATGATGCGGGTAATGAAACGGGTGAGTTTGGCACCATTGCCACCACGCGGCCAGAAACCATGCTGGGGGATACAGGTATTGCTGTTCACCCAGAAGATGATCGCTATAAGGCCTTGGTGGGGCAAAAAGTACGCTTGCCGTTGGTTGGGCGTTTAATTCCCATCGTTGCTGATGACTATGCTGATCCAGAGCAAGGCACTGGCTGTGTAAAAATGACACCAGCCCATGACTTTAACGATTTTGAGGTAGGCAAACGCCAAAACCTTGAAATGATCAATATTATGGACGAAAACGCCTGCATTAACGATAATGCCCCTGAAAAATACCGTGGCATGGATCGTTTTGAGGCCCGAAAGGCCATCGTCGCAGATATGGAAACGGAAGGTTTCTTGGTTAAGGTTGAGCCGCATAAACACATGGTGCCCTATGGTGACCGTGGCGGCGTGGTAATTGAGCCTTGGTTAACCGACCAATGGTATGTGGATGCTGAAACCATGGCAAAACCAGCCATTGAGGCCGTAGAGA
>CAKZLM010000176.1 GCA_937126915.1 uncultured Alphaproteobacteria bacterium
CCCTGCGCGGTAGTGGTACCACCAACCCTTGGAGCAACAACAACCAGTCGGTAGCTGCCTATATTGATGGCGCTTATATGCCGTTCAGCTCACTTTTGACGATGCCACTATTCGATATGCAACGCGTTGAAGTTCTAAAAGGCCCACAAGTAGCCCTTTATGGCCGTAACGCCACAGCGGGTGCGGTAAACTTTATCAGCACCCAACCGGGCCAAGACACTGAAGGGTATGCTGACATTACAGCCAACAATCATTCAGGCCTTGATTTTAAAGCCGCCGCCAGCCTTGCAGCCAGCGATACATTTAGAATGCGATTGGCTGCGATCACTCAACAGAGTGGCGGTTATATGAAGCGCACAGGCGCTGGAAGCCTTGCTGGCTTCACTCGTGTTCCTGGCATCGTACCTGGCATTGAAGACACAGGTGCCGAAGACGGTTACGGTGATAAAGACGTGTTCGCCTTGCGCGGTATCTTTGATGCCGATTTAAGCGACACCTTTAACGCAAACTTTAAATTACAATATGGCCGTGACAAGTCAGAGCTGATCGGTTCTACCAACGCCAACGGTGACCGTCTAAGAGCCTTCACTCCACCAAATGACGCGCCATATTACGACTATGACAATGTTGAGCCAAAGACCGACACCAAACAAATCAGCGCCGTCTTAAAACTGAACTGGACCGTGAATGATTTGGTGATTTCATCAACCTCAAGCCTTGAGAATATGTCACGCACTTATCAAATTGGTGACTTTGTTCCAACCCGCATTGCCGAAGCATCCTTTGATGAAGACATTGAAACCAAAAGCCAAGAGGTAACCATCTCAGGTGAAACAGCTGATAATCATAAATGGATTATTGGTGGCGTTATCACCCAAGATGACATCGATTATTTCCGTAAGCTTACATCTCATGACCTGCTTTTAGGTGAATTGGATACTGCCTTTGTTGAAAAAGACAAAGCATGGGCAACATTCGGTCAGGTTGACGCTGCGCTAAACGACACCTTATCAACCACACTTGGCGTGCGTTATACCGACGAAAGCAAATCTTACAAAGGTGGATCTATTGCCGTTAATCCTTTCGGCGTTGGCGTGGTTGATCGTGTCTATCCTAACACCGCTGGTGACGGTATTTATGGCGAACCTACCTATGATGAAGGCAATTTTTCAGGCAAGGCAGCCCTAAACTGGACCCCATCTGAGAATACACTTTATTATTTCTCGGTTGGCAATGGCTTCAAAAGTGGTGGCTTTGACGGTTCAGGCATTACAGAACCGTCTTCTTTCACCCCATTTAAAGCCGAAACAGTTTGGACCTATGAAATGGGCACCAAAATAACCGCAATGGATGGCAACTTCTATTTTGCCGGCTCACTCTTCTATAATGATTACACGGACAAACAAGTTATTGCCTTGGTTGACCTTGGTGCAGGCTTCCCAGAGGCCATTATCCAAAACGCAGCGGCATCAGAAATTTCTGGTATTGATATGGAAGTTAAATGGCGCGTTTCGACACCTCTGACGTTCTCAATCAATGGTACATATTTGGATACCGAAGTAACCAAGTGGGATTCTGATGATGCTGATGATGTGGCTATCCACCTTGGCAATGAATTGCCTGGCACGCCAAAGCTTTCAACATCTGTTCAGGTAGATTGGAACAAACGCGTTTCTGATAGTTCAGTGATGAATATCAGTGCTTGGTACACCATTACCAATGGCAGCTATCGCGATATCAAAAACACCGAAGCTTTGCGCTCAGAAGACAGTCAACTGTTTAACTTACGCGCTGACCTAACCTTCAATGAAAAATGGATGGTTTATGTGTCTGCTGAAAACATTTTTGATAAAGCGTATATATCATCAGTACGCAGCTTGGTGGGCATGGAAGGTCGTTACTATAACGCACCACGCACACTGAAAGCTGGTTTGAAATATCAGTTCTAATAAAACATAAAGCAATGACCTTATAGACCATAAAGCCAGAAGATTCGTCTTCTGGCTTTTTTACTTCTGCTTAATTTCTGTGAGTGTTTCATATTGGCCGGGCGCAACACCATAATAGTCTTTGAAGCTGCGATGAAGGCTTTGCACATCACCATAACCCAAAATATGAGCAATTTCTTTGATCGGCAGTTGGTTTTGCAAATAATTCAGGGCCCGCTTCATTTTGGCATCAAGGATCATTTTCTGGAAAGACAAACCTTGCGCGGTTAGACGGCGTCGCAAAGTTCGTTCAGACAAGCCCATGGTTTTTGACAGGCTAGCAATAGTTGGAAATGTACCATAGGCCTGATAACATTTCGCCTTTACAAAGTGACTAAGGTTATCATTATGCTGCAACATCCGTCTTGCAAATTCACATTCATTGACACATAAACGATGCACCCCAAAATTGCGATATTTTAAGGGATACTCCATGGCCTCCTGATACAAAATCATTGCCGTTACTGGCTGCTCAAAATGCACCTCGCATTGGAACAAAGCCTCATATTCTTGATAATAGTCGGGCTGTTTAATAGCAAAATGAACCGCTGCAAAAGGCAAACCATAAGGATCAGACACCAATTCTGCCAGCTTAGAAAATGCCGTGATCCAATTTTCTGCCAAATATCGGCTTATTTGTGGGTCATCAGATTTAATATCCGCTTCAATACTGACAAGTTTCCCATCAGCCTTAAGGGTTAAAGGGAATACCGCGCCAAAGGCATCACGATACATCATATAGGTTTCAATGGCTTCCTTTAGGGTCGCACTGCTGATCATAGCATGACCCAAAACCCCTAAATTGCTAAATTCAAAAGACCGCCCCACCTGATAGCCACAATCTTCTGTCCCTAGGCGTTTAATCAAGGCTTTGGTCGCTGCCAAATAATCCTGATAATTCATATATTGACCCCGAATTTTCAGCAATTCGTCGTCAATGGTCATATCAGCGTTTTTCTGCCCCGCCAGCATCAACAAACGGGTCAAAGGGGTGCTGGCCTCAAAACGGTCATCTTGCTCTTTGATGCTATCATAATTCATGATCTGGGGTGACTTGTCAGAAGATACCATAAACCTATTTATACCCTTCATCTTTTATGTTATCGACAATTTGTGCTCATCCAGCCAGTGATTTTATCGGCTAATTTTAAACGAAACCCAGAAAAGCTGTGGTCGGTTTTATAAAGTTGGGTCGTAATTTCAAGGTTGGCGGCAGGGAACTTTTCAACCATGTCATAATGAACGCTTACAGGTACAGCTTGATCTTCAGTGGCCGCAATCAGCAAGAGCTTTTTGCCCTTAAGACCCTCTAAGGCTTTTTCATAGGTATATTTCTCGCCAAAGGCAACATCTTGCTCAATCACGTTGCTGCCATCATGACCATTCAACATGATCAACCCATCAGCATATTGACGAAAGCCAGCGACATAATCCTCTCCCATTTGATTATAACCGGGGTCATCCAAGGGAGCCGCTGCCATGGTAACAGCACATTTAACCCCCGCATCTTCACTGGCACCCGCAAGGGTCATTTGCCCTCCCATAGAATGCCCCACAATCGATAAGCGGCTGGTGTCAATTCGGTATTTCTCAGCATTTTCTCTTAAATGGGATAGGGCAGACCCCACATCCGCAGCAGCGTTTAGGAAAGAAAACTCACCCTCGCTACCCCACGCGCCGCGATAATGAAAAAAGAACACACCCCACCCTTGGCGACGCAACTCTTGTGCGATATCAAGGTTTTTCTCATTACCCGGATAGCCATGTAATAGAACCACCGCTGGATGCGGGCCTTCGCCATTGGCGCTATAAAACAAACCGTTCAATCGATCGCCGTAAGACGTAAAGCCCACCTCATGAATGCCGGGCGGGTAATCAGGGTCAATCGCATAATCAGCCACTTGATAAACCTCTTGAGCAAAGGATGAAACACTCATGGCACCCAACAAAGCCAATCCTCTCATCCATTTCAAATGATACATTTTCATCATGCCCTCCCCACATAATTCCACCTGAACCACCATCATATGGTACGCTACTGCATTCTCCAAACACAAAAAAGCCAGCCCCGAAAGGCTGGCTTCTTCATCGTTTCTTTCAACGTTGCTTAACGTAATTTAGCTGCAATACCGTTTAAAGTATCAGCCAAACGGGTGCGGCGGGTTTGGGTCATGTCATCCCCACCACCATTTTGCACCGTACCAGCCAAAGACGCCAATTGCGTTGCCAAAGCAGCATCACTGCCATTGGCGTTTAAGCGCGCCTCGGCATTATCAAGGGCAGACGCCAAAGCGGCATTTTGTTCTGCACTTAGGGCTTCACTGCGGTTTAACTGGTCAATATAAGCACGCGCCACCACAGGAACGGCAGGCCATTGTACTTTATATTGCTGTTGCGGGTTAAACATTGGGCCTTGGTCAGCAACAGCAGCCGCGGCAATTTCATTGGCGGTTAGATAGTTGCTTGGCAGCAATTCAAACACATCCAAACCACGGGCAATTTCACTGCCGTAAATTTTACCTTGATACCAGTAAGTTGACCAGTATCCACCCATCACCAACATATCAGCATCAACCGGACCACGGTCAAAATACGCAATCTCGGTTGGTTTGCGGCTATCGGTAAAGTCTAGGATAGAAATACCACCTTGATACCACGCCTGAACAAAAATATCACGACCTGGCACTGGAACAACAGCGCCATTGTGCGCCACACAGTTTTCTTGCTCTGACTGTGCTGCTGGTAGCTTATAGGTGCTGCGATATTCTAATTCATTATCAACGATATCGTAAATGGCATTTGCACCCCATGTTTTAGGGTCACCCGCCAAACAACGAGGACGGCCACCGCCACCCCATTCATCGGTGAAGAGAACCTTGGTACCATCATTGTTGAAAGTGGCTGAGTGCCAATAAGCAAAGCCTGGGTCAATCACTTCATCAATTCGGGTTGGTTTACGTGGATCAGAAATGTCAAAGATAATACCATTACCAGAACAAGCACCCGCTGCTAAGTTAGCATCAGGGAACACTGTAATATCGTGGCACTGATTGGTTTGTCTGGTGCGTTGGGTGTTTTCACCATGGTCACCACCAAGCCATAGGCCAGCAAGGTTACCAGTTTCAGGGTCAGCAAAAACCGCTGGGCTATCAACAATGCGAGAGGCTGCTGGGTTATCAACAGGGATTTCGATCACGTCAATACGGAACAAGGCGGTACGGTCATCACCCGGCACATTACCGATACAACCGGCCATTTCTTCTTCATCACGAACGGATGATGTGCCTGAGTTATACACGATGATTTTACCATCGGCATCAGGGCCTGATACAATTGAATGGGTGTGCGAACCGCGACAAGTTTGAACCTGCCCAACTTGCACTGGGTTTTGATAATCACTGATGTCAAAAATACGAATACCACGGAAGCGGTCTTCGCTGACATCTTCGCTGATACCTTCAAGGCCGCAATCCACACGGCCACGGGTTTGCTCAACCGACATGATCAGCAAGTCACCAACTACCGACACGTCACCCTGACCACCCGGACACACAACCGAGCTATAAAGCTCTGGCATACCGCGCTGATCAAGCTGATACACGTTAAAGCCATGATAGCTACCCACCACAACCTTATCACCTGCAAAGGCAATATCGGTGTTAGAGAAGTTTAGCAGTGGAGAACGCGTGCCGCGCTTTGGCTTACCGTCTTCATCCAATTCATCTTTCAATGGTGGTTTACCCGAAGGGTTGCTTGGGTCAAAGAAACCAGCAGGCTTAGGCAAAGCGGCCAAAAGCTTCATATTTTCTTGGGCCATGCCAGCATCATGCAAACCAGCACTTAAGCCAGAGCGTGGATCACCAGACAATTCTGCCAATAAAACAGACATGCGCGTGATTTCAGCATTTTGGTCATTCACAACTTCATTGGTAAAATCATACAATACTGGGTCGTAGGCAGAGCCCGATTTATCATGCAGATCACGCACCATGGCAATAGCCCCTTTATGGTGTGCAATCATTAATTCTAGAAATAATTTATCAAAATCGGTCCCGCTCGAATCAGCTAATTGCTTCATCTGCTCAGGACTAGCCATACCAGCCATTTTCATTGAGGTCATCATAGTGTGGCCCGCATGGTCACCCATGCCACCCTCGCCACGCTCAGACAACCAACCGATCATAAATTTAATTTCATCATCTTGTGAAGCTTTAATGCGACCTGCCACACCTTCAATGCTTTGATTGTTGGTGCGCCCATCAACCAAATTTGCCATTTCCACAGCCTGCATATGGTGTGGGATCATATCTTTCATGAACATCACATCGTCTGGTGTATAACTGTTGGCAACAATTTCCACCGCCTTATCGGCGCTAATTTCTTGTGGTGCTTGGCCAATGCCACCGGGCTTTACAATTTTCACATCTTGCGCCATGGCAAGACCGCCCATTACCAAGCTAGAAGTTAGCAACAATGGTGCAATAACCCGCTTGCGAGCCAAGGTCTTTTTCGTTTTCATATGGTTTTTCTCCCCGTTGAATTTTGAAAAAAGCTTAATAACAAACTTTTCAACTGGCAAGCTTTTCTGGCAATGTCTTTAAGGGAAGTACTTATAAAAGAAGAATGGCGCCCCATTCACCAAGGGGCGGCATCTAACAAGATTATCCATATTTCTTAAAAATGACTGATCTTTCTATAGGGTCTTAATCACCGTTTAGGTCGCCATCTTTCCAATATTTGGTGCCTTGTAAGGTTGCTTGTAGGGCAAGGCCATTTTTGGTCATTTGATAAACCGTTACGCCATCACCCACATCAACCGCGCCAGACATTTCACCGCCCTTATCGCCCCCTTTAGCCGCAGCGTCAGCCTGACCAGAAAAATCCCAGCCTTTATCAACGAAGCTGGTGAAGGCTTTTTCACTGTGGAAAATCATCACTGCGCGAAAATCTTTCACGCCAAGGCCAATACCAACACCAGCTGACCCCATTTTCATATAGGTTTTCTTGCCGGTTTTGCGGTTAACCGCAACGCCCTTACCACCACCAGCGCTCAAAAATACCACGTTTACACCAACGTTTGAGAACACCGCATAGCCATAAGAATCATCAATCAAATCTTTTGCATCATCTTCTTCTTTATAAAGGGCTGATAAAACTTCATCGTGCATTTCCATAATGTCGGCACGTTTTTTATCATCTTTGTCTTTACCACCGCCAAACAATTGGGCCGACGCCGGTTGGGCAATCAACAAAAAAGATAAGAAGAAAAGAGAGGTTAGTCTAAGCAACATAATTTTTCCCCAATGTTTCATTTTTCGCTAAAGGATGACGACCATAACACAAAACCAGCGTATTCAAGAAATAGACTTTTCGTGATCCATGAACCTCAATCATCTTCTGGGGTCAGCGTATCAGGATTGATACCCATGGTACGCATACGGTCCTGCCAACGCTTATGCGCCACCTTCTGCATGTCTTCCACCCGATCAGATTCGTCTGTGATTTCTAACCCGATCAGGGTTTCCACCACATCTTCTTGGGTTACCAGCCCTTGTACCGTGCCATATTCATCCACCACCAACACAATATGGGTTTTTTCATGCATCAACAAATCAAAGGTTTCAGAGATGGTAAGGGTATCAGGCACCATCAAAAAATCACGCTTTAAGTCCGACAGGGTTTTATCAAATTGGTCATGGGCCTGAGCAATGAGAATGTCTGAGCGTAAAACATAACCCAGCATATCGTCGCGATTATCCCCAAATAGCGGGATGCGCGAGAACGGCTCATCTAAGTGATTGGCAAAAAAATCTTTCACTGTCAGATCAGCTGGCAGGGCAAATATCACCGGACGCGGTGTCATGATATGGCGCACATTTACCTTGCTCAGGCGCATCAAATTAGCGACAATTTTCACATCTTTTTGTTCCAGCAACCCCTCTTTTGCGCCAATTTCTGCCATCGCCTTCATCTCAGCACGGCTGAAGTTACCGTTGCTGCCAGACGCCGATAACAACCGCGTTAATTTTTCTGACATCCACACAAAGGGTGCCAATAGAATCGTTAGCCATTGAATCAAATGTGAAAAGGGCGGGGCCAATTGTTGCCAATAATTAGCGCCAATGGTTTTGGGAATAATTTCAGACAACACCAAAATTAAAAAAGTTAAAATGGCAGAGATAAGCCCCAAATATTCATCACCAAAAAGCGCGGCTGCCTGCGCCCCCACACCCGCTGCACCAACGGTATGGGCAATGGTGTTGGCGGTTAAAATAGCGGCTAAAGGACGATCTAAATTATCAATTAAATTTTGCAAAATAGGGGCACTGGCGCTGCCTTTTGATTTTAGGGCCGCCACATAAGATGGACGCACCGACAAAAGAACTGCTTCTGAGATCGAGCAAAAGCACGAAACCAATAAAGCCAGCAACAAATAAAAAATCAATAAGGTCATCGACCGTCTTTATCCCCCATCATAGATGAAATAATAGTTACATAGCCTCACCATATAAGTGGCACCCACCCGCTTTTTCAAGCCTAATCGCGCTTTATTCAAAGATTATCACTAGACCACGCAATGAATAGCTTGTCAAAAACACCTATACCACTGTCAATGCTAGCACAAAGCAGAGGAAATAATGCTTGCTTATAAATTCTGGCCCATGGCTGTTTTCATTTTACAGATAAGCCATGGTAGCATAGCATTTAACCAATTGGCTATGTGCCAACCACATTAGGGGGAAACAATCATGAAATATTTGATCGTCATTATTGCAATATTATTTAGTCAGCCAGCCTTTGCCCATCAAGACCCAGACATTGCGGGTTATATTGAGGTAGAAGGTGGCAAAATTTGGTATCGCCTCAATGGGGTCCAACACCTAGGCAAGCGCCCAGCGATCATAGTAGCCCATGGTGGCCCCGGCGGCACCCATCGCGGCAACATGTCATATGTGCAATTTGCTGATCAATACCCCGTCATTTTGTATGATCAATTAGGGTCAGGAAAATCATCCCGCCCTGAGGGGACCGAGCATTGGAAGGTTAGCCGTTTCATTGATGAAGTGGATGCTATTCGCAGCGCATTAAATCTGGATCAGGTTATTATGGCGGGTCACAGTTGGGGTGGCACCGTTGCGGCGGAATATGCCCTGCGTCAACCCGATGGCTTGGTCGGTGTTATTCTCTCCAGCCCCTTAATTGATACCGCCCAATGGGTTGCTGATAATGATCTTTGGAAGCAGCAACTGCCCAAAGATGTGCGCGACACCCTGATAAAACATGAAAAAGCGGGCACGACAAATGACCCAGCCTACTTAAAAGCCACAGAGGTTTTTTATCAATATCACATGTGCCGCAAAGACCCCTGCCCCGGTGCCAATTACCGTGAAGGTGGCGCCGATTGGAACCCTGTCCTATATGAATATATGTGGGGCACCAGCGACTTTTTCGCCACCGGCACTTTAAAGACCTATTCCATTGCCGATGAATTATCCAACATTACGGCACCCACCTTAATGGTTTGTGGTGAGTTTGATGAGGCACACCCGCGCAGTTGCCACCGCTTTGCCAACAGCATTCAAAATGCCAAAACCGAAATTATCCCCGATGCGGGCCATTCAACCATGCGCGAAAATGAAAGCTTATATTTAGAGGTGGTTGGTAGCTTCATCCAATCCGTTGCCAATCAATAAAGGCCAAACAATAAAGGAATAGCCTGACCATGACCTTAACATTTGATCAATGGCACGAAAGCGGTCAGCGTTTTTCATGGCGGGATCATGACGTTTTTTATCAAACCATGGGGCAAGGCCCTGCCTTATTGATGATTCATGGCTTTCCAACATCTGGCTATGATTATGCTGACATGGCAGAGGTCCTAAAACAGCATTTCACCCTGATCATTCCTGATATGTTGGATTATGGCCAAAGCCATAACCGCACCAAAAAGCGTTGCACCATCTTTGATCAAGTGGACATGATGGCAGACCTGTTAGGTCATTTAGGCCACAAAGAATGCCACGTGCTGGCACATGATGTGGGCGATACTGTTGCACAAGAAATGATCCACCGTGAAAATGCGGGCAGCTTAGCTTTCACAATTAACTCGTTAGTTCTACAAAATGGTGGCTTGGTGGTTGACCATCATCGCCCAAGGCGCATTCAAAAACTACTATTAGGTCCCTTTGGGCCACTCATTGCCCAACTAACCCGCAAAGCCAAATTCAGCCGATCACTTGCCGCTATTATGGGAAAAAATACCAGCCTAAGCGCCCAACAGTTTGATGATATTTGGCGATCCACCATTGGCATTAACGGCAAGGCATCACTTGCCCGCCGCATTCATTATATGACCGAACGCATTGAAAACCGTGATCGTTGGGTTAAGGCCTTACAAGAAACCAAGCATCAACTTTTAATGATTAATGGCACCGATGATCCCATTTCTGGCGGCCATGCGTGTGATGCGTTTGAAACGCTTTTCCCGAACATGACCATCATTAGAATGGCAGGAATTGGACATTTCCCCCCAATTGAGGCACCATCCTTAACAACGGACCATTTTTTAAAGCACCACCACTTGATTTAAAGCATCACACAAGAATGCGATCAAACGACAGCCATCTAAAGGAATAACCCGATGCTATTACGCCGCTTTATGTCACATGTAACAGACCAAAATTGGGTCGCTGTTGGGATTGATCTT